>CBDVAL010000209.1:0-6130 GCA_965371955.1 uncultured bacterium | reverse complement strand
CGCGTCCGGGTTGCGTCGTCACGGCCTGCTGGCTCTGTGGCTGGTGGGGTTGCCGCTGCTCTACAGCGCCAGCGGTGTGACCGCGTACTCGCGCTACCTGTTGCTGTGGACGCCGCTGGTGCTGGCGTCCGGGCTGGCCGCAGCCTGGCACGTGGCGGGGTCGCGACGGCGGGCTGCCCTGGCGGCCGTGGTGCTGCTCACGGCCGCCCAGAACCTCGGGGCCACCGGTTGGGTGCTGGGGCCGGCATCGCAGGAGTACAGCCGTTCCATGCAGCGGGTCAACGTGCAGCTGGGGCGGTGGCTGGGGGAGAACACGGCGGCCGACGCCACCGTGGCGGTGGAGAACATCGGCGCCATCGGCTACTACTCCGGTCGCGAGATCCTGGACATGAACGGTCTGGTCACCCCCGCGGTGATCCCGTACAAGAAGCGAGGGCAGGTGGAGAGGTACCTGGAGGAGAATCCACCCGACTACGTGATCAAGATCTCGCCACGGCGCGATCCATGGTCGACGGACGGACCCGACCTGGAGCTCGAACTGCTGCAGGTCCTGTCCTATGAGAAGATGTTCATCACGCAGTCCGAGCCGCTCTACTACAGCCTCTATCGCGTTCGGGCCGACACCGATACGGATGAGCTTGTGGTACGCTGAGGCCTTGCCAACCGGCGTATTTCCGCCCACCTGCTGGTCGAGAAGAGATTGAGAAAACCAGGAAGCATCCGCATCGGTGTGCTGGCGCTGTGCATGTGGGCGGCGTGGGCCGATCTGTCCGCCGCCGGCCCGCCCGAGGAGACTCCGTTGCACACCAATGCCCTTGCCAACCAGACCAGTCCGTACTTGCTGCAGCACGCCCACAACCCGGTGAACTGGTACCCCTGGGGCGAGGAGGCGTTCGCGAAGGCGCGCCGGGAGGACAAGCCCATCTTTCTGTCCGTGGGTTACTCCACCTGTCACTGGTGCCATGTCATGGAGAGGGAGTCGTTCGAGGACGAGACAGTGGCCGCGATGCTCAACCGGCACTTCGTCTCCATCAAGGTCGACCGTGAGGAGCGCCCGGATGTGGACGACCTCTACATGACGGCAGTGCAGATGATGACCGGACGCGGTGGCTGGCCCATGTCGGTGTGGTTGACGCCGGACCTGAGGCCGTTCCACGGCGGCACGTACTACCCGAAAGCCAAGTTCCTGCAGATCCTCAGTGGGCTGGCGCAGTCGTGGCAGGAGAAGCGGCAGCAAGTGGAGAGTGTGGCGGATCGCATGACCGCATCGCTGGTGCAGCGCAGCCGCACCGCCAGCGCGGCAAGCACGCTGACCGACCAGCCGCTGGAGCAGGCCGTGCAGCAGATGGCGGCGCGTTTCGACCGCGAAAACGGCGGCTTCGGGAGCCGGCCCAAGTTTCCCAACGAGACCCACCTGCTGTTCCTGCTGGGACGCTACGAGCGCACCGGCGATCCGAACGCGCTGGAGATCCCGGTCTTCACGCTGGAGAAGATGGCGGCCGGTGGGATCTATGACCACGTGGGCGGCGGGTTCCACCGCTACTCGGTGGACGCGCGCTGGCAAGTGCCGCACTTCGAGAAGATGCTCTACAACCAGGCGTGGCTGGGCCGGGCCTACCTGGAGGCGGCGCGGCTCACCGGTCGGGCGGATTTCGAGCGCATCGTGCGCGAGACGCTGGAGTATGTGCAGCGCGACATGACCTCCCCCGAGGGGGGGTTCTACACCGCGGAGGATGCCGACAGCGAGGGCGAGGAGGGTCTGTTCTACGCCTGGACCCCGGTGCAGCTGGTGCAGGTGCTCGGGGAGGAGGATGCCGGGTTGCTGGCGGCGTTCTACGGCGTCACCGAGAGCGGTAACTTCGAGCACGGCCTGAACAACTTGCGCGTCGCGGTGGATGAAGGGGTGTTTGCAGCGGCCCACAAGATGTCGGCGGGCGAGTGGCGCGCGCGGCTGAACGGGATGCACGGCAAGCTTCTCGAGGTGCGCGCGCGCCGGGAACGGCCACTGCGAGACGACAAGGTTCTGGCCGGCTGGAGCGGCATGATGATCGGGACCTTTGCGCGTGCCGGGCTCATCCTGGACGAGCCGGCGTATGTGGAAGCGGCGCGGCGGGCGGCGGAATACGTGCTGACCACGAACCGGGACGAGGGTGGCAACCTGCTGCGCGCCTCGCGCGCCGGCAAGGCGAGGATCCGCGCTTTCCAGGAGGACTACGCCTACTTCGTGGACGGCCTGCTGGAGCTCTACCGCGCGTCCGGGGAGGAGCGCTGGCTGCAGCAGGCGCGGGCTCTGGCCGATACGATGCTGCAGCTGTTCTACGACGAGGACGGGGAGGGCGGCTTCTTCTCCACTCCCGCGGACCACGCCAACCTCCTGGTGCGCAGCAAGGAGAGCTACGACGGCGCCATCCCGTCCGGAAATGCCGTGGCTGTGGATGACCTCACCCGGCTGGCGCGCTTCACCGGCGAGGCGCGCTACCTCGAAAAGGCCGAGGGGACGCTGGCGAGCTTTGCCGATCCCATCATCCGTTCCCCCATGGCGTTCAGCTACATGCTGTCGGCTGCCGACGCGCTGCGACACGGTGAAACCGGCCCGTCGGTGCGCGACCTGCGCGGCATCCTGGCGGTGCGCTTGCATCCGGATCATGTTGCCCTGCACCCGGGTGCAGCGGTGGAGGGTCGCCTGACCCTCGCCATCCGGCCGGGCTGGCACATCAACTCGAACCGCCCCAACGACGAGAAACTGGTGGCCACGCTGTTGTCCGGCGATGGGTTGGGCGACGGGCTGTCACTGGGTCCGGTGGAGTTCCCGCCGGGCGTCGAGATCGATCTACCGTTCGCCGAGGCGCCCATGTCCGTCTACCAGGGCGAGATATCCATCCCGTTCCGGCTCGAGGTGGCGGAGGGGGCCGCCGGCGGCCCGCGGCTGGCGCGCCTGCAACTGCGCTACCAGGCCTGTGATGATCGCAAGTGCCTGGCGCCCGCGGAGCTTCCGTTGGTGCTGGCGCTGCACCCGCCGCAGCCGGGCGCGGCAGCGGTGGGGGAGTGACGCGCCGGCGCTCTTGATGGCCGGTTGACGCTGCGATAGCATGATCCCCGAGAGAGCTGGTGGCCGGGTTCGGCGCCGGCTCTTTTTTTTGTCAGAGAGCTTCGGCCATCCGGGGAGGCGTGATGGGGGTGTGCCGGGTTCGGGGCTCTGCCCTGGTGGGGATCGAGGCGGTGGTGGTGGACGTGGAGGTGGACTCGCGCCAGGGGTTGCCGCGGGTTCTCACCGTCGGGCTGCCGGACACCACGGTGAGGGAGAGCCAGGAGCGTGTGCGAGCGGCCATCCGCAACTCCGGCTTCCCGTTTCCCGGCTCGCGCCTCACCGTGAGCCTGGCGCCGGCGGATCTGCGCAAGGTGGGCTCGGGGCTGGACCTGCCGGTGGCGGTGGGGATCCTCGGCGCCGGTGGCACCGTGAAACTCCGGGCGGTGCCGGACCTGCTGTTGCTGGGGGAGTTATCCCTGGACGGCAGGTTACGGCCGGTGCCGGGCGCTCTGCCCGCGGCGGTCACCGCGCGGCGACACAACCTGCAAGGACTGGTGGTGCCGCAGGAGAACGCGGCCGAGGCCGCCGCAGTGGGCGGAGTGCAGGTGTTCCCCGCCCGGCATCTGCTCCAGGTGGTGGCGCATCTCAACGGCGACAGCATGCTCTCGCCGCAGCCGCCTGCCCCGTTCGGAGAGGAACCGGTGCCGGCGCGCGATCTCCGCGAGGTGCGCGGCCAGCCCGGCGCACGCCGGGCTCTGGAGGTGGCCGCTGCCGGTGGCCACAATCTCTTGCTCATCGGGCCGCCGGGTTCCGGCAAGACCTTGCTGGCGCGCTGCCTGCCGGGCATCCTGCCGTCGCTGTCGGAGGCCGCGGCGGTGGAGGTCGCCTGTATCCGCTCGGCGGTGGGAGAGTCCCATGCCGGGGCCATCTCGCGCCGGCGGCCGTTCCGGGCGCCGCATCACAGCATCTCGGCGGCCGGCCTGGTGGGCGGCGGTTCGCTGCCGCGGCCGGGTGAGATCAGCCTGGCGCACCACGGCGTGTTGTTCCTGGATGAGATGCTGGAGTTCACCCGTGCAAGCCTGGAGGCATTGCGCCAGCCGCTGGAGGATGGCCACGTCACCGTCGCACGCGCCCGGCGCAGCCTCACGTTTCCCTCGGTCTTTGCGCTGGTGGGCGCCATGAACCCCTGTCCCTGCGGGTATCGCGGCGACCCGCGGCGCGAATGCATGTGCACCTCCGCCCACGTGGAGCGCTACCGCGCGCGGCTCTCCGGCCCGCTCCTGGACCGCATCGACCTGCACGTGGAGGTGCCGCCGGTGGGCTACCATGAGCTCCTGAGGGCGCCGGAGGGCGAGGCGTCCTCTGCGGTGCGCCTGCGGGTGGAGGCGGCTCGCGCGGCACAGCAGAGACGCTTCGCTCCGCGGTCCGCCGGGCCGGCCGTGGACGCCGTTCCCTCCGATCCCTGCAATGCACGCATGAGCACCCGGCAGATCGACCGCTGGGTGCCCCTGGATGCCGCGGGCCATGCACTCCTGGAGCGCGCCGTCATCCGGCTGGGCCTCTCCGCCCGCTCCCATCACCGCATCCTGCGCGTGGCCCGCACCCTCGCCGACCTCGGCCAGGATACCCGGGTGCAACCCCGCCACCTCGCCGAAGCCATCCACTACCGCGCCCTGGATCGCCCCATCAACTGAAAGGCCCCACGCAGCACGCCCCGGCGGTTCGTTCCCGGCGGGGAGCCTGGTGGCCTGGGACTGCTATCCTGTCGGGGGTTTCCACTGCACGGATCTCGGCCGGGGCGAAGATCTGGGGTGGCGGCGCGGCACCCGGGATGGGATATTGGTCGGGAAGCTCTCGGGAGGTGTCGGCTTGATCCAGAGGATGGTGGTGGGGGTGCTGTTGGCCGTGATGGGCGGTGCGCCGGCCTTGCCGGCCGTGCCGCCGGAGGTGCAGAACCTCGAGCTGATCGGCTCGGTGGTGTTGTGGGATGCTGTGCCGGGGGCCACCATGTACCGGGCGGTTCGCGGCACCGTGTCGGACCTGCCCGCGCTGTGCGGCGCGGGCTATTCGTTCGCCACCGACCCCTTCTTCTTCGACCCGGGAATCCCGCCGCTGGGCGACGGCTACGTCTACGTCGTCAGCGCGCTGCAAGCGGAACAGGAGGGCAGCCTGGGGCTGACCAGCGACACGGTTCCGCGGGAGACCCTGCTGCAGTGCGACTCCGACAACGATCTGCTGGTGGACCCGCTGGACAACTGTCCCTTCGATGCCAACTTCGGTCAGGGTGACGCCGATGGTGACGGGGTCGGTGATGCCTGCGATTTCGACGCCTCGCGGGTGCTGCTGCGCTCGCGCATTCCGCTGAGGCTGTTCCCCGGCGGCCACCTGGCGGGCAACGACCTGTGGCACTACGTCTCACCTGGAGGTGAGGAATACGCCATCATGGGTCTGCAGAAAGGCGTGGCCTTCGTGCGCGTGACGGACCCGTCCCAGGCGGCGGTGGTCGGCTACGTGAACGGCGCGGGTTCGTCCACGTCCTGGCGGGCCATGGCTGCCTACGGGCAGCACGCGTACCTGGTGGCGGATCAGGTCGTCACTGGCCTGCAGATCGTGGACCTGTCCGCCATCGACGCCAACCAGGTCACCCTGGTGAACACCACGGACCTGGGCGTCGGCTTCACCGATGCGCACAATGTCTCCATCGACGAGAACAGCGGCTACCTTTATCTCTCCATTTCCAACACAAACGGCGGCAATGGAATCACTGCGGTGGACCTCAACACCGATCCGGTCCACCCCACGGTGGCCGGCACCTGGAACGGCGGCCCCGGCGTGCGCTGCCACGACATGCAGGTTGTAACCTACTTCCTGGGGACGTACGCGGGCCGGGAGTTTGCATTCTGTTTCGCGGAGGACGACGGGTTGCGCATCGTCGACGTCACCGACAAGGCGGCCATGTTCCAGATGTCGGCGCTCACGCACGCGCCCTGGAGGTACGTCCATCAGGGGTGGCTCAACCCCAGTCGCAACCTCCTGTACATGAACGACGAACTGGATGAGCTTGAGGGCACGGTGACCACTGCCACCACCTACGTGCTGAAC
>CBDVAL010000208.1:0-6187 GCA_965371955.1 uncultured bacterium | reverse complement strand
TGGAGGAGGAATGGATGTACGCCCGGCCAACGCGGGTCGTTTCCAGCCAGGAGGTACAGCGATGACCAGAAAACCATGGACCGCACGGGACATCATGACCACCGACGTGGTCAGCGTGGAGAGTGGTACCAGCCTTCGGGAACTGGAGAGGATCTTCCTGGAGAAGGGCATCAGCGGCGCGCCGGTGGTGGACAAGTCGGGTAGCCTGGTGGGTGTGATCTCGCAGACGGATCTGGTCTTCTACCACCTGACCCGTGGCGACAAACCGTCAAGCAACTCCGACTTCTACCGCATGGCGGAGCTGGAGGCCACGTTCGCCGGCAGCGGCTTTCACATCGAGGAGTACGACATCGGCTGGGTGCACGAGATGATGACCCCGGTAGTGCACACGGCGGGACCTGACACGCCGGTCTCCGAGCTGGCTCAGCTCATGACCCTGGCGCGCATTCACCGGGTGATCATCACCGAGAACCAGAAAGTGGTGGGGCTGGTGAGCGCCATGGATCTGATGAGCGTCCTGGCGGATCTGGGCAAGCAGGCCGAGGCGTCAGAGGAGAGTCACGCCTCCCGGATCCAGCGATAGATCTTCACGGCGGTGGGCAAACCCACGGTGCTCGCCGCCAGAGCCACCACCTGTTCCATCTCCTCGAGGCTCGCCCCTGTGCGGCGCGCCTTGCGGGCGGCGGAGTGCGTGGCTCCCTCGGCCTCGCTGGCGGCGGCGATGGCCAGCTTGACCAGCCTGCGTGTCTTCTCGTCCAGCGGTCCGGCCTCGTCCTCCGCCTCGCGCATCATGTCCCAGGCCTTCCCCAGCTTGGGAAACCGGTTGATGAACTGCAGGAACGCCGCGGGGCGCTCATCCTTGTGGGCACCGTTATCGGTCATCGAGTATCCCTCCTCCCACCGATCCTAGCATCTCCGCCTGTCATCCACCGTCGATCTCACGTTGCCGGGCCGCCACATGGGAATCCAGGTCCGCAAAAGCATCCGCCAGGGCCTCCGGCGAGTCATGCCAGTTCTCCCAGAACGTCCCCAGCAATCCCGTCTCCCGGTGCATGGCCCTACGGACGTCCCCCTCCGCCACGGTCCCCGGCGGCTTCCACTCCGGCCCGCGGGCCTCCAGGGCAGCTTCCAGGTGCTGCCGGGCCAGAGCGGTGTCACCGCGCACCCACGCCAGGTAGCCGAGAAGGAAGAATCCGCCCACCGCGCGCGGGTTGCTGCGGCAGGCCCACTCCAGGCGCTGCTCGGCGCTGTCCAGCCGGCCCTGCAAGATCTCCACCTCGGCCAGCGTCACCAGGGCGCCGGTCTCCTCCGGATTGATCTCCAGCGCCCGTTCCAGGGCCGCGGCTGCTTGCGCCAGTTCCTCGGCGGACCCGGCGCTGCCGGCGCGCAGTGCGGCCCACCCTCGCCAGCCTCGATGGCTGGAGGGGTTCACCCGGGTCAGCTCGCGAAAGGACCGCAGAGCTCCCTCCTCATCGCCCAGGGCCACCAGGCACTGGCCGAGGTAGTAGAGGGAATCCTCGTGCTCGGGATCGAGGAGCAGGGCCTCCCGGAACAACCGGGCCGCGCGTGGCCTGTCGCCGTCGCGCTTCATGGCCTGCACTGCGGCGCGTTGCGTCTCCCAGAAGGTCACCTGGCGCTGCCGGTCGCTCCGCGGCGCGCCCGCCGGCCGTGCCGCGGGCACGGTCTGGACCTCCATGGGGTCGGCCCCTCCCTCGACGATCTCCCAGGTTCTGCCGGCCGCCAGGGGACCATACCGCTGGACTCCGCCGGCATGCCAACGAACCTCCAGCGCGTCCACCTGCTCGCTGTTCCCCAGGCCGAAGTGCACCGTCGTGCTGCTCTGGGAGAGATACGACACGCCGGTGACGGAGCGTCGCAGCTCGCGGCCGGCCACGCTGGCCACCACCGTGGCTCCTTCTCCCCGTCCCACCGGCTGCCGGCGCGGCCCTGCCTGACTGCGCAGGCGCAGCCGAATCCAGTGGCCGCCCTCCATGTCGTTGCGCAGCAGCCTCACTCCCTGGCCATGGACGAACTGCACCATGTCCAGGTCGCCGTCCTGGTCATAGTCGGACAGCGCCAGCCCGCGGCCTACCCGCGGCTGCGACAGGTCGGGACTGCCCTCGGCCAGGTCGTGAAAGCCGTCGCCGGCGCGGTTCCACAGCAGGAACATGCGCTGGGCCTCAAGGAGGGGAGGCCGGTCCTCGGTCTCGAAGGTGCCGCCGTTGGACACCGCAAGGTCCAGCCAGCCGTCGGAATCGAAGTCGCCGAACTCCGCACCCCAGCCCACCGTGGCAAGGGCGGACTGGCCCAGGCCGCGCTCGTCGGCCACGTCCATGAAACGCAGGCTGGAGTCCTGCGCCGGTGGCGCGGAGGCGCCGGCCGCCGGAGGCGGTGCCTGGCGCAGATCCGCGAGCAACGAGTCGTAGAGGGCGTTCTCCTGCGCCACCCAGTGGGTGACGAACAGGTCATCATCCCCGTCGCCGTTCCAGTCCCCCGCCGCCAGTCCCATGGCACCGCGGTAGTCGGCCACCCAGGCGGCGTGGCTGATGTCCTCGAAGGTTCCATTGCGGTTGCGGTACAGCACGTTGTCCGAGATGTCGTTGGCCACGTAGAGATCCAGCCAGCCGTCGGAATCGAAGTCATGCCATAATGCGCCCAGGCTGCGCCCCTCGCGGTTGTCCACGCCCAGCTCCCGGGCCACCTCCGTGAAAGTGCCATCGCCTTCGTTGCGGAACAGCAGGTTGCGTTCGGGGGAATAGCTGGACGGGTTGAGCGTGTAGGGCACGGATTTGCCGTACTGCATGGACTCCCGCGCCTGTTCCGCCGACCGCTCGCGGTAGCGCACGTAGCCGCACACGTAGAGGTCGAGGTCACGATCGTTGTCGTAGTCGCCCCAGGACGCGCCGGCCCAGAACCCGTCCGGGGAGGGAAAGGCCGCATCCTGCACGAAGCGCCCTTCGCGGTTGCGGAACAGGAGAAGGGCGCGGTAGCCGGTGACCGCCAGGTCAAGCCACCCGTCGGCGTCCACATCGGCCCAGGCCGCCGCCATGCCGATGATGCGCACCTCGGGAAACGCCTCCACGCGCCGGAAGCGCCCGTCACCCAGGTTCTCCAGAAGCTCGCTGCGGCCCCATTGCTCCACCGGCAGATGGAGAGAGCCGCCGGCGCTCACCAGGAACAGGTCGTCGTCGCCGTCATTGTCGAAATCACCCCACGCCATGCCCGCGCCCATGTCCTCCGGGAGCTGCGAGCTGCGGGGTCCGGCAAACGACTCGAAGCGGATGCCGGCCTGTTCGGTGGCGTCGGTGAATTGTGGCGAAGGAGCGTCCTGCGGAAGGTCGCGGGCCAGATTCCGGGTGATGCCCGACAGGTCCTCGCCCGGGACGTGCAGCGCCGGACGCCGGGAGTAGCCACGGTAGCCCATCCACACGCCGGCCAGGATCACTAGGGCCAGGAATGCCCAGGTCCATCGCAGCCTCCGGTATCGCCGGCTGACACCTTTTCCGGAGCTCAAGATCCGGTCACCTTCACGGTCGCCTCGGCCCGGGCGATCTCGGTGACCGGCGCGGTGACCTGGTTGTCCTCACCCAGCAGAAAGTTGAGCAGGAACTGGTCGACCTTGCGGTACTGCAGGGACGCCACGATGTGGTAGGTCCCGGGCCGGCTCACGGCGTCCAGGATCACCTCGCCGGGTTCGCCGGCCTCGTCCAGGCGGGGCACCGGCTCCCGAGGTGTCGTGCCCGGGCAGTCCACCAGGAACTCCACGGAGTCGGAGAAGCCCGGAAAGAGGGCCCGGCGGTAGCGCACACCCACCATCTCCCAGAGGTTGTGCCGATCGATGAGGTTCCCGTACTGATCCACGGGCTCCGCCTTGAACATGAAGGTCCCCGGCTCGATGAAGTGGTCCTCGTCCCGGGTGCCCGACGTGAACACCTCGTTGCCGCGATCATCGGTGACGTGGATCTCCAGCCATCCCTGGATGATGTCCAGCGGTCCGGTGGGGAAGTCGTGGCCCACCTTGTTGGACGTGAAGATCACCCGCAACGGGAGCTTCTCGCCGGCCGGGATCTCCTCAGGCACTTCCAATGACAGCTTGACGATGGGGCCCTCCGCCCACTTGTCGCGGATCTCGGGGATGTCGTACTTGCCCTCCAGCCACAGGCGCGTGAGGCGCGCCTGCTCCTCCCAGCCCTCGAGCTCCAGCATCTGCGGCATCAGGGCGTTGGAGGCCAGGAATCGGTGGCTGCGATGCTTGCCGTCGGTGGGGCTGCGGTTGTAGTCGGCGCTGTCGCCGGAGGCCGGATCCTTGGAGTCACTCAGCGGCATGTGGCACTCACGGCACTCCACGGTCCTGGTGGGGTCGCCTTCCTGGTACCAGTGGCTCGCCTTCCAGTTGTCGAACTGGTTCTGCAGTTGCACCCAGCCCACCTGATTCACTTCCTTGTCGATGAACTGCTTGTGGCAGGCGGCGCAATACTCGGGAGCCTTGAACATGCGCTTGCTCAGCTTGTTGTGCTCCTCGGGGTAGGCGCGAATGAGGAAGTCCCGCGCCACACGCTCCGGCCCGGCATCTTTCCACTGCCACAGGTACTCGCGCTGCTGGGTGACCACGTAGTTTGCATTGCCCTGCAGGTCGGTCTCCCGGATGGCATGGCAGGCCAGGCAGGAGACGCCCTCCTGATAGCCCAGCAGTCCGGTGAGATCCTCCACGAACAGATTCTTGGTGCCGGAGAACAGCGAGATGGGATCGTGGCAGCCGCCGCAGTAGCGTGTGGACTCCGCGCCGTTCTGCTTGGCCATGACCTGCTGGATTCCCTGGAACAGCACGTCCATGGCGGCCCAGCGGTGCGAACTCACGCTCCACTCGTCCAGGATCTGCGTGTGGCAGCCGACCGTGCCGCAGGTCCGCGAGCCGGCAAGGGAACGCGGGTCGAATGCGCCACCGGTGTCCGTGCGGGCCAGGCTGGGGGCGAAAGGACGGTCGTCGCCGTAGAGGAAGTTATAGTCCTCGGGGAACTCGTTGTCGTACACCGTGCCGGAGTACATGGCGGCAAGCGCCACCATGGCCAGCAATCCCAGCCCGGTGACCAGCGCCGTGGAGCGTACGTAGCCGGCGGCGGTCTTCCACGTGCCTGCTTTCTTGAGCCATGGGATGAGCAGCAGCAGGTGGGGAGCTGCGCTGAGCAGGACGGCAAACGTCGAGTACAGGTGAATGTTCCGCCACATCGACGTCGTGCGCACGCCGAACAGCCCCTGCCATGTCACCACAAGACCCGACAACGAGCACACGAACAGAGCCACCACCGCCACGTAGCCCAGCAAGACCACGTTGGATAGGCGGTAGTGCTTGTAGTCGAGCCAGTGAGCCGCGCAATACCAGGCGATGGGAAGAAGCGTCAGGACGCCCAGCAGCGTGTGCAGGAGCAGGCCCCATTGCACGCTGGCATGGAACGGCCCGAACGAGATGAGCAAACCGCTCACTGCCTCGAACACGAGAATCCCCATGCTCAGGCGGGCGAGAAGAGATCCCCAGCCGGTGCGAACAGCTGCAGGCTTTTCCGCGCAGTGATTCATGACTCCCTTTCATTGTCAGGTACACGAGCGCCCACGCCGGGTCACAGTGCCCAGCGCGGACAGGGTGCTCCTTGGCGTTTTCAAGCGACCAGGCAGGCTATCTCCTCCTGGAACGGGAAGCTGTGCGGCTCGTATTCGCAGGACGGCTCCTCCGAGAACGGGTCACCGGTGACCGCGTATGCCCTTGAGCGTGAGCCTCCGCACACGTTGACGAACTCGCAGTATCCGCAGCGGCCGCGCAAGCGGCTCGGATCCCGCATGTCGCGAAACAACGGCGAGTTTCTGTAGAGTTCCACCAGCGACTGGTCCTTGATGTTGCCGGCGCCCAGGGGGAGGAAGCCGCTGGGGAAGACCTCGCCCAGATGGGAGATGAACGCGAAGCCGTCGCCCGCGTTGATATGCATGGGCGGGCGCCTCACACGTTCCCTGGCAACAAGGCCCTTCTCCTTCACGATGGCATCGAGCTCCTCCTTCAGCTGGTAGTAGATTGGGTCGAGCGTGAAGTGCTCCCCCATGGGCACGCCCTTCTCCTCCAGGATGGCCCGCTGCACCACCACCCGCTTGAAGTGGTGACCCTCGGTGTGCTTGACGCTGATGTATTTGGATGCGTCGT
>CBDVAL010000207.1:0-6231 GCA_965371955.1 uncultured bacterium | reverse complement strand
GTGTCGTGATCTGGTCACCCCCCCGGCGAACCGAACCCCGTGGGAAGAATCTGGGTCCACCCGTCATGGAAGTCCAGGGAACGTGATTTCATGTGCCCGCCAGGACATTCCGGGCATGCGTGAGGGCACGTCAAAAATGGCTTGACCCTGCCGGGGAACGTGGTATCTTGGAGGCGGCCGCGATCCCGGCTGTGTCACGGAAGCCCGGTGGGCTCACAAGCGAGCCCGTGAGGCTAAGTGGCCCGCCACCTCAGGCCCCTTGTTGCGGGGGTGCCTCTACTGGCCGACGGGTACGGCGCTGGCCTTCCAAAATACATCGCCCCAGGGTGGATCGGCCCTGGGGCGCTTTCTTTTGGAGCCATGTATGATGGGCCTCCGCTGCGCGGCCAGAGCTGCCCTCGACCCATGGAACTCCTCAATATCTTCGCCCTTCTCATCGCCCTGACGGCGGTGTTCAGCTACCTGAACCACCGCTTCATCGGCCTGCCGGTGAGCATCGGCGTCATGCTCATCGCCCTGATGCTGTCGGTGCTGCTCAACCTGCTGGGCCTGTTCGGCCTGGGGCTGGAGCGCCAGGCGGCGACCTGGCTCCACGCCATCGAGTTCGAGGAGACGCTGCTGCACGGGATGCTCAGCTTCCTGCTGTTCGCCGGCGCGCTGCACATCAACCTCAACGACCTGGCGGAGCGCAAATGGAGCATCGGCTCTCTGGCCAGCGTGGGTGTGCTCCTCTCCACCTTCCTGGTGGGCAGCGCCGCGTGGTGGCTGCTGGGCGCCCTGGGCATCGGCATGCCGTACCTCTACTGTCTGCTGTTCGGCGCCCTCATCTCCCCCACCGATCCCATCGCGGTGCTGGGCCTGCTCAAGACCGCCGGCGCGCCGAAGAGCCTGGAGACCAAGATTGCCGGCGAGTCGCTGTTCAACGACGGCGTGGGCATCGTGGTGTTCCTGGCGCTGCTGGAGCTGACCGCCGGGCCCCACGCCGTGAACGCCGGCGAGGTCACGTTGCTGTTCGTCCAGGAGGTGGTGGGCGGCGCGCTGTTCGGCCTGGGGCTGGGTTACGTGGCGTACCGCATGCTCAAGAGCGTCGACAACTACCAGGTGGAGGTCCTCATCACCCTGGCGCTTGTGTTCGGCGGCTACGCCCTGGCCAACAGCCTGCACCTCTCGGGTCCCATCGCCATCGTCCTGGCCGGCCTGCTCATCGGCAACCACGGTCGCGCATTCGGCATGTCGGAGACCACGCGCCATCACCTCGATGTCTTCTGGGAGCTGATCGACGAGATCCTCAACGCCGTGCTGTTCGTCCTCATCGGCCTGGAGGTGATGGTGCTGACGTTCACCCGCGCGCACCTGGCGGCCGGGCTGCTGCTGATCCCGGTTGTGCTGGGCGCACGCTTCGTGGGCGTGGGGGTTCCCATCGCGGTGCTGCGGCTGTTCCGGTCGTTCACGCCGGGTGCGGTGCGCATCCTCACCTGGGGTGGGTTGCGTGGCGGCATCTCGGTGGCGCTGGCGCTGTCGCTTCCGGCCGGCCCGGAGCGCGAGACCATCCTGACGGTCACCTACATCCTGGTGGTGTTCTCCATCGTGGTACAGGGGTTGACGCTGCCGCGGCTGATGCGGCGCATCCTGCCCGCCGGTACGGCCTGATGAGCCTGACGCGACGGGCGTTCCTGGCCACCTGGTGGAGCCTGCCCCTGGGTCTCGCCGACGGGCTGCGTGTGGGCCTCGAGGCAGTCGCGCACAATAGCCTGTTCGCCGAGTCGTTCCACCTGCGCGCGCTGGCCAGCACCTCGGTGGTGGTGCTGTTCCATGCCGCCGTGTTCTTCCTGCTGGCGCTGGTGGGGGGAGCGGTGGGGAGCCGGGTGCGTCCCGGCTCGGCACAGGCCATGGACGGTGTGGTCTTCCTGGCCCTGCAGCTCGGCTACCTGCTGGTGATCACACCGGGGCGCTCCAGCCCGCCGCGGCTGTTCGCGCTGCTGGCGGTGCTCTGGGTGCTCGGATGGATGGGCTACCGCTCGTGGAGGCGGGCTGCGGAAGGGCTGCGTGCGGCCCTGTTCGCGCTTGCCTGCCTGCTCTACGGGGCCGTCCTGGTCGTGCAGGGCGTCTTGCCGAAGGTGTGGGGGAGCGCGGGCGTCCTCGCCGTCTCGGTAGTGCTGGCGGCCCTGCTGCTGCGCGCATGGCCGGGGAGCGTGAGGCGGCAGGCGATGGTCCTCGGCGTGTTCCTGGTGGTGGCGATCGCAGGGGCCGCCGCGCCTGATGTCGCCGCGCTGGAGGCGCCGGCGCAGGGCCCCCGGCGGCCGGTGATCCTGATCACCGTGGACACGCTGCGCGCGGATGCGCTGTCCGCCGAGAATACCCCAAATCTGCAACGGTTGGCCGGCGAGGGCGTGACGTTCCGCCGGGCGTACGCGCCGTCACCGTGGACCATTCCCTCCGTGTACAGCCTGCTCACGTCGCGTCGCCCGCACGAGATCGGAATGACCGGGCAGGGAAGCTACCGCCTGGGCGACGACGTCATCCGGCTGCCGCAGCTGTTACCCGCGGGGTTCGAGTCTCGTGCGGTGGTCACCAACATCTTCGGTGCATCCAAGTGGGGCAGCTGGAAGGGTTTCGATGGGGTGGAGAGTGCCGATGTGGCGTCGGTGGTGGGCGACACGCTGATCCGGGGGATGGTGCTGCCGCGCCTCCTCCTGGGCCTGCGTCCCTTGCATTACGCGTACACCGAGGCGGTGGCGGCCGACGTGACCGACCGCGGCATCCGGCAGCTCGAACAGCTGGCCGGCAGCTCCTTCCTGCTGTGGCTGCACTACTACGATCCGCACTCGCCGTACGATCCGCCGGCGCCGTTCGACGAACTCGCCGGACCGGAGCGTCCGAAGATGCGCGACGTCCGCAGGACCAGCATGAGCTTCCTGCGTTCCGGGATGAAGCTGGATCAGGAGGACCGCGATTACGTCCGCGCTCTCTACGAAGGTGAGGTGCGCTACACGGATGAGGCCCTGGGGCGTCTGTTCACGGCGCTGGAGGATCACGGCGTGTGGGATGATGCGCTCATCGTCCTCGCCTCCGATCATGGCGAGGAGTTCTGGGAGCACGGGCTGGTGGAGCACGGCCACACGCTCTACGAGGAGCAGGTGCATGTGCCGCTGCTGGTGAAGTTTCCCGCCGGCCGTCACGCGGGACGGGTGTTCGAGCACCCGGTGAGCCTGCTGGACATCCTGCCCACCATCGCCGACGAGCTCGATCAACCGCTGCCCGCCGGCCTGCCGGTGCGCGGCCTCAGCCTGTCGACGTTGCTGGACGAGCCCCCCGCGGAGGCCCGTTCACTCTATTTCGAGGGGACCATCCACTTCCGCGAGCTCAAGGCGGCGCAGCAGTGGCCGTGGAAGCTGATCCACGATCCCGCCGGCGGGCGCGACATGCTGTTCAACCTGGAGGAGGATCCCGCGGAGCAGTTCGACCGCTCAGGCGCGGAAGGCGACCGCGTGCGCGCGCTCTCCGGCTTCATCCGCCCCTTCCTGGAGGCGGAGCAGGCACGGAGCAAGCCGGAGACCATGGATCCTGATCTGCTGCGGCGGCTCAAGGCCCTGGGCTATCTCCAGTAGACCGGCGACCCGCCAGGAGGATGCTGTTGAAGGACCGAGGGAGTCGATCGGCCGAGACGTCAGCAGCGCAAAGGGCATTGCACACGCTTCATGGGCGGGATCCGAAGATCTTCGAGGACCCCTTCGCACTGGAGCTCGCGGGCCCGATGGGGAAGTGGTTCCTCCGGCCGCGGCCCATGGCCTGGCTGATCGAAGCGGCCCTCCCCTGGATGATGCCCATGATTGCCCATCACCTGGCTCGGGCCCGCTACGTCGAGGAGCGGCTCGACCAGCTGACAGGAGAGGGGCTGGCACAGTACGTCCTGCTCGGTGCAGGAATGGACTCCTTCGTGTTTCGGCGGCCGGATCTGGCTGACACGCTGACCGTATTCGAGATCGACCATCCGGGGACGCAGAAGAGGAAGCGCCGGCGGCTCGGAAAGCTCGGGTGGCGCGAACCATCCCACGTGAGATATGTGGCGGTGGACTTCGAGACGGAGGCGCTGCGAGACGCGCTGATGCGAAGCGACTTCAACCGTGGGCAGCTTTCGCTATTTGCCTGGATGGGTGTGATCCCCTACCTGACGCCAGAGAGCATAGTGGCTACGCTCAAGGACGTGGCCGAGTGCGCCGCGCCCGGGTCCGAGATCGTGTTTGATACGATGGATCGTGCTGCGCTCACGGACGGGAAGGACACTCCGGGCGGCCGGAGGATGTTTCGAGCCGCGGCGAGGATGGGTGAGCCGATGATCACCGGCTTCGATCCGCCCGAGATCAGCCAGCTACTTGCCGCCGCGGGTTTCGAGACGCTCGAGATCGTCACGCCGGAGGCGTTCACGAAACTGTGGTTCGAGGGCCGCTCGGATGGACTCGTTCCCTGGGAGTGGGTCTACGTGGTCCGGGCCAGGGTGTGCTGAGGTCCGGATGCTTGAACGAATTCGTAGTGGCGGATATTGAGCAGGCCACCGAGTCGCTCCCGCCTGACCTGCCCCCATCGATCGGTCCACCCGTTATGTTAGACCCAGAGCCCACTGCGGGCTGGGTGTTGGAGTCGGTACCGGTCTGATGGCCTCCGGTGCCGGTGGGCGACATCCCTTACATATCCGATTGAACGATCAACGTGCCGATCTTTCAGCGTCCAAAGTCGGTGGACAGGTTCACCTCCCCCAGGGCATTCTGCAGCTGAAAGCGCGCCTCGGGGCTGTGCGGCGCCAGGTCCAGGGCGTGCCGGAACGCCGCCACCGCCTCCAACTGGTGCTCCGCCGCCAGGTACGCAAGGCCCAGCTCGATCCAGGTGTCCACGTCCCCCGGTGCCAGCTCGGCGGCCATGCGCAGCTCGTCAATGGCCTCGGCCGGGCGGCCCGTGCGGCGCAGCAGACCCCCCAGGTTGTAGTGCGCCTCCGGTGAGCCGGGGGCCAGCTCGATGCACGCACGGTAGTGGGCAACGGCGTCCTGGGAGCGTCCGGCCTCTGCCAGCAGGCCACCCAGCAGAAAATGGTCCTTCGAGGCTGCCGCGGTGGCCCGGATCTTCTCCTGGAGGGCGGCCGTCGCCTCGTCGAGCCGCCCCCGGGCCAGCAGGAAGTCCACCAGGTTCTGGTGCAGTTGTGCACGGTCCGGAGCCAACTCGATGGATTCGCGCAGCTGCTCCTCGGCGGCCGATGGGTCGCCGGAGAGCAGCAGCCCCCAGGCCATGCCCAGCTTCACCTCGGTGACATCGGCCAGGCCCCAGTGGTCCGCCACGGTGAAGTGTCGCAGGCTGCGGGCTGCGGCATCCCGGTGGCTTGCCGAGTACTGTCCATGGCGGAGCCGGCCGCTCATCACCTCCGCCCAGGGAGTCTCCGTGCGGTCCAGGTAGTGACGCCCGCGCGCCCGGTGCCACTGCACGAAGCCGCTGTGCGCGGTGAATAGCAGCCAGATCAACCCCGCCGCCAGGAACAACCGGCCGCTGGCGCTCAGTGCCCCGCGCTGCTTGAGTTGCAGGTTCTGCACTCGCACCGCGGGACGAGTGGCCATCTGCCAGAGCTTCAGCAGCGCGAACGCGGTCAACCCGCCCAGTCCCACGGAAAGCAGCAGCGGCGGGCCGTCGTAGAGGCCGCGGAACGCGAGGGTGGCGCCCGTGCAGGCGGCCAGCAGCACAAGCTCCGTCCCCAGCCCGAGTGAATAGCGCCGCGGCTTGACCTGCGTGTTCGCCCGCCGCCGGAACAGGGGTGGCGTGGCGAAGCCGAAGCGTAACGCGTCCTTGGGGCAGGCGCTGACGCAATCGGTGCATTTCATGCAGCCGGGGTCCACCACCATGCCGTAGCGCGCCACCTCCTCATGCACGCGCACGTTGGAGGTGCAGGTCACCGTGCAGTGTCCGCAGCCCTCACAACTGTCGTTCACCAGGATGCGGCCGGGCGACAGACGATCCGCGGCGATGAACAGAGCGCCGTACGGACAGCCGTAGGTGCAGAACCCCTTGGAGCCCAGGAAGTACACCGCAGCGAACCCGCACACCAGAAACGTCAGCGCGGCGAACACCGGCCCCGGGAAAGTATCCCAGAACCCCTCGGTCATCAGATGGTTGGAAAAGTGGGGCAGGGAGTCGCCCCGGACCAGGCGCCGCAGCGTGGGCCACAGGAACATGTAGAACGCCACCCCCAGG
>CBDVAL010000206.1:0-6245 GCA_965371955.1 uncultured bacterium | reverse complement strand
GCGTTGTGCACCGGCGGCGGCAACCTGTGCTCGTCGGTGCCGGTCAACGGGTCCGGATACTGCTGCGGCGACGGGCTGTGTCAGAACGCCGAGAACGACACCAACTGCACGGTGGACTGCGGTGTGTGTCTCGCGACGCAGGAGGTCATGAACCTGCGCATCGAGCCCATGCTCTCCTTCTTCCGCTTCTCCTGGGATGCAACCAGCGACCCGTGCCTGGTCAGCTACGTCCTGCTGGGCAACAACGACCCGTCGTCATCGGTGTACAACATCGTGGCCCGGAGCGGCCCCGCCACCTTCTGGCTGGGCAACCCCCTGTTCAGCTACTACCTGGTGGTGGTGGAGGACGAGGTGGGCGGCTTTGGGCCGCTGGGCCACTATGGCCAGTAGCCGCTCCTAGCCTTGGGGGACAGTCCCATCGGGACTGTCCCCGGCCGCGGCGGGCACCAACTCCCACAGCGTGAAACCGTCGGGCAGTCTCGCCACGACCCTCCTGTCCCATCCACGGAGCATCGCGTCCCGGTGCTCGATCCCGAAGCCGTGCAGATCGAGGAGGCGTTGGGTCGTGGCGGGCGCGAAGAACTCGGACGTGGCCAGCACCCTGCGCCCGGCCGCATGGCTCTCGGCCAGCGCGCGGCGGGTCGCCTCCACGGCCGTCGGTGGGTCGCCCTGTCTGAGGATCTCCCACTGCAGCACCAGGCGCCGCCGCCGGGCGAAGTAGCGCAGGTAGAACTTGCCGATCCGGTAGTCGCCGACCCCGGAGATCAGGATGAGATCGTCGGGGTTCGTGAAGGCACCGATGAACTGGGTGACCACCCAGGCCCTGTTGTTGCCGGGATTCGACCCCGGCCGGAACACCGTGTGGAAGTGGTAGGCGCCGACGATCATCCCCACGGAGACGCATAGCGCGACGACCACCGGATAGGCGCGCACCGCCATGGCCATGGCCACCAGGGCGATGGCGGGCGGCGCCGCCCATACCAGGAATTCGGGGTTGCCCACGTCCCAGGTGAGCCACAGCAGAGCGTACGCCGCGAGCATCACCAGAGAGCCGCGGCGCAGGCGCGAGGAGGCCGATGACGGCGTGGCATTGCGCCGCAACACGAGCATCCCCACAAGAAGCACGGGCAACGCCACGCGTAGCACGCGGTGCCATGCCGGCGCGATCCCGGCCGTCCCCCGCGGCGGGCCCAGGAACACCGTCTCGAGCCCTGCCAGGGCCGGCAGCAGGCCGGAAGCAGGTGCGCTCAGATAGGTGCCGGCCTCACCGGGCCGCAGGAAATCGATGAGGTCGCTCCAGGAGCCCACGCCCACCCAGGGCAGCGCCAGCAAATAGACCGGAGCCACGACCAGCACCGCCGCCGCTGCGTAGGCCGCCAGCGGCCACCACCTTCGGGGGCCGGTGGGTCGACGGGAGAGCAGATGCCACAGGGCCGGGATCACCATGAGCCCGTTCAGCAGGTGGCACAGCACCGCGAAGCCATGAGCCGCGCCCAGCAGCACGCCGCCGACCTTGTCCGGCGGCCGCGACAGCGCGCCCAGAAAGAGCACCACCGCCAGCAGGTTGAGGGCCTGGACCTCCACGTTCACCGAGAACGCCCAGTAGGCATGCGAGACACCGAGGAGCAGCGTTGCGGCCAGCGCGACCCATGGCCGGCCCGTGACCCGCCGGAGGATCCAGAAGAAGAATCCCAGCGCCAGGACGGCCAGCAGTGAGGACAGGTGGGACAGGCGGAGGATCTCGGCGTCGAGAGCGCCCTCCGTGGGCGGCCCCAGCAGGCTGATGAACGCGGTGGCCAGCGGCCCGTACAGGATGTGATGCGGGTGGAGAAACAGGCGATAGTAGCCGGGAGAGTCGTCGTGGCCGTGGTTGCGCACCAGGTCGGCGAACAGCGTACCGTCGCCGGTATAGTCCGCCGACGGGAAGGCCACGTAGAGGACGAAGAACCCGAGAAGGAGCAACCCGGGCAGAGCCGCTGCCAGGAAAAGGCGCAAGCCCGCTGCCGGCCTGGAACCCATGGTCGCCTCCGCGACGGTGTACGTGGTCGAGTTGAGCTACCGGTGGCGATGCCGGCCGGGTGCTCGCACCACCGCGGTATACCTCAGGCCGCGGTTTCGATCAACCGCAGGGCCCGGCCGGGATCGGGAAAGTGTCGGGTTGCTGCCCGAAACACCCCACCGTAGTATCCTGATGCGGTCGTTCACCGGCAGCCTGCGCGATCCGGACACCGCCTCCAAGGAGATCCTCCCGTCGACACACTGGCTTTCTATCTGGGCGAAACTGCTCCGGCGTTGTTCGGCCTGCTGCTCCTCCTGCTGACCTGCCTGGGCCTGGGCCTGCCTCTGTCCCGCCGCCTGGATCTTCACGGCCACGGTGCGGCTCTGGAGTTGAGCTTCGCGGCGACGCTGGGGATGGGACTGCTCTCCACCTATGGAGTCCTGCTCGGCCTGGTTGGAGGGCTGCAGACCGGAGCGCTGCGAATGGCGCTGGTTCTCCCGGTGATTGCCGGAGTCCTCCTGGCACTCCACTTCCTGACGCGCACCATCGTCCCGTCGATGCGCAGCTTGATCGGGCGCAGCCCCCTCGGCGTTGCTCTCCTGGCCCTGCTCGCCGGCGCCTTCCTCCTGCTGGCGCTGACGCCGCGCGTCTTCTACGACGCGCTGCTGTACCACCTGGGCAGTCCGAATCAGTGGTTGATGGAGGGCTCCATCCTGCCCGAGCCGGACGTGGTCTATTCCGGCTTTCCCATGCAATCGGAGCTGCTGGCGGCACTTGCCATGGCCCTGGGCGGACGTCCGGCCGCGGGGCTGTTGCATGCCGGCCTGGGGCTGATGCTGATGCTGGCCGTGGGCGCCGTGGCCGCGCGCCGATCCACCCCTGCAGGTGGGTTGGCCGCAGCCTTGCTGGTGGGGTCGCTCCCCATGACCCTCTGGCTGGTCTTCCTGAACAAGCCGGAACTCACGGGCGCGCTGTTCGCGTTGATGGCAGTGGCCGCGGTCACCGAGACCTCCGCCAGCCCCCGGGCTCTCCTTGCGGCCGGCCTCTACACAGCGCTCGCCGTGGCGTGCAAGCCGGTGAACCTGCTCTACCTCGGGCTGCCACTGCTCCTCCTGGTGCTGCGCAGGGTGCGAGGCGCCCCGCACCAGGGTCGCCGCACGCTGGCGATGGCTTTAGGGGCGGCCCTGGGGATGTTGCCCGGGCTGGTGCGCGACGTGGCGTTCCGAGTGGCCACCGGGGAGGCCCCGGGACTGGCCGGGCTGGCGGCTCAGCCCCGTCTGGAGCTGCTGCGCGACATCGACCCCGTCCTGCCGTCCGGCCTGCCCTGGGCGCCGGTCCGGGCGCTGCTGGATCCGATCCTCGGCGGCACCGGAACCGCTGCCGAACCGACCTGGCAATGGCTGATCCTCCTGCCCTTGCTGGCCGTCGCCGCGGTTCGCAAGGGTCCGGCCCGCGCCTACCTGGGCGCCGGGGCTCTCGTCCTGCTGTTGCGTGCTTGCACGTTCCACACGGTCCGCTTCGGCTACCTGGCCTTCCCGTTACTGGCCGTGGCGGCCGGCGTGACCCTGTTCGCGGACGGACGCCGGTGGCGCAGGTACCTGCGCCATCTGACCGCCGGCGCGGCCGTCTGGTGCGCGCTGATGACGGTCGCGCACATGGAGTCCGTATACACGCTGCGCATGGCCTTCGAGGGCGACGCCGGCCCGCGCCGCTACCTGGAATGGCACGTACCCACACTGGCAGCCCAGGAATGGATCAACGAGCATGCCGATGGCAGCGCACGAGTGCTGCTGGTGGGAGAGACGCGTCGCTTCCATCTGGACCGGCGTCACGTGGTCGCCGACTTCGTCCATGCGAATCCCCTGCACCGCTACCTTCGCGAGGCGTCCGTGCCGTCGGAAGTCGCCGCGCGTCTTGCACGAGAGGGATTCACTCACGTGCTCTACTGTCCCGACGAGGAGGCACGCCTGATGCGCAAGTACCTGCCGGTTCCGCTGGGCCCCAGGGAGCGCACCCTGCTGGAGGCGCTATTCCAGGACGAGCTGGAGCTACTCTGGGGGCGGGATGGCGTGTTCGTGTTCGGCGTGCCTGGGAACCGATAGGCTCGTCTGCCGGTCAGCGGTGCGACAGCCGGTACATCAGGATGGCGGCGCGTTTGGTCTGCATCGGCAAGGTCTCGAGGTCCGCGGTCTCGCGTTCGGTGTGGCCGCCGTCACCCATCAACCCCAAACCGTCCAGCGCCATCTCGACCCGCCCCGAGGTGAAGGACACATCTGCGGCACCGGCCTTGCGCGGATCCACCGCGCTCACCGGACCGAAACCGAGGTCGCGGCTGACTGCGTCGTACAGGGCCAACAGCTTCTGATTCCCATCGGTGGGGGCAAGCGGCGGGTAACCGTCGTCGAAGACGATCTCGGCCGAAGTGTGCGGCAGAGACTCGGCGACGATGGCACGCATGCGTTTCTGGATGTCGATCAGTTGTTCCGGGGAGATGGTACGGATATCGCCCGATACGATCGCCTGTTCCGCGATCACATTGTTCTTCCCGGAAGCCTTGCCCCGTGCCTGTTCCGAATCGAACTCGACGCTGGTGCCGCCGAGGATCAGCCCGGGATTGAAGCTCAGATACTTCTCACCGGCCAGCTCCTCGCGGAAGCGATTCAGAATACGCGCGGTCTCGAAGACTGCGCCGGGGCCGATGTCCTCCCGAAAAATCTGCGATGAATGTGCGGGCCTGCCGGTGGACCGCAATTCCCACTTGCTCGAACCGCGCCGGGAGATGACCGCGGTCCTGGGATCGCCATCCCCATCTTCGAAGCCGAGGACAATGCTCGCCGCGTCGGCAGCCTGGATCAGATGCTGCCGCGCAAGTGCGAGCGGCCGTCCCGATTTTTCCTCATCGCCGGTCATGACCACGGTGATCGCGAGATCGTCGAGCACACCGACCGCGCGCAATGCCGCCAGCGCATGGACGATGATCACATCTCCGCCTTTCATATCGGTGGTGCCCGGCCCGCGCGCCTGCATGGGCGCAATGCGTTCGTACGTCTGAAAGGGATTGTCCGGCTCGAACACGGTGTCCAGATGACCGATGAGCAACAGGTGGGGTCCTCTGCCTTCGCGCCGGGCGATCAGGTGGCCCGACCGACCGAAAGCCACTCCCTCGATCCACTCCGTCTCGAACCCGAGCGCATCGAACTCGGCGCGGAAGACCGCCCCGACTTCCCGCACTCCCGTGAAGTTCATCGTGCCGCTGTTGATGTTGACGACGCGCTCGAGCAGCGCCATCGCTTCGTCGTTGTGCCCATCGACGAACTGGACGATCTCCTGTTCGGTGGCGGTCAGATGCGAATCCGCCACCGCGGCGGCGCCGAGAAGGCCAAACGGAATCAGGAGAAAGAACGCACGGAGGATTGGAACCATGGCGGCACATGATAGCACCGGCCGAGCGACCGTTGACAGCCTGCAACGAGGCAGCTAGGCTGTGGCGGACTCGTCCCACCACACAGCGGAGCCTGCATGACAGAGGATCGACAGGGCAACGACTCCCCTCCGGAGCATCCCTCGCCGGAGGAGCCCCTCGACCCAGAGGAACCGAAGGTCGTCCCCGGGGACGGTGAGATCACCATCGGAATGGAGGAGCAGGTAACTCTCGTCTCCGGGCCGGGAGGATCCTTAGGGATGCCCGCTGATCCGGGGCTGGAGCCGGGCAGTGACTTCGGGCCCTACCTGCTCATTCGAGTCCTGGGAAAGGGCGGCTTCGGCCAGGTGTGGGAGGCGGAGCACCGGGAGAACGGGCGCCGGGTGGCGCTGAAGGTGCTCACCGCCATGCGCGGCGCGTCCCCCGAGGCGGTGGAGCGATTCCGCCGGGAGGGGAAGCTCTCGGCCTCGCTGAACCACCCCCGCTGTGTGTTCGTCTTCGGCGCCGAGGAGATCGATGGCTGCCCGGCCATCACCATGGAGCTCATGCCGGGCGCCACGCTGCAGGACTACCTGGACGACCAGGGCGCCATGGAGCCCAGGAAAGCGGTGGATGCGGCCCTCGATCTCCTGGCAGGTCTGCAGGCGGCCCACGCCACCGGCGTCCTGCATCGGGACATCAAGCCTTCCAACTGCTTCCTGGACGCGGAGGGCAACGTCAAGGTGGGTGACTTCGGCCTCTCGCGGACGCTGGAGGGGGACAGCCATCTCACGGTCACCGGGACGTTTCTGGGAACGCCGTACTACTCCTCGCCGGAACAGGTGA
>CBDVAL010000205.1:0-6283 GCA_965371955.1 uncultured bacterium | reverse complement strand
TGCCCGAAGCGCTCGATCTCCTCCTCGGTGAGGAAGCGGATGCTGTTCACGTCGATGTAGAGCGCCCGCTTGATCCGGCGTCCTCCCGATTCCGACATGCCGCGCCAGTTCTTGAATGACTCCGAGATGAGTTTGTGGGTGGGGAAGGTGGTGATGGTCTTGTCCCAGTTCTGGACCTTCACCGTGTGCAGTGCCACGTCGATGACGTCGCCGTCCGCACCCAGTTGCGGCATCTCGATCCAATCGCCCACGCGGATCATCTTGTTGCCGGTGAGCTGCATGCTGGCCACCAGAGACAGGACGGTGTCCTTGAAGACGAGCAGCAGCACGGCAGTCATGGCACCGAGGCCGCTCAGCAGGATCCAGGGCGAGCGGTCCATGAGCATGCCCAGGATGACGATGACGGTGACCACGTAGAGGACGATCTTGACCACCTGCACGTAGCCCTTGATGGGCCGGTCGCGGTGCTCCGGTCGGCGCGAATAGATGACATTCACGGCAGACAGCATTCCGCCACCGGCCAGCGCCGCGGCCAGGACCATCCAGGCCAGGGCGGCTCGCCGCACGCCGATGGATAACGCGGGACTCCACTCCGGAATGAGCGCAATACCCTGATAGGCGAGAAACGCCGGCGGCATTTGCGCCAGGCGGGCGAATACCTTCGCCTCGTCCAGGGCGTCATCCCAGGACGTGCGGGTCCGGCGCGCCAACTTCTGGATCACGGGGATGACGCCGTGCCGCAGGATCAGGTTGAGCACGTAGCAGGCGACCAGCAGCGCGGCGATGGCCGTCATCTGGAACAGGGCGGGGTGCGTTTCCATCCAGGCGTTGAGGCGTTCCATCATCGGGAGTCGTCCCCTGGTCGTTGAATGAGTGGGCGGCGCATCAGCGCGCCCGGTCGGCCTCGGCTGCGATGTAACCGAACGCGGCCCACTGCGGACCCTCCAGGACCCTGGCGAGCACAGCGTCCGCCTCGTCCTTGCGCCCGTTATACGCCAGGTAGTTGCCCACCCCGTATCCCACCGTCGCGTTCTCCAGCCCGGTCCCCGCGGAGGCGGTGTCGATGAGCTCCTCCGGAGTGCGCTCACCTTTGTACATGAGCAGCAGCTGGTGATAGCCGTCGTTCTCGATGATGTCCATATCCGCCGTGATGGGCCTGAGCACGTCCCGGGCCTCGTCGTGCCGCCCCTGCAGCCGCAGGGTCATGTACAGCCAGTGCGACGTCGCGCTCAACATATCCGCATTGCGCGAGACTTTCTCGCACTCCCGGTAGGTGCGCAGGGCATTGTCCAGGTCACCCTGCAGATAGTAGGCGAGGCCGAGGTGGTACCAGATGTTGGACTGCAGCGTGCTCGTGGGAATGTTGCGCGCATTGGGCAAGCCGTCCGGCTCCACCTGATCCTCCGTCCCGGCGATGAGCTGCGCCGCCTTCTCGAGATCGGAGACCGCAAGTTCCAGTTGACGCACGCTGATGTAGCGATGGCCCCGGTGCCGGAACATGCGCGCGTCCCGGGGATGCTTGTCGATGGCCTCGGAGAAGACGGCGATGGCATCGCGGTAGCGACCCAGGTAGGCGGTGCGCCGGCCCAGCCAGATGATGGCGTCGGCGTCGCCGGGGTTGACCTCGTAGTCGGCCCGGGCTGCGGCCAGCTTCTCCTCCCGATCGGCAAGGACCTCGGGCGCAAGCTCCGGCGGGAACAGCGGCTCGCCGCTGAAGGAGAAGGCCTCGGCCCCGTCGGGAAGAGACGGCGGTGGCGCTCCCACGCACGCGCCCAGCAGGAGGGCACCCATCACCAGCACCTGGCGACCGGCGCTCATGACTCCGTGAGCATCGGGCCGAACTGCCGGATCCCCTCGGCCAGTTGCCGCAACTTGGCGTCCACCTTGCCCAGCACCGAGTCGGCAGGGTACTTGCGGTCCTTGCCCGGCTCGCCGGCCGGAGCGTCCATGAGGATCTCGATGCCCTCCTCCACCGTGCAAGCCGACCAGATGTTGAAATGTCCCTGCTCCACCGCCTCCACCACATCCTTGCGCAACATCAGCTCCGGCAGGTTGCGCGACGGCAGCAATACGCCCTGCTCGCCGGTGAGTCCCTTCAACTGGCACAGGTCGAAGTAGCCCTCGATCTTCTGGTTGACACCACCGATGGGCTGCACCTCACCGCGCTGATTCATCGAGCCGGTGACGGCGATCCCCTGGCGGATGGCGACGCCCGACAGGCTGGAGAGCAGCGCGTAGAGCTCGGCGGAGGAGGCCGAGTCGCCATCGATGAGCCCATAGCTCTGCTCGAAGCACAGGCTCGCCGACAGCGCCAGTGGCTTGTCCTGGGCAAAGCGCTCGCGCAGGAATCCCGACAGGATCAGCACGCCCTTGGTGTGCAGCGAGCCGGACATCTCGCTCTCGCGCTCGATGTTGATGATCCCCGCCTTGCCCATGGCCGTCACCGCAGTGATGCGCGAGGACTGTCCGAAGGTGTGATCGCCGGTGTCGAGCACCGCCAGCCCATTCACCTGTCCGACCTTCTGGCCCTCGAGGTCCAGCAGGTAAGCGCCTTCGGCAATCCGTTCACGCAGCAGCTCCTCGGTCAGGTTCACCCGCCGCCGCCGTTCCATCAGGGCCCGGTCGACGTGATGCGCCTCGACGCGTTTGGCCTTCTCCTTCTTGGCCCAGTAGCCCGCCTCGCGGATCACGTCGGCCACCGCATTGAAGCGCGTGGTGAGCTTCTCCTGCCGGCCCGCCAGGCGCACACCCTCCTCCACCACCGCGGCCACCGCCTCGCGATGGAACGGCGGCAACGATTCGTCCTTGCACTTCTTCTGCACGAAACAGGCGTAGTTGTGCAACTCGTCGTCGTTCAGCGGCGTCCGCAGGGCGAACTCGGCCTTGACCTTGAAGATCTTCTGGAAGTCTTCATCCAGGCGGTGGAGCAACCGGTAGATCTGCTTCGTCCCGATGAGGATCACCTTCACGTCCAGGGGCACCGACTCGGGGTGCAGGGAGACGCCGGCAAAGATGTTCAGGGGATCGAACGACTGGATATCCGTTTCCCGGGTGCGCAGAGCCCGCTTCAATGCCGGCCAGGTGCCCTGCTCCGCCAGCAGGTCCAGAGCGTCCACGATGAGGTAGCCGCCGTTGGCGCGGATCAAGCTGCCCGCCTTGATGCGAGTATGGTCCGTCTGCCACTGGCCGGAGCTGTCCTGTGCCCGCTCGATGGTGCCGAACAGGTTGCGATAGGTGGGGGAGGTCTCCCAGATCACTGGCCGCCCGTGCGCATCGCCGTTGTCCACCAGCACATTGACCGTGTACGGCACGGCGGCCTCGCGATGCGCCGTCCGCACCTGCTCGCGGTCGGTCTGCGTGGGATCGGACGCCGCCAGCTCGCGAGCGTGGTCGAGGTGGTCGAGGAACTCCTCGGTGGCTTTCTCGAGGTAGTCCTGCACCTCCACGGCCGTGAACTCCTCGCGCACCTCGTCCACCGCATCGCGCACCAGCGGCTCGGCCAGCTCGCGGTCCAGCTTGTCGAAGCTCCGCCTCAGGTCGCGCTCCACCTGGCGGAAGTCCTTGGACAGGGCGCCCAGCTCCACCGCCAGTTCCTTGTGCTTTTCCTTGAAGCGCTTGAACTCCTTGCGATCGAACTTCTTCTCCTCGGTGAGCTTCTCCAGTTGATCCATGTCCATGGGATTGCCCGCCACCAGCGGCACGATGACCGGCATGAGCAACGGCCCCGCCTGCACCTGCACCATGGCGAAGCCTTCCTTCTTGATGCGCGCTTCGAACTTCTTGAGGCGCTTCTTCTGATTGTCCTTGGCCGCCTGCACCAGGCTGGCGCGCCGCTCGCGGAAGGCGTCGGACTCGAACACGTTCGGCAATTCCTTCTGCACGCGCTGCACCAGCGCCTCCATGGCCTTGCGGAACGTCCGCCCACGTCCGGCGGGAAAGGCCAGCAACCGCGGCTCGTCGCGGTTCTTGAAGTTGTGCACGTAGACGAGGTCCTCGGGGGCCTTCTCTTCCTTCTCCATGGCGGTGAGAATCTGCCGCACCGCCGTGGAGCGCCCGGTGCCCACGTCGCCGGCCACGAAGATGTTGTAGCCCCGGCTGCGCAGATCGAACCCCAGCCGCAGCGCATCCATGGCGCGCGGCTGCCCGATGATGGAGATCGGGCATTCCCCCAGCTCCTCGGTGATCTTGAACGGGAACGACTCCGGATCGCAGCGCCAGCGCAACTGCTCCGGCTCCAGCCGGCAGCGATCCCGGGTCGCCGATGAACCCTCAGCACTAGCCATGACTTCTCCTTCTCTTCCGGATGCGATCTGCTGTTGATTCTACCTCACACGACGCTGGTTCCGTGGGCCTCGTGCCAGGCGACGATGTGGTCCCAGATCTCCTCGGCGGACTCGGCGAAGGAGAACAGATCCGCGTCCTCCGGATCGATGACGCCCTCGGCGGCGAGGAACTCGGCATCAAAGGCCCGGCGCCAGAACTCCTCTCCCACCAGGACGATGGGGATGGGCTCCACGGTGCGAGTCTGGACCAGGGTGAGGGTCTCGAACAGCTCATCCAGCGTGCCGTAGCCTCCCGGGAAAGCCACCAGACCCCGGGCTCGCTTGAGGAAGTGCATCTTGCGCAGCGCGAAGTAACGGAACTGGAAGCACAAGGACTCGGTGATGTACGGATTGGGGAACTGCTCATGGGGAAGATCGATGTTCAGTCCCGCCGATTTGGCGCCTACGTCGAAGGCTCCGCGGTTCGCCGCCTCCATGATCCCCGGGCCGCCTCCAGTCATCACCACGAATTCGCAGCGCTCCGAGTCCTGGCAGGCGCGGCTGACGATACGCCCGAACTCCCGGGCCACGTCGTAGTAGCGGGACTTCAGCAGGACCCGCTGGGCCACGGCCAGCCGGCGCTGCAGCCCCGGGTCCTGTGCCGATGCGTTCAGTGCGGTCTGCGCATGGTCCACCCGGCGCTTGGCCGCCTTGGGCTCGATGATGCGCGTACCGCCGAAGACGACGATGGTGGACTGTACGTTATCCCGGGCCATGGCCTCTTCGGGCTTGAGGAACTCCAGCAGCAGCCGCACCGGCCGCGTAACGTCCTGCTGCAGGAACTCCACGTCCTGATCGGCGCGCACATAGGAAGGACTGGCCAGCAGTCTTTGAATCCGCTCCTCGGCACCGGGGTCGTCATCAGGGACGTTCGGCGTCGCCTCGGGCAGATGCTGCTTGCGCCGGCGGCCCGGTGGTTTGGGGCGTGGACGGTGGCTGCCGTGCTCTGTCATGGGCTTTCGGGCTCCTCGAGGAAAGTCACGGTGACCTGGTTGCGCGCCTCTCCGGTGGTGGGAAATCGCATCAGCACGTCGCTGCCGCCTTGCAATTTGCCCGTGACGTAGCGCTGGTAGGGATCGGCCTTGAAGCACTCGCTGGGCCTGGAGGTGAAGCTGCGACCTTCGGGGGTCGCCGTCCCGAGGTGCACACACATGCGGCTCTCACCACGGCCCACAGCGATGTCCTGCAAGGCATCACCGTTGAGGTCGCCATACAGGATGGCAGGAATCTCGAAGGAGTCGGACAGACGGATGGTGAACGGATCCTTGCGCACCGCGTCGATGTCGTAGGTGCCGTCCTCGCCCAGTGCCAGGGTGCGCACGGTGAATGCGATCTTCCCGGTGGTGAGGACGCGCAGGTATCCCCATAGCCCCAACCTGGCGGAGGGGAGCAGGATCTCCATGCGACCGTCGCCGTCCAGGTCCTCGAACCGGGTCATGTAATAGATGCCGTCGTCCACCTGTAGCACTTGGTCCGCATGGCGCCGGAACGAGCCGTCCGGCTGCGAGAAGAACACCATCACCCGGCCCGCCAGCTCCAGCACGCCGGTCTCGCGGTAGACCACCGCCGCCAGATCCGGCCTGCCGTTGCCGTTCAGATCCAGGATGCGGGTCTCCACCGTATTGCGATCGGAGAGCGCCTCCTCCTCGCTGAGGATCTCCACGGGATAAATGCGTGTGGCGGCCGTGCCCGTGCCGGGGAACTCCTCCTCGTCAAAGACTCGATGGGGGTCACAGACGGCCACATGATCCCGGTCGAAGAACAGCAACTGATGCCGGCCCGGGGCGGATAACCAGGTAGAGGGGGCGGGAAACTGATAGCGGCTGCTCATCGCCGCGTGGCGCTGGGGCACCGTGTACGAGGCGGTGGCGCGCACCGGCAGGGTGACATGCGCGGTGTACGAACCCTCTCCGGCGCGAAACAGCAGGGGATACGGCAGCGCCGGCACCAGCAGATCGGAG
>CBDVAL010000204.1:0-6312 GCA_965371955.1 uncultured bacterium | reverse complement strand
GCGAAGGGGACCCGGGGGGGGGGGCTGCGCCGCCGGCGCAGCGGGCCTGGAGAGGGGCGGCGGCGGTGAATCCGCGCCCCACGGTGGTTCTGGATCCCCTCGCCGCGCTCCCCGGGTAGCCCGGCAGGGATGGACGCCGTGGTGGAGTGGGCAGCGTTTGGGGTAGAATCCAGCGGTTTTGGCCCAGCCCTGGCTTGGAGGGCGGAGGCTCTTTGGTTTAGACTAGTCGCGAATCAGATCTCATCCTGAAGTAGAACAGGGGGAAACATGAAGACCAGGTTGTTTGTCGTCCTTTTCTGCCTGGTGTGGGCGCTCGGCTGCGGGAATCGCGACCCTGAAGATGTGGAGACAGGGTTCGGCCGCCTGGAGTCCGCCACCTTGCGCATCTGCAACAACAGCAACTGCGTCGGCGGTGCCCAGGATGACGAGGAGTGCGTGGACGACCTGGACTGCCCCGACGGTACGTGTGAGATCTTCGTGCCGTTCAACGAGTGCTTCGGCGGGAGCGCATCTCCGAGGACCCCCTGCGAGACCAAACTGGAGTGCGGCAGTGCATGCGATGCCGGGGAGCTCTTGGGCGATTTCTGCGTAGCCGACTCCGACTGCCTGGTCTGCGAGGGCGGCAGGGTGCCCGTGGGCTTTCCCTGTGATACGGCTGACGATTGCGGCGGAAACTGCTTGGGTGGAAGAAACGCGAATGGCTCCTCTTCGGATGGCAACCCTTGCTTCGGCGATCCCATTATCTGCGGCGGAATTTGCGACAATCCTGGAGGCGCTCTCGACGGCACGATCTGCTCGTCGGGCAACTTTTCAGACCGATTCTGCATGAACGCCGGCGGGGTGTGCAATCTCGACGGCGTCTCGTGCGAGAACACCGGCATGTGCATACAGTCCGGGATCTGCGTTCCCGGCGAGTGCAACCAGGTAAGCGAGGGCTGCGTGAACGCCGTCCAGACGCTGAGATTCACCGGACTGTGGGAGAGCTGCCTGAACCTGGATTCCTTCCTCCAGCCCCCCCGCATGGAAGACGGCTCGGACGGGACGACCCTGCCCCCCGCGCAGGGGCGGATGGACGGGCCGCCATTGTTGATCAACGTCGCCGGCTGCAATTCGGCCACCCTGGATCTCTCCTTCACGAAAGAGGGCCTGCCCTCTCCGGGCTGCGTGGGCGTCGAGTTCACCAGCTTGGACCTGCCCAGCCTGCAGGAGTGCGGCGAGACGGTGCACCTGGAGGTCGACTTCCGCTAGCCATCGTGAACTACTGGCTGATCAAGTCCGAGCCCTGCAAGTACTCGTGGGACGATCTGGCTCGAGACGGCAGGACCTACTGGGACGGCGTCCGCAACGCGCAGGCGCGCAACAACCTGCAAGAGATGAAGCGCGGCGATCTCTGCCTCTACTACCACTCCAACGAGGGCAAGGAGATCGTGGGCATCGCCCGCGTCGTCAAGTCCGCGTATCCCGACCCGACCACGGAGGATCCTCGTTGGGTGGTGGTGGACATCGCGCCCCGGCTGCGGTTGGCCCGCTCCGTGCCCCTGTCGGAACTGCGGACCGCTTCCGCCACCGCGGGGATGGCGGTGGTGCGGCAGAGCCGGTTGTCCGTGTCTCCGGTTCGTCCGGCCGAGTTTCGGGCCGTTCTGAAGCTGGGCGAGACAAGAATCTAGGGAGTTCCGCATGGCCGGGACGGCCGCTCAGGGCTTCTCCGGAGGCACCTCCTCCAGCGGCAAACCCCCCACCCACGAGCCGGTGCCGGCCCGGAGGATCACGGCCGAAGTTGCATTGCAATTGACCGCCGGGCTAGGTAGAATCCCTCCGTTTGTCGCCACCCTGAACCTCCGCGGCCGGGTGGCGAGACTCGGCACCCTTGATCATCAGGATGGGCTCAGACCGGCGACGCGCCGAACTCGGCGAACGCTCCGGGTCCACAGGGTGCATGGGCGGTGGTCACGCGGACTTTCGGGGGAAGATCGATGGCGCTGCTTCTCGCATTGCTCATCTGGGCTCTGGCCCTGATGACCGGCTACCTCCTGTTCAATGACACCTACTGGGGACCCGAAACGATCTCCAAGGCGGCGGAACAGATCGACGCGGAGATCCTGCTCACGCTGGCCATTACCGGCGTTGCCTTCTTCAGCGCCCAGTTCCTGCTGGGATGGTTCATCTTCCGGTACCGGGATCGTGGTCAGGCGAAGGCGCGCTACATCCACGGCAACAGCTTCGTGGAGTACGCCGGCATGCTGGTCACCGGCACGGTGTTCGTCTTTCTGGCCATCGTCGGGCAGAAGGTCTTCGCCGAGCTTCATCTCACGCCCAGCCCACCGCACGCCGTTCACATCGAGGTGACCGGCGAGCAGTTCGTGTGGAACATCCGCTACCCCGGACCCGACGGCCAGTTCGGGCGCACCCATCCTCGTTACTACGAGGCGGCCGGAAACACCGTGGGGGTGGTTCCCGACGATCCCGCCGGTGCGGACGACATCATCACGGTGAACCAGCTCGCCGTACCGGTGAACACGCCGGTGGAGTTGACGCTGCGCTCCAAGGACGTGCTGCACTCGTTCTTCCTGCCCAACCTCCGGATCAAGCAGGATTCCGTCCCCGGGATGGCCATTCCGCTGCGATTCACGGCGGAGAAGACCGGGAACTACGAGATCGTCTGCGCCGAACTCTGTGGCCTGACCCACTATCGGATGTTCGCCTTCCTCAAGGTACTGGAGCCCGACGAGTATGCCGCGTGGCTCGAGGAAATGGCGGAGGAATAGACACCACCTCCGGACCCTGGTTAGGCGGTCCGGGAACACTCAGGGAGAGAGTCGAACATGTCCGTGGCACCTGAACAGACGCAGCCCCACACGCCGGAGCACCACGCCCCGCCGGTGGGGTTCATCCGGCGCTGGATCTTCAGCAAGGACCACAAGGTCATCGGCATCCAGTACATCTTGCTGGCGCTGGTGTCGGCGTTCGTGGGTATGGGGATCTCGCTGGTGATGCGGGGCCAGCTGGCGTTTCCCAACCAGCTGTGGCCGACGCTCTCCAAGTTGTTCCCCAACGGCATCGCCAACGGCGTCCTCACACCGGAGTTCTACCTGGCCATGGTGACCATGCACGGCACCATGATGGTGTTCTTCGTGCTGACCACCGCGCCCCAGGGGGGCTTCGGCAACTATTTTCTGCCCATCCAGATCGGCGCGCGGGACATGGCGTTCCCCACCCTGAACATGCTGTCTTTCTGGATCATCTTCGTCGGCTTCCTCGCACTGATGGCCGCGTTCTTCGTGGAAGGGGGAGCCCCGCTGGGAGGCTGGACGGCCTATCCGCCTCTGAGTGCGCTGGGCGAAATCGCGGCACCGGGGCAGGGCGCGGGGATGAACCTCTGGATCATCAGCATCGCGCTGTTCTGCGTGGCCTCGCTCCTCGGTGCGCTGAACTTCCTGACCACCACCCTGGCCATGCGCGCCAAGGGGATGTCGCTGATGAGGATGCCGCTCACGGTGTGGGCCTGGTTCACCACCGCCGTGCTCTCGCTGCTGGCTTTCCCGGTACTGCTCGCCGCCGGCATCCTGCTGCTCATGGACCGCGTCGGCGGCACCAGCTTCTTCCTGCCGGCGGGGCTCGTGGTCAGCGGCACACCCATCGTGGATCACGCAGGCGGCTCGCCCATCCTGTGGCAGCACCTGTTCTGGTTCTTCGGCCACCCCGAGGTCTACATCGCCATCCTTCCCGGCATGGGCGCCACGTCGCACATCCTGGCGACCTTCGCGCGCAAGCCGATCTTCGGATACAAGGCCATGGTGGCGGCCATCTTCGCCATCGGCGGCCTGGGCTTCTTCGTCTGGGGCCATCACATGTTCCTCAGCGGCATGAGCCCGTACACCGGCATCGCGTTCAGCCTGCTGACGCTGACCATCGGAGTGCCGTCGGCCATCAAGACGGTCAACTGGCTGGGGACCCTCTGGGGCGGAAAGATACGATTCACCGCCGCCATGCTGTTCGCCCTGGGCTTCGTCTCGCTGTTCGTCACCGGCGGCCTGGGCGGCATCTTCCTGGGCCAGGACTCGGTGGACCTGTTCCTGCACGACACCTATTTCGTGGTGGGACACTTCCACATGATCATGGGCGTGGCCGCCATCTTCGGCATCTTCGCGGGCACCTACTACTGGTTCCCGAAGATGTTCGGCCGCATGATGAATGAAGGTCTGGGGAAGATTCACTTCATCGGCACCTTCATCGGTGTTTACCTGATGTTCGTGCCCATGCACGCCCTCGGCTTCATGGGTCATCCGCGCCGCTACTACGACTCCACGGACTACGAGTTCCTGCAAGGGGCCGCTCCGCTGCAGACCCTGATCACCTGGGCCGCCGTGGCAACGGCAGCGGTGCAGTGCCTCTTCCTGTTCAACTTCCTGTGGAGCCTGTTCAAGGGCAAGAAGGCCCCGGCGAACCCGTGGGAATCCACCAGCCTGGAGTGGACCGTGCCCTCCCCGCCGCCGCACGAGAACTTCGACGTCGATCCCGTGGTCCATCACGGCCCCTACGAGTACAGCGTGCCGGGCGCGGAGTCGGATTTCACCATGCAGGATGCGCCGCCCTCGCAGGCGGGCGGAGCGGCATAGCCCGTCATGGGAGACTCCATGGCCAGCTCTCCTTCGCCGCAGGTCGTGCCGTTGCGCCGCCGCAGGACACCCGTCCGGACGTCGACGGACCTGGCCACGCTGGGCATGTGGCTGGCCCTGGGTTCCATCTCCATGCTGTTTCTCGCGCTGGCCAGCGCCTTCGTGGTGCGACGCGGCCTGGGAGGCGACTGGATCCCGGTACAGCTTCCCGCCCTGGTGTGGGCCAACACCGGCGTGCTCCTCTTGAGCAGCCTGACCCTGGAGCTGGGACGTCGCGCCCTGCGCCGCGGCCGGACGGACCAGGGCCTTGCCTGGACCACGCTGGGACTGGGTGTCACGTTCCTGGTGGGACAGCTGGTGGCCTGGAACCAGCTCACGAGCAGCGGCGTGAGCGTGGGTACCACTCCCTACGGCTCGTTCTTCTATGTGTTGACCGGAACGCATGCCGTGCACCTCGCCGGCGGCATCCTGGGATTGCTGGCGGTGGCCCTGTGGCCGCAGCAGGGCTGGAAAGGCGTCCCGCGCGCCGGCGCCGCCAAGGTGGCCGGACTCTACTGGCACTTCATGGATATCCTCTGGGTGGGGATTCTCCTGCTGCTCGTCCTCGGGAGGTAAGCGTGTCGCAAGCAACGATGGAGACCCGTGGGCTACGGCTCTGGGGTGGAGGAGTCAACCCCTACGGGGTGAACTTCAAGAAGATCGGGATGTGGATGTTCATCGTCTCCGATTCCCTGACCTTCTCTGCGCTGTTGTTTGCCTACAGCTACCTGCGGATGTCCAGCCCCAACTGGCCGACCCCGTTCGAGCTGTGGCCGTCCATCGCCGTCGCCAGCCTGATGACGGCATGCCTGCTCTCCAGCAGCCTCACCATGGTGCTGGCGGTGCACCACGCCGAGCGCGGCGACACGCGCAAGGCGGTCTTCTGGCTCTTCGGGACCATGGCCGGCGGGCTGGCGTTCCTCATCCTGCACGCCAACGAGTGGCGCGAGCTCATCCATCACGGCATGACGCTCCACGGCAACCCCTGGGGCGACGGCATGTTCGGCGGCACCTTCTTCACCCTCACCGGGATGCACATGTTCCACGTGTTCAGCGGTGTCGGATATCTGGGCGTCATCGCCTGGGGCTTCGCCAAGGGCCGGTTCAAGGCGGAGGACGTGGAGGTCTGCGGCCTCTACTGGCACTTCGTGGACCTGGTGTGGATGTTCATCTTTCCGCTGGTATACCTCATGTCGGTCAACATGGGAGGGAGCTAGGCCATGGCAGATCAGGGAACGGGCAGCATGCGCCCCATGTACATCATCTGGGCCTGGCTGGTGGGGCTCACCGCCGTGGAGGTGGTGCTGGCCTACCTCAAGACGCCGAAATTCTGGATGCTTCTCATGCTCCTGGGTCTGAGCCTGGTGAAGGCGGCGATGATCATGGCGTATTTCATGCACCTCAAGTTCGAGCGCCTCAACCTGGTGCTGACGCTGATACCCGCCATGGTGGGCACCATCTTGCTCCTGAACATCTTCTACCCCGATGCCATGCGCCTGAAGAGCCATGGCGTGAACCGCGACGTCACCTTCCAGGAGGAGACCTCGGCGGAGCCCGGCCACTGATGACCCGCCGCGGCTTCTCGTGGCTCCGGGGCCCCGGCATCGCCCTGATGACGTTGCTGGCTGCCGGCAGCGAGACCGCAGCGCAGTGTGTG
>CBDVAL010000203.1:0-6321 GCA_965371955.1 uncultured bacterium | reverse complement strand
CCCAGCTCCTCGGCGGAGCCGATCTCGCAGCACTCCACCTGCTCCTCTTCCGCCCGGCGCAGCGCATTGCGGATCTGCACCAGCAGCTTGTAGCCCTCGAGGACCTCCTCCTCCAGGCGGTCCACCTCGCTACTCAGGTCGGCGGTTGCCCGCTCGGCGGTGGTCCCCACCGTGGCGTTGATGATCATGAAGAACAGGATGACGGCGCCGAAGCCACAGGTCATGGCATCGAGGAACGACAGACTGATGGGATCAATCCGGCGTCGGGGCATCAGATTCCACGGGCTCCAACGTACGGATGAGCAACAGCTGCGTATCTGCCACGTCGATGCGGTCGCCGGCGGCGACTTCCATCGACCCTTCCACCGCGGCGCCATTGACGGTGCATGAGCCGTCGAGGCACTCCAGGACGACCCGGCCTGCCCGCCGAACCAGCCGGCATGCTTCCACCGGCGCAGCGTCGAGACGGAGCCCGGCATGGCCGAGGGGCACGGCGGAGCCCACAAGGAAGGTCCCCTCGGCAAGCGGATGGGCCAGGCCCTGGTGGAGCACGTGGGTCGGCGTGCCCGGGATTGCCGGGGCCGGGACCCGGCTCTGAGGTGCGCGCAGCGGTAGCCGCGTGATGAACGGCAGCGACTCACCGGACGCACAGATGGCTCCGGCGTGGCATCGAGCGCCGGCAGCCGCAGCGCCTGCGGAGAGAGCCTCCACGCTGGGCAATCCGGACTTGCGTAGCAGATCCAGCAAGCCCGGCAGCAGAGCACGGCAGGACACCAGCACTTTGGACTCGTCCCCGCCCTGCCGCCGCAGGAGATGAACGATGCTGTCGTATTCGCTTTCCACCGCCGCTACCAGTTCTCGCCGGCCCACCGAGAGGGTATGAGTGCGCTCCGGCGCGGCGATCTCCACCTCCGCCGCTTCCTGGTCGCGCAGTCGTAGCAGGAGATCCGGCAACTTCGTGTAGAGCCCCTGCTCGCTGTCGGCGCCGTGCAGCGGATCGAAACGTGTCTTCTTGACGAACAATGAGGCAATGCTCCGGGCCCAGGCATCCTGGAGGGCCGCCAAGCCCACTCCGGGCAACGCGTGCACCGCACCACGCACCAGCTCGCGGTCCTGCTCCAGCTCCGTGACCACCACACGATGGAGCTGCACGTCCAGATGCAGCAGGCGCCTGCTGCTCACACCGATGGCCGCCGCCAGGGCGGCGTCCACCATTCCCATCACCGGGATCTCACAGGCCCGGGCGATGCCCAGGAGAAGGCCCAGTCGCTGCTCCGTCTCCGTCCCCGGCACCGCCAGGATGACGCGGTCGGCACCTTCCCTCACTGCGGCCCAGATCTGCTCGAGGTGAGCGTGGGCCAGGTCCGCGGTGCTGAGCTCGCCGGGAAACGGTCGCGACAACGGCTTGGTGTCCAGCTCCGACCAGAAGCGATGGTTCACGCTGCGCGGCCGGCGGCGGGCGTTGTCGAACGCGGTGCGACCCACCATGATGCCCACGTCATCCACCAGGGCATAGCCGGGGCTGGGTGGCGCCGCCGGGCCGGAAGCGCGGTGCGTCTCGATGCCGGCGTCGTTGATCTCCAGGATCAGCAGGCCGTCGCTCACAGAGGTACCTGCAAGTGGCGGATCAGGGCTTCGTCGAGGTAGGTCTCCGACTCCAGTATCAGGCGCTCCTGCTGCAGCTGCAACTGGTGCAGCAGGAACATCAGGACGATACTGATGAGCAGGGCGATGAACGTGGAGTTGAACGCCACGCCCAGGCTCTGGGTGACGCCGGCGATGTCACCCTCAACGGCCTTGTGCGCCTGACCCAGCGCCTCGCCGATGCCGCGCACCGTGCCGATGAAGCCGATGGACGGGATGGCCCAGGCGATGTAGCGCACCATGGACAGCTCCGATTCCAGGCGCTCCGCCTCGGCCTGGCAGACGTCGCGCGCGGTGGCCGAGACATCCTGGATGCTGCGCGTGGCGGTGAACCGGTGCAGCGCCGTCAGCAGCGCCCGGGGCAGCAGTGATCTGCGCTTGCCCGCAGGCAACGACTGGATCTGGCGCGCGTACTCACGTGCGTCCTCGGGCAGGATCTTCGTGCCCTCGGCGACGGTGACCAGCTCCTCGTCCACCAAGCGGTACGCCCGCGCCGCCATCATGCTCTTGGAGCCCATGATGGCAAACGCCCACAGCATCAGGACGAAGCAGGCCTCCTGCTCGAAGTCCCGCACGATGACCCATACCGAGCGCTCCTGCACGTAGGCCGGATCGGCCTGCATCATGGCCACCTGCTCCGCAAGGATAACATCCGCCTTGGGCCGCACCACCAGGACGTAGACGGCATGCACTACGATCACCGCGATGAGCAGGGCGGCAAGCTGGAAGACGAATTCCCCGGAGAAGCTTCTTCGCATCTAGATATCCACCGGAAAGGAGACCGCGGCATCCGCGCGGATGCGCTCCGAGGGGACGAACTCTTGCTCCCCGGCGGAGCTCTCGGCGCTGGTTCCCGCCGGGGAGGCGGAGACGGCGAGGACGAACAGGAACAAGGCGAGCCGTTTCATGACAGTTCCCTTCTATTCGGCATAGCGCACAATCCGGAAGCCCAGATCGCGACGCGCCTTCTTGCCGTAATCACGGTACGTGAGCCGCAGCTCGGAGATGCTGGAGTCCATCCAGCTGGAGCCGCGAATGGTGTGAAGCTCTCCCTCCTCCGGACCGGCGGGATCCCGGGCCACGCCGGTGTTGCCCGACGGGTAGATGGTGTAGAGGTCGTGTACCCATTCGGTGACGTTGCCTCCCATCTGCGCCAGCCCCCTCTCGTTGAGACCGAAGCTGTCCACCGGCGCGGTGGCCGGAAAAGTGTCATCGTACCCGCTGAGGACCCGGGCCACCAGACCCCGGGCCGAGAGGTCGGCGAAGTTGCCGGAGCCCGACGCCACCGGCAGCACCTGGCCCCAGGGGTATTTCAATGGCGTGGAGCCGCGAGCGTAGCGCGAAGCCCAGGCCCACTCTGCCTCCAGCGGGAGGCGGTAGCCGCGAGTGGGGGGATGGATGGCGACGATGGTTACGCCGTTGTCGGCATAGGCGACCGGCAGTGACTCCTTCTCGCTCAGCCAGTTGCAATAGAGCGCGGCGTCCCCCCAGGTGACCTGGACCACCGGATAGTCGTCGCGGTCCAGCGACTGGTCGCCTGCAATCCCCGAGGAATGGCCGGGACGGAACTCGCGGAACTGCCGGTTGGAGACCTCGTGCACCGCCATATAGAACGCGCGGGTCAGCTCCACCTGGCGGAGCGACTCGTTGGCGCGCCGGCCGGGTTCACGCCGTGACGCGCCCATGCGGAATGGGCCGGGGTGGATGAGCACCATGGCTTGCCCCTGCGACGTCTCGATGCGCACGGGCAGAGCCGCGGGCCGCGCCGGCCCAGGCGGCGCCTCCGCCTCCAGCTGCACGCGAACGGTCTGCGCGACCCCGGGGCGCGGGGTCACCGTGGTGCGGTAGGTCTGGAATCCTTCCTTGCGCACCTCGATCTCGTGCGGTACGGCGGGCAGTGTGAGAACGCCGGGGTCACGCGCCTCGCCGTTGACCAGGACCTGGGCGTCCGCAGGATGGACCACCACCTCCACCTCGCCCTCCCGTTGCTGCAGCGAGACCGTGAGTGTCTCGGTACCTCCGGCCCGCACGGCCACCACGCGCGTCTCGGACACATGGCCCGCCCGGGAGACGCCCACCTCGTGCGGCCGGTTCGGTTCGAGGTAGAGTTCCAGCGGCGTCTGCCCCGCGTAGTCGCCATTCACCGTCACCATGGCGCCGGACGGGTTGCTGTCCAGCAACAGCTTGCCATCTTGGAGCTCCAGCGACACCGGCAGGAGCGTCTGCGGCTGGTTCGCCTCCACCGTGAGCGCGTCCTGCAGCGGCTTGTGTCCCGGCAGACGGTACTCCAGCCGGTAATTGCCGGCGTCCAGATCTACCGTTACCGGTGTGACGCCGAGCTTCTCCGTGTCGGCACTCACCGTGGCCCCCGCCGGCGTGGACTGGAAGGTGATGGCCGCCCACAGGGGTATCAGTTCCGGCTCCAGGGTCTGAGTCACGCCGCCTCCCTCGATGGAGACCGTGGTGCCGAACTCCAGGTAGCGGTCGCTGACGATCCATACCTCGTGATCGCCCGCCTCGATCTCCACCGGATCCACAGGCGTGGTACCCGCGTGGTGCCCATCGATGACCACGGTGGCACCGTCCACGGTGAGCACCGCCAGGAGGCCCGGCAACTTCTCCAGCGTGAACCGGAACGTCCCACCGGAGTCGTGGCCCACCTCCAGCGCTGTCTCCAGCCGGCGGTAGCCCTCCTTCTCCGCGCTGAGGGTATACGTTCCCGGACGCAGCAGGTAGCGGCCACCCACCTGGATGCCCGAGAAGCCGCCGCTCACGTCCACCCGGTCAGGCGGCGGGTCCACCAGGATCTCCACCGATCGTGCGGTCAAGACGAACCAGGCGGCCAGGGCGAACAACAGCAGCAGCGCGGCCACCGCAAACTTCACCGGGCGCATGCCCCGGCGGCGGCGCGGTGTCCCCGCTCTCCGGCTCGGCTGGAAGTCCACCGGTCGCACCGTGGCGTCCGATCCTGCAGGCGCCTGTACCGTGGTGACGGCCAGGACCGGCTCGTCGAGACGTTGCGCGGCTTTCTCCACGCGTAAGCGCAGGGCGCCACTCACCTCATCCACGGCGATGACTGCAGTGCCGATGCGCAGCCGGTCGCCGTCGCGCAGCCACTGCGAGGTGGTGACCGGCTCGCCGTTGCAAGTGAGGTCCGCGCCGCGCTCGCCGGCCTGCAGGAAGAGCTCGTCCTCCTCCCTGCCGATCCAGGCCACGGGCTCTCCGGCGAGCATGCCCGGCAGGGCGACCACGGCACCCGGTCCGCCGATGGACAGCGGAAAGGCATCGTGCGCTACCTCGCGGCTGCCGCCAGCGTCCTCGATGATCACCGCGCGCTTCAAATGGTCTCCTCGCACTGGATGGACAACGACTGCTGCTGTGCGCCGGGGGCCACCACCAGTTCTTTCCTCACGTCTCGATAGCCGGGACGAGTGCCCACCACGGTATAGGTGCCCGGCCTGAGATCGAGCTCATGGCTGAGGAACGTTCCCAGCCGTCCCACATGATAGATGGTCACCTCGGTGGCGTCGTCCGACACCAACCGGACGCGCAACGGCTTCGCCGCGGTTTCCAGGAGCGCGGCCAGCCCCTCCACCTGTTCACGGTGCGCTGGACCCGCCGGCTGCACGCCCTCCGCCTCCACCAGCAGCGCCATCGCCTCCTCCAGAACCGCGTCGGCGACGAAGCGCTCCGGGTGGGTGCGATGGTACTGCAGGCGCTGCGCCAGATCGGCGCGCTGCTCGGCGCGCTCCTTGCCCTCCTGAGCGAAGCGCGCCGCAGGTGCCAGCGCGAGCACGGCATCATAGGCAGCGGCAGCCTCGTTCCAGCGCTCCTCGCCCTCCATCAACGTGGCATGCGCCCGGTGAGTAGTGATGGTCTCCAGGCGCTCGGCCTCCTCGGCCTGCGCCAGACCGTCCGCGGCCTGGGACGATCCCGGCTTGATCTCCCCGGCCCTGCGAAAAGCCTCCTTGGCGGCGGCGTGATCGCCACGGCCCAGCGCCTCCAGCCCGGCGGACATGGATGCCGCGAACCGGTTGTCACCAAGGCGGCCCTGGACGCGGGCCAGCGCCTCCTGAGCCGGCGGTGAGAACGGATCCAGCGCGGTGGCGCGGCCGTAGGACTCGGCAGCTTGTTCGAGTCGGCCGGCTTGTTCGCTGCGCCGGCCGTCAGCGAGGAGGTCGAGCACCTGATCCAGGACCTCCGCCCGGTGCAGCCCGGTGGCTGCCGCCTGATGGTCCGGAGCGATACGCAGTGCCAGGCTGAACGCTGCTCCGGCGGCAATGCCGTCGCCCTGCTGCAGCGCACGGCGGCCGGCGGCCAGAGAGCCCTGGAGCACGGCAGGGGATCGCCCGTCCACGCTGTCGAGGAGCGCTATCGCCTCACCGTAGGTCTGCCGGGCGGCCGAGGCATCGCCATTGCTCGATAACTCCGCGGCGCGCTGGAGATGCTCCAGTGCTGCCGGGTAGTTCTCATCGCCCCACAGCTCCACGCCCTGCTCCTCCAAACGCTGGCGCAGGTCCGCAGCGCGCGCTGCCGCCTCCTCGGCGCGCAACTCCAGGTACGCACGCTCGCGCAACTCCTCGGGGGTGGCGGCATCGAGGGGTGTCGCGGCAACAGGCGCCCTCGACGGTGTCTCCGTCGGTGCAGGTACCGGGCCCGCGGGCCGTTGCGCGGCCC
>CBDVAL010000202.1:0-6333 GCA_965371955.1 uncultured bacterium | reverse complement strand
GCAGTCTCAGCCTGCTTGCCCCCGAGCTTCAAGAGGCGATCCTCGCCTCCTCAGACCCATCGCACAGCTCACTTGGGACGCATGCACTCCGTGCGATGCTCTCTGATCCACGCTGGGACAGCCAACTTCACGCATTCCGGGCCAACCGCGACGGACCCTTAAGTTGCGGAAGCAACTCTTACTCGTTTTTTCCGCGAACCCAATCGTGATCGAATACATGAAGGTGCGGGAGTACTGCCACCCCCTCAGCTCTCTTGGCCTCCTGGAACTCAATCATGTCCACAAGATAGAAGAGAGCAGCTCTAGCTAGCCGAAGTGTCGCGATCGTTTGCTCCTCCAGGTCCGATGTCTTGCGGTATTCAATCAGATGGCTCTCGCGGTCCTGCCGAAACTGCATGTCACGCACCACAAGAAAGCGGTGAGTTGCGGCGTCGCGTAGCACCTTCTTCTCAGCCAGCATTCCTTCGCTCCGGATGTCGAAGGAGATTTCTGCCAAAGCGATCGTACCCGGATTGTCGACCAACCCAGCATCAACTATCTGCGGAGCCCATTGAATCTCACCAGACTCCTTCTCTCGCAACCAACGTGTGTGAAAGCTCACTGACCGTGGCGCCTCAGGAAGGTGGAGATACTCCGTGGCAGCAACAGCGATCTTGTCGAGTAGGTCAAAGCAGGCTCGTCCGGCCAGCGTCAATAGGCCCACCTGAACCCCGTATGTCGCATAATCGAGGGTGTCTCCGTACGAAGCCGTTTCCGGTACTTTGTCTTCTAGGGCAATAAACGCCAGATATCGGGCGGCCAGGTACTCTGCTTTCAGCGTATTGAACATAGCGAACAGAGGAGGTACACCTGGTGGCGCATCGACCTTCTCAATGAGGGACCGGATGTGGATGGTGTCGAACCGTTTGCCGGTTCGGGTGATACCGTCGATCACAGGATTCAGCGCCAAGCGATACTTAGCGATGAAACGCTCATAGCTCGTTGTGGCGCCGGAATGCGGAGGGTCAACGGACACTGGCTGCGAGTCGATGTACTCTTGAAGCCTCTCAACAGCACGTTTCCCCCCGAGCTCCTGTAAGCGATTCGTCTTGTCGCGCGACAATGATCCTAGGCGACCTGCCAGCGCCGAGAGTGCTTCCGCCTCAGCCTGCTCTCCACGACCTGTTCGCCCATGCAAAACCTTGGCCGCTCCCGTCGCAGCTATGGCATTCTCCGGGTCCACGCGCAGCGCCTCTCTGTACGCGTCGTAGCCTTCCAGCCAACGACAGCTTCGAACGAGCACATTGCCGAGGTTTGTCAATGCCCTTGTGCGAATATCGGGCTGGTCCGCTGTTGATGCCTCGGTAAAGACCGCCCGCGCCTCCTTGCGAAGTCTCGCAGTATCAAGGAACCAGGTAGGGCTCGATGTCTCTTCCGGCAACTCCGCAAGAGCGAGGAGACCATTGCCAAGATTATAGAGCGCATCGCTTCGTGGGTTATCCACGACCACGCTACGTACCATGGCTACGCCCTCCTCAAGGGCGATTCGGTCCGCAAGCAACGCGCCTGCATCAATCAGTACGCCAGCGCGAATGAGATTCGTAAGCACCGGACCAAGTACGTCGTCGATCGGTTGTTGACGTGCTGCAGTTAGCGCATCCTCGGGGTCGCTATCAACCAGCACGCGGAATCGCGTATCGAACTCACGGTACCGCTTCTCAACTTCGGACTTATTGCTGGTTCTCATCGTTTTGACTCGTGATCAACGTCAGGAAACCGATGGGTGAGCGTAGCCCGAAGCGGAAAGTGCGTTGGACGAGGTGTTCCCGCCGAGGATGCCAGTCCGCAGAGTTCTAGCGCTCGCTCTGTTCAAATAGCCGTAGTGGCAGCTACAGTCGTCCTGCCCCGCTGCCAAAGCCTGCGCCAGATGCATACCCGCAGCAAGCGGCAAAGCTGAGGAGTGCTATGGGTCACCAAGTAGGTGTTCAATTTCCCGTTTGCATACCAGGCCGACTGAAGACTCCCTGAGTACTCCGGTAACCCTGTCCGACGTTCTCTCGCAACGGCGAAGAACTCGTAGATGGACTTGTGGACAAACGACGAACGCATCTGGTAGAGCTTCGACGCCAGGCGTCGGACGAAGGAATCGAGCTCGTCACCACCAGGTGCGGGACACATCTCTGCGCAATACTCCTCGACGAGGACCTTCTTCGGTCGCTCGGATTCTAGCAGTTCACGACAAAAGAGATGGCGGATCTGCCGGTTGTCCGGCACCTCCGTCCCGAAATCGTAGGGCTTCGAGAACATGAACCCCTGGATCAACTGCTGCTTTTCGCCGTCGTTCAAGCCGTACGTAAGCGCGCGCCGCAGACCTTCAACCGCGCCGAACCCCTCTTCGTAGATCTTCTTCTGCTCTTTCATGTAGCGCCTGACCGCCGCACGGCTTCCCTCCACAGGCAACGCGTAGTCCTCATCCTTTAAGTTGGAGAGGAGCCAGTCCTGGAAGCTACGGTAACCACTCGACTCGACCAATTCCACCAGGCCAACATGAAAAAGGACTACGAGTCCATCTGGGGCATATCGTTTGACCTCATAGATCGTGTCCATGTCGGACTGGAGATTCGCGACGGACGCCACCGCGAATGCTAGATTCGTCGTCCAGGCGTCCCCCTGCATGGCCTGCACTCCGTTCCAGCAATCGTACAACTCCTGCTCTGCGCCAATCTGCTCCTCGAAGAAATCCGCAAACGGCTGCAGGTAACGCATAAGAAGATCGTCGTCTCCGGAGGGAAATGGATTCGCTCTTACCCTGCTTATGTCAGCCTTCCACTTCCCCATACCTTGCTCCTCGGCTACAGGTCAATTGCCGCCGTTGACCACCCAGGGATCGTGAGCCGGGATTGTGGCACTGGCTGCCTAGGCCGTCAAGCGATGACTATCCTTGGCGCGACCGACGACATGAAAGGTCGGGGTGACGGCATAGACCCGTCCGGCGCGTACGAGAACACCTGCATCCTGAGAGAGCGCGGGAAGGTCGCCGCCTAACCTCGCCCGCCGAGTGGGCCGTCCAAGACCAGAATTGTCCACTTGTCCGGCTCCAGCCGACTGATAATCGGCGGGACCCGGCCCAGGGCGGCTTCACCATGTGTGCCCGCTGAAGGGGACGCTGCGTTTACCAGAGACACCCCCGGATCAGAGACTCTGAGACCCTCTTGGCATCAACCACCACGGGTTGCAGTTCCACCCCAATGTGGACGCTCGACGCGTTCGGTAGGCCCTGGAAGGGCCGTGGTCGGGATTGTGCGCGGGACGTGCGGATTCAGGCGGGAGGCGGGGAGGGCGGTACTCTCTGTCTGTTTACCGGTAAACAGCGAGAGACTGCCCCGAAAAAAAGTTGGCTCCGGAGGAGGGACTCGAACCCCCGATGAGGCGGTTAACAGCTAGCAAAGGCGCCAAGAAGAAGGTAGCTCCCTATGTTCTCAATCGGTAGGAGAGCCGGCCTGCTCCGGGACGTCCACCGGCAAACCGTTGGCCTTCATGAGGCGCAGAGCGTTGGTGCTGTCGATGACGCCCGGTTGCATCTTGTAGTCGAACCACATGCGTCCGTGCTCCACATGGTCCGCGAAGTGCACGTTGCGCACCTTGCCGGCGTGCTTCTCCTCCAGGTCCGCCAGCGCCAGGTCGTGGGTGGTGACCAGCCCGATGGCACCCTTGCGGATCAGATCCGCCACCAGCGAGCGAGCGCCCAGCAGGCGTTCCCGGGCATTGGTCCCCTGCAGGATCTCGTCCAGCAGGAACAGCGTCGGCACGCCCGAGTCCGCCACGTCCATCACCTTGCGCAGCCGCTTGAGTTCCGCGACGAAGTGCGACGTCCCCTCCTGCAGTGAATCCACCAGCCGCATGGACGTCGCCGGCGCAAGCGGCGGCAACACCAGGCGCGATGCGTACACCGCCGAGCCGGCCATGGCCAGGGCGGCGTTGATCCCCACCGAGCGCAACAGGGTGCTCTTGCCGGAGCTGTTGCAGCCCGACACCAGCAGGACGCTGCCCGGGCCCTGCAGTTCCAGCGAGTTGAGGACGCAGGACTCGCCGAGCAGCGGATGGCCGAGATCCTCTGCGAGCAGTGACGGAGGTCCGTCCTCCAGGATCTCGGGAAACGCGTAGCCGCGGCGCTCGTGTGCCAGGGCCGCCAGGCTGGCGCCGGCCTCGGCCTCTCCCAGCGCCTCGAGCCAGCGCGGCAGGGCAGCGCCGCAGCGCGCGCGCCAGGCCTCCAGCGCCACCGCGCAGTGTACGCTCCACAGCAGCAGCGGGCCTGCCACCCCGGCAAACAAATGGTTGCGCAGAGCGTCCACCCAGCTGAGGATGCGCCGAAGGCGGCGGATCTCCACCGACGCGGTGGACGTTCCCGAGCACAGGGAGTCGCGGATCTCCTGCAGGTCCGCCGCCGCGAACTCCTCCGATTCCACCCGGGCCGCGAGCCTCTCATAGCTGGATAGCACGCGCGCGGGGGCCTCCACGCTGGAGAGGATCTCCGCCGCCTTCTTCCCGGTGTTGAAGTAGATCACCATCAGCGGTATCGCGGAGAGCCAGGCCGGCCAGGAGGGCCAGCCCAGCAAGTGGCCCACGATGAGCGTCGCCGTGAGGGCGGGAAACACCAGGCCGGCGGCGCGCCACGATCCCGGGCGGGGCAGCGCGGGGCCTGCCACTGCCCAGGCGTCCAGGCGGCTGCGTTCCCACTTCTTCTCCCGCACGCTGTCCCCGGCCACGGCCATGTCCTCGCGCAGGTCCAGGCGGGGCAGCAGATCGCGCACGGCTTCCTGCCGGCGACGGACGCAACGGGCATCGACGGATTGCGGCGAAGCCGAGGTCAGGCGACGCGCCAGAGCTTCCTGGCCATGCAGCGTGGCGCTGCGGTTGACCTGCTGGAACAACGAACCGACCCCGAACAGATCGAGGTCCTCGGCGTACGGGTGGGCGCGCTGGCGGAAGTGCCGTCCCGAAGGGGCATCGGGGTCGAACTCGCCGCGCATGCGCCTGAGTCCGTCGCGATAGAAGTCGGCGGCGCGGCGCGCCTTGTCACGGCGGTCCAGCACCCTCTCCTGCACCACCAGCAGCAGCAGGAACACCAGTGCCGGTGGCCACAGGCCGCTCCACGGCCAGCCGCCCCCCTGCCGCAGCGCCCCCACCAGGAAGCCCACCGCCACCAGGAATGCGGCCAGCTTGGAGTAGCCGAGGAGGTGATGGACCCGGGTCAGGGAGCCATCGCGCTCCTGGCGCGCCTCCAGCCGCTCGGCGTACACCTCCTCGGTGGGCGGCAGGCCCGCCCGGGGATCATCCATCAGTCGGGTCTCTCGATGCCGAGGGCCTTTACCTTCTTGTAGAGGTGGCTACGCTCCAGACCAAGCTCGTCGGCAGTGGCGGACATGCGCCACTTGTTGCGCCTCAATGCCGTCACGATGGCAGCTTGCTCCGCCGCCACCATCTGCTCGCGCAGCGGGCGGCGCGAATCGGACGCCGATCCCAGCTTGCGTGGCGCAGGGAGCGCATCGGTGACGTCCTCCTCGTCAATCTCCTCGGCACGCGACAGGATCACCATCCGCTCCAGCAGATTGCGAAGCTCGCGCACATTGCCTGGAAAGTCATGCGCCTGCAGTTGCTTCAACGCACCTACGGTGATGCCGCGGCGGCGCAGATTGTTCTGGTCACAGGTCACGCGCAGGAAGTAGTCCACCAGCGACGGGATGTCCTCCTTGCGGTCGCGTAGCGGCGGCGCCTCCAGCACCACCACCTTCAAGCGGTAGTAGAGGTCCTCGCGGAACGTGCCTTCGGCGACCATCCTCTCTAGATCGCGGTTGGTGGCGGCCAGCACCCGCACGTCCACCGACACCTCGCGGCCGGCGCCGATGGGCTCCACCTCTCCCGACTCGGTGGCGCGCAGGATCTTGGGCTGCAACGTCAGCGGGATCTCGCCCACCTCGTCCAGGAACAGAGTCCCGCCGTCGGCGCGCACAAACTTGCCCACACGCCGGCCGGTGGCCCCTGTGAACGAGCCCTTCTCGTGGCCGAACAGCTCCGACTCGAACAGCTCGCGCGGGATGGCGGCGCAGTTGACGCGCACAAAGGGTCCGTTGGCCCGGGGTGAGTGGCGATGCAACGCCCGCGCGATGAGCTCCTTGCCGGTTCCGTTCTCGCCGGTGATGAGCACGCGTCCCTGCGTCGGCGCGGTGCGCTTGATCTGCTCGAACAGCCTCTCCATGGCAGGCGCCGTGCCGATCATGTCATAGCGTTGATCCGCATCGGCGCGCAGTTCGCGATTCTCCTGCTCCAGAAGCGCCTGGCGCAGGGCGTTGCGCG
>CBDVAL010000201.1:0-6334 GCA_965371955.1 uncultured bacterium | reverse complement strand
CTCCACCACATCGGCGGAGGCGATGCCGATGGCGGTGATGACGACCAGTGCGATGCCGTACACCCACGGCGAGCCCGCGGCCATGATCAGAAGGTACAGCGGGATGGTGGCCAGGGTTCCCCAGGTTCCCGAGGCGATGGGCATGTAGCCGACGCCCCCCATGGTGGCCACCGCCAGCGCCAGGCGCTGCCCTACGCTACGCTGCACCTCCCACCTCCGGCGCGCCATGGACTCAGGCGCTTACGACACCCAGGCTACGCCCCACGAGATCGTACGGGTGAGCCTCGGTGACCTCCACCGAGACGAATGCTCCGGTCTCAGCCTCGCCATCGTTGATCAGGACACGGCCGTCCACCTCCGGCGCCTGTCCCTCGGTGCGTCCCTCCAGGAGGTGCTCGGTCTCACGGCAGGGTCCCTCGCACAGGACCGTGACGGTGTGGCCCACCATCTCCTGCGTACGCTCGGTGCTGATGCGCTCCTGCAGCTCCATGACCTGCGAGCGGCGATTCTCCTTTGTTTCCGGCGGCACGTCATCGGCCAGAGCCACGGCACGCGTGGACTCCTCGTGTGAGTAGGGGAACACGCCGAGATGGTGGAAGCGGCTCTCCTGGACGAACTCCAGCAACTCGCGGAACTCGTCGTCAGTCTCACCGGGATAGCCCACGATGAACGTGGTACGCAGTGCCACTTCCGGAATTGCTCGGCGGAAGCGCTCGAGGATCACGCGGTGATGGTCGGCGGAGCCACCGCGCACCATGCGGTACAGCACCGAGCGGCTGGCGTGTTGCAGCGGGATGTCCACGTAGTTGCACACGTTGTCATGGGTGGCCATGACCTCGATGAGCCGGTCGGTGATGCGGTTGGGGTAGACGTAGAACAGCCGGATCCAGCGCGCCCCGTCCACCTCGCGCGCCAGGCGCTCCAGCAACGTCGCGATACCGTCCTCCATCCCCAGGTCGCTGCCGTAGTGTGTGGAGTCCTGGGCGATGAGGTTGAGCTCCAGGGCGCCTCCCGCCACCAGGCCGCGCGCCTCCTCCACGATGGAGTCCGGTGTGCGCGAGCGGAACGCGCCGCGGAAGCGCGGGATGGCGCAGAATGCGCACGGGTTGTCACATCCCTCGGCGATCTTGATGTAGGCGGAGTGACGCGGCCCGGCCAGCATGCGCGGTGAGAGATGATCGTAGAGATAGGTGGCCGGCCCGCCGGCCGTCTCCGCGTCACCGCGCTCGTCGCGCACGGCGCGCGCCACGTGCTTGAGATCATCCAGCCCGACGAACGCGTCCACCTCCGACAGCTCGCGGCGCAGTTCCTCCGGGTAGCGCTGCACCATGCAGCCGGCCACTACAAGGCGCCGGCAGGAACCTGTCTTCTTCAGCTCCGCCATCTCCAGGATGGTGTCGATGGATTCCTGGCGCGCCGCATCGATGAAGCCGCAGGTGTTCACCACGATGACGTCGGCGCTGCCGGCGTCGGGCGTGATGAGCATGCCGTCGCGGCGCAGGTAACCCATCATCACCTCGGTATCCACCAGGTTCTTGGGGCAGCCCAGGCTCACGAAGCCGATGCGGACCGGCTCCAGGCTCGACGGTTTCTGCACTGTGGGCACGTTCAGGGGTACAGCCGGTTGAGGAGGCGAGGGAACGGGATGGCCTCGCGGGTGTGGTGGGCTCCGCCCAGCCAGGTCACCACACGCTCGATGCCCATGCCGAAGCCGGAGTGCGGTACCGAGCCGTAGCGCCGCGCGTCCAGGTACCAGCGGAACGCCTCCTCCGGCAGCTCGTGCTCGCGGATGCGCTGCTGCAGCAGCTCGAGATCATGGATGCGCTGCGAGCCGCCGATGATCTCGCCGTAGCCCTCGGGCGCCAGCATGTCCACGCACAACGCCCGGTCAGGCCGCTCAGGGTCGGGCTCCATGTAGAACGCCTTGATGTTCGTCGGGTAGCGGTGCACCATCACCGGGCTCTGGAAGTGCTCGCCCAGGGCGGTCTCATCCGGCGCGCCGAAGTCGTCACCGCGCTGGAACCCGGTGCCGGCCTTCTCGAGCAGGTCGGCCGCCTCATCATAGGACACCCGGGGGAAGGGCTTCGCGATGGCCTCGAGCTTGGTGGTGTCGCGCTCCAGGACCTTGAGGTCCTCGGCGCAGCGGTCCAGGACCCGTTCCACCAGGTGCATCACCAGGTCTTCGGCCAGCACCATGATGTCGTCCAGGACGGCCCACGCCACCTCCGGCTCGATCATCCAGAACTCGATGAGGTGACGGCGGGTCTTGGACTTCTCGGCGCGGAACGTGGGGCCGAAGCAGTAGACCTTGCCGAACGCCTGGCAGGCGGGTTCCAGGTAGAGCTGGCCGGACTGCGACAGGTACGCCTTGGTGCCGAAGTAGTCGGTCTCGAACAACGTGGAGGTGCCCTCGCAGGCCGCCGGCGTGAGGATGGGCGAGTCGATGAGAACGAAGTCCCGGCGGTGGAAGAAGTCGCGGCAGCCGTGCTCCACCTCGCTGCGGATGCGCAACAGGGCGTGCGGCCGCTTGGAGCGCAGCCACAGGTGGCGGTGGTCCAGCAGGAACTCGGTGCCGTGCTCCTTGGGCCCGATGGGGTAGTCTGCCGTGGAGTGCACGATCTCGAGGCCCTGGCAGGCCATCTCGTAGCCGCCGGGGGCGCGCTTATCCTCGCGCACCGTGCCGCTGACCGTCAGCGCCGACTCCTGTCCGGCCGCCAGCGCGGCCTCCCACAGCTCCGCGGCCACCTCGCTCTTGACCAGCACCACCTGCAGGTAGCCGCTGCCGTCGCGCACCACCAGGAACTGGATCTTGCCGGACGAGCGCTTGTGGTAGATCCAGCCCCGAACGGTGGCCTGCTCGCCGTCGCAGCTGGCGATGTTCCTGATGGCGACCACCGGCACTAGCTCTCCTCGCCCTTGGCCGCTGCCACCAGCTTCTCCTGGATCTGGCCGGGTACCTCGTCGTAGTGCGAGAAGGACATGGTGTACGAGCCGCGGTCCGAGGTGATGGACTTGAGAGTCGAGGCATACTCCAGCATCTCCGCCATGGGCACCTGGGCGCGGATGGCCTGCTGCTTGCCCACGGCGTCCATGCCCTGCACCCGCCCGCGCCGGCTGGAGAGGTCGCCCATGAGGTCTCCGGAACATTCCTCCGGGGCGGTGATCACCACCTCCATCAGCGGCTCCAGGAGCGTCGGCCGGGCATCGGCGACACATTCCTTGAAGGCGATGGAGCCGGCGATCTTGAACGCCATCTCCGAGGAGTCCACCGCATGCTCCTTGCCGTCCAGCAGGGTGACCCGGAAGTCCACCACCTGGAAGCCGGCCAGGACGCCGCGTGCGGCGGTCTCCTGGATGCCCTTGTCCACCGCCGGGCGGTAGCCCTGCGAGATGGAGCCACCGAAGATCTTGTCCACGAACTCGTAGCCCCCGCCGTGGGGCAGCGGTTCGATCTTGATCTTGCACTCGGCGAACTGACCGCGCCCGCCGCTCTGCTTCTTGTGCCGCGCGGTCTTTTCGGCGGACTTGCGGATGGTCTCCTTGTAGGGAACCTTGGGAGCGTGCAGCACCGCCTGCACGCCGAACCGGCGCTGCATCTTGCTCACCGTCACCCGGACGTGCTCGGTGCCGGTTCCGGAGACCAGCTGATCGCCGGTCTCGGCGTCGTGCTTGAAGCGGATCATGGGATCCTCTTCCACCAGCTTGTGCAATGCCTGGGCGATCTTCTCCTCATCGCCCTTGGCCTTGGGCTCGATGGCGAAGGAGATGATGGGCTCCGGGAACCGGATGGCGGGGAAGACCACCGGCCGGGTCTTGTCGCCCAGACTGTCGCCGGTATGGGTGACCTTCAGCTTGGCCACGGCACCGATGTCGCCGGCGTGCAGGGTGTCCACCGACGAGTGTTCCTTGCCGCACAACACCAGCAGGCCGCCGAAGCGCTCATGGCCGTTGCGATTGAACACCTCCAGGGTGGCGTCCTTCTTCAGGGTGCCGGAGTAGACGCGGAACACCGAGAAGGTACCGAACTGGTCCGACAGGGTCTTGAACACCTGCAGGCCCAGGGGACCGTCAAGGGTGCAGACGACCTCCTCGTCCGAATCGGGCTTGGTTCCCTTCATGGGCGGCATGTCGGCCGGCGAGGGGGCCAGTTGCACCAGCGCATGGAGCAGCGGCTGGATGCCCGTCATCTGCGTCGCGGCGGTGGGCAGTACCGGGAAGATCTGGCGCGCCTGCACGGCCACCCGCAGCCCGGCCTGGAGTTCTTCCTGCTCCAGGTCCCCGGCCTCGAAGAACTTCTCCATGAGCGCCTCGTCACCCTCGGCCACCATCTCCACCAGTGCGGCGCGCGCCTCCTTGGCGGCGTCCTCCAGGTCGGCGGGGATGGCCTCGGCCTTGCTGCGGTTCGAACCGGCGGCCGGCGTGGGGTAGGCCTTCATGTCGAGGAGCGAGATGACGCCCCTGAAGTCGTTCTCCACCCCCATCGGGATGGCCACCGGCACTGCGGCGCGGGAGAAGGATTCCTGGATGCCGGACAGCGCCTCCTGGAAGTCGGCACGCTCGCGATCCAGCATGTTGACCACGAAAATCCCGGCGAGCCCCTCCTCTCCGGCCCAGCGCCACACGCGATCGGTCTGCACCTGCACGCCGTCCACACCGTGGATCACCGCGATGGCGGCATCGGCGGCGCGCACGCCGGCGCGGGCATGGCCGATGAAGTTGGCGTAGCCGGGAGTATCCACCAGGTTCATCTTGATGCCGTCGTGCTCGAGATAGGCGAGGCCGGAGGACAGGCTGATCTTGCGCTCCTGCTCCTCCTCGTCGTAGTCGGTCACGGCGGTGCCGTCATCGACGCTGCCCAGCCGGTTGACGGCACCGGCGCCGTAGAGCAGGGCGGAGACCAGGGTGGTCTTGCCCGTGTCGCCGTGGCCCAGGACCACCAGGTTGCGAAGTTGGGTGGATTCGTAGACTTTCATCAAGACTCCTCGACGGGCCGCGGACGGTGAAATGCCGCCGGATGGATTGCAAGAATCGCTGCAAATCGCAAAGAAACGGGAGTATAGCACCGCTTCAGGAGGGCGGGCAAGGCGACCGCGAGCCGGGAATGCGGCGCGTGTTCCTCCGTCTTTGGCCGCGACTCCCGCTGCGCAGGGCCCCCCTCGCGCCGTCTCTTCGGAGTCGGATCAGACCTTGTAGCCCGGCATGGTGGGGTGGCGCGGAGGTAGCCGGCAAGCTATGATTCGACCTCTGGAGGGCCGCGGGTGACGCGACAACGGGCGGGAGGGAAGGCGCAGACCGGGCTGCCGTTCCCGCGGGTCCGGGGCCGGGGCCGGGGCCGGGGCAAGTCCGGCCGGGTGGCTTCCGGGCCGTCGGCTCTGGCGCTGCGCCGGGAGCAACGCAAGGCGCTGATGGAACGGCTGCAGGGCGACGGAGCGCGCATTGCCGCGCACTTCGGGCTCGCCTGCCGGGGCATCGTGGCGGAGCGGCCTGGAGTCGTGGGGCACTACGGCATCTGCTACGAGGATGGTCTCATCAAGATCCGCCTGGAGCATGCCACCCGCGGGACCCCGTTGAAGTACTCCAGTCTGGTCAACACCCTGTGCCACGAGCTGGCGCATCTGAGGTTCTTCGACCATCAGGAGGGTTTCCGGCGCTTCTATGCCGGACTCCTGGCCTGGGCCCGGGCGCAGGGGATCTACAGGCCGCGGGGGATGGACAGCGCTCCGGATTGCCGCCTGACCCCGGCGGAGCGCCGGGAGATCCTGCGATCGTTCCGCGCTGCGCTGGACGGCTCCTCGCAGCGGCCCGCCGAGCCGCCGCCGGCCCGAGGCCAGTTGACGTTGTTTCCGCACGACGCGTAGCCAGCCGGCTGGTTGCCGGGCCCCAGGTGGTGCAGTATCCTGTTTCGTCCCGAATCCTGTCATGCATGAGGCGCCCATGAAGATCCTGGTGTGTGTGAAACAAGTGCCCGACAAGGACTCCACGTTCCGCGTGGATGCCGGCGGCACCTGGGTGGAAACCGACGACCTGACGTTCCAGGTCAACGACTACGACCGCTACGCTCTGGAGGAGGCGCTGCGCCTCAAGGACGCCGGCGAGGCCGAGGTGGTGGTGTGCTCCATCGGGCCCGAGCGTGTCTCTCAGGCCATCAAGACCGCCCTGGCCATGGGGGTCGATCGCGCCGTGCACGTCCTTGACCCGGCGACGGCGGACAGCGATTCACTCGGGCTGGCGCGTATCCTCCACGCGGTGGCGGCAGGGGAGTCGTTCGATCTCATCCTCGCCGGGCTGCAGGCCGAGGACGACAACGTGGCCCAGGTGGGCCCCATGCTGGCAC
>CBDVAL010000200.1:0-6435 GCA_965371955.1 uncultured bacterium | reverse complement strand
CTGCTCATCGGTTTTCTGGCCTGGAAATCCCAGCCCACCCGCACCACGTTCTTCATCGGCCTGGTGCTGGCGGTCCTCGGCGAGGCGGTGCGCTTCTGGGCTGCCGGACACCTGCTCAAGTCACGCGAACTGGTGACTTCCGGTCCCTATGCGTACACCCAGAATCCGCTCTACCTCGGGCGCATCTTCATTTACTCCGGTTTCTGCATCATGGCCCGACTGGACCTCTATCTGAACCTGGTGGTGCTGGTCGTCGGCATGGGCGTCTTCTCCTTCTACTACATCCCGCGGAAGATCCGCGTGGAGGGTGCGCGGCTGGCCCGCCTGCACGGCGAGGCGTGGAAGGCCTACTTCGACGAGATGCCCATCCTGTTCCCGCGCCTCACTCCCTACCAGGCCTCCGTGGCCGCCCCCTGGCGCACCGAGCGCATGATGCGCAACCGCGAGTACCTCATGGTCCTGGGCGTGGGCCTCATCTGCCTCCTGTTCGCCGCCAAGGCCTGGAACTACTTCTAACCCATTAGCGCGGCCGGTTGGTGTAGAGATGGACGGTCTTGGCGCCGACGTGCGCGGTCTCCAGAGGGTGGAAAGGCGCCTGCAGGTTCTCGGTGAGGCGGCGACGATCGTCCTCGCGAATGAGGACGTAGACCTGCTCCGGCGTGGAGAGGAACTGCTCCAGGTCCTCCATGGCGTTCATGTTGGGCATGAGGCGGCGGGTGTAGAAGAGGTAGTTGGAGCGCCACTTCCAGAAGCGGAAGCTGCGCAGCGGGGCGTCGTGACCGGCGTGCTCCAGGATGCGCCGGCTGAACGGGCGCGCCGACTTGTACGCGTCCGCCTGCGGCACGATGATCAGCGCCGCCATCAGATAGATGGCGGCCAACGTTCCCATGAGGGTGGCCAGCGCGGCGGTGGTTCGACCGCGGGCGTTGAGAACCAGGAGCAGCAGCGCGCCCGCCACGGTGATGCCGGCCAGCCAGGCCGCCGATACGGTGAACTCCGGGTGGCGAGACTGCACGAAGAACACCGCCAGGAGCCCTTGCGTCGCCAGCGCCAGCGCCGCCACCTGGGTCAGGATACGCGCGCGCCGCGGGTTCTTGCCTGAGGCCCTCCCCGTCAGGGCGCGATCCAGGAACCGGCCCACCAGCAGCGCGTAGGCGGGGTACAGCGGCAGGATGTAGACCCCACGCTTGGCGCCTGCGGCGGAGAAGAACACCAGCACCACCGTGGCATAGACCGCCATCAGCCTCCAGGCGCCGCGCTCGGCCGCCGGGTCTCCGTCGCGTGGCCGGTCCAGCAACAGCAACGGCAGGAACAGACACCACGGGAACAGGTCGGTGAGGAAGCGCTTGCCGTAGTAGTAGAACGGGCGGGCGTGATCGAAGGGGTCGAGGAAGCGGCCGACATTCTGGCGCAGGAAGAACTCGTGCAGCCAGTCGCCATGGCCGGAGAACGCCAGCGTCAGGTACCACGGCGTTGCCACCACCAGGAAGGCCGCGGCTCCGGCCAGCCAGGCAGGGCGCCACAGGAAGCGCAGGTCGTGCTCCAGCGCCAGGACCACCAGGGCCGCCGCGCCCGGCAGGACCAGGCCCATGGGTCCCTTGGTGAGCACGGCCAGCCCGGCCCACGCACCGGAGGCGGCCAGCCACAGCGCGGCGCGCGTTGCGCGCGCGCGGTGGAAGCACAGCAGCGACAGCAACAGGAACAGCATGAGCATCGGGTCCATCTGCGCGAAGCGCGCCTCCCAGACGAACACCGGCGCGGTGGCCAGGACTGCCGCTGCCAGCACCCCGGCGCGTTCGCCGAAGTAGCGTCGGCCGAACAGGTAGACCAGCACCAGGGTCAGCAGCGCCGGCAGGGCCGAAGGCAGCCGGGCGGAGGCCTCGGTGACGCCTCCCCAGGGCAGCGATGCCACGCGCAGGGCCCAGAAGTAGAGGATGGGCTTGTCCAGGTAGACCTCGCCGTTGACGTACGGCAGCAGCCAGGTGCCGCGCTCCTGCATCTCCCGCGCGCCCTCGGCGAACACCGGTTCGTTGGGATCCCAGAGGTCGTGATTGCCCAGGCCCGGGAAGAACAGCAGCAGGCCCATCCCCAGTACCAGCAGGAGCCCCGGCGTTAGGGTGAGAGGATCAGCTGCCGTGCGGTGTCGGTTCATCGCGCATCTCCTTGCGATGCAGGCTGGCGTAGAGGCCATCGCGGGCCAGCAGTTCCGGGTGCGTGCCCACCTCGACGATGCGGCCGCGGTCCAGGACCACGATACGATCGGCAGCGCGCACCGTCACCAGGCGGTGCGCGATGATCAGGGTGGTGCGGTGGCGCATGAGGTTGCCGATGGCCTGCTGCACCAGCGCTTCCGACTCCGAATCGAGCGCCGAGGTGGCCTCGTCCAGGATGAGGATGGGTGCATTCTTCAGCAGCGCCCGGGCCACGGAGATGCGCTGGCGCTGTCCGGCGGACAGGCGGTGGCCGCTCTCGCCCACCAGCGTGTCGTAGCCCTGCGGCAGTTCGCGAATGAACTCATGGCAGCAGGCCGCCTCGGCGGCGGCGCGCAATGTGCCCGGGTCCACGTCGGGCAGGCCGTAGGCGATGTTGCTGGCCACGGTGTCGTTGAACAGGATGATCTCCTGGGTGACCATGCCGATCTGCGCGCGCAGCGAGGGAAACGTCACCTCGCGGATGTCCACGCCGTCGATGGTGATGCGCCCGCGTGTGACGTCGTAGAAACGCGGCAGCAGGTTCACCAGCGTGGTCTTGCCGGCGCCGCTGGGGCCCACAAGCGCCACCACCTCGCCGGCGCGCACCTCCAGGTCAATGTGCTCCAGTAACGCGCCACCGTCATAGGTGAACTCCACGCCCTCGAACCGGATCGCATCGGCGAATGCCGGCAGCACCCGGGCGTTCGCCGCCTCCACCACGTCGGTGGGTGCGTCGATGATCTGGAACACGCGCTGTGCCGCCGCCAGCGCCTGCGAGAGATCGTTGTAGATCTTCGAGAGCTTCTTGAGAATGGCGTAGACCATGGCCGAGCCGGTGAGGAACGCGACGAAGACCCCCGGATCCAGCCGTCCGGCGCCGATCTGCCTCGCTGCATGGGCGATGAGAAGCGCACCGGCCACCGCCCCCAGAACTTCCAGCACCGGCGGCGCCAGCGACAGCAACCGTGCCGCTTTGAGGTCGAAGCGCAGCATGCGCCCCAGCGCCTGGCTGAAGCGGCGTTTCTCGAACTCCTCCATGCCGAAGCTCTTGACGATGCGCGTGCCGGTGATGGTCTCGTGCAGGATGTTGCTGAGGTCGGCCATGCGCTCCTGGCTGCGCTGTGAGGTCTTGCGCAGCCGGCGCCCGAAATTCAACACCGGGTAGACCACCGCCGGGAACACCACCAGGCACAGCAGCGCCAGCTCCCAGTGCAGGTAGAACACGTAGGGGATCACCACCGCCAGCGTGGCCAGCAGTCGAAAGGTGTCACCCATCTGGCGCGTCAAGGTCACCTTCAACCGGTCGACATCGTGAGTGACCCGGGACATGAGCAGCCCCGTGGTATGGCGCGAGAAGAACCGCAGAGACTGGCGCTGGATGCTGGCGTAGAGATCGCGCCGCAGGTCGCGGATGACCCTCTGGCCGAGGGAAAGCAGGAGATACGACGAGAAATACATGGCGACCCCCTTGACCAGATAGAGCCCCACGAGGAACAGCGGCACCTGCAGCAAGGTGGGCCGGGGATCGCCCGCGGGCTCAGCGCCGAGCAGGCCGCGCAGCAGTCGCAGGGCGTCCAGCTTGGCCGGGGCGCCACCCGCCGTGGCGCCGAACACCTCTCCGAAGATGGGGATGGGCAGGCTCACCAGGCTGGCGACGCACAGGCCCACCACCGCGGCACACAGCAGTGCCAACAGGAAGCGGCCCAGGTACGGGCGCAGGTAGCCGAGCAGCCGTCGCGTATCGCTCACAGCAGAAAACCCAGCCCCGGGGGGGCGTTTAGGAGGCGAGGAAAGGCCGCATCGTAACCCACCGCCCGCTGGGGGGTCAAGATGGAAGGGCTGGGCGTTGGGCTACAAACCACTATGAATAAGCAGTTTAGCACATTCGCCGCTGCGCGCTGCTTGGTTTTCGAGCCGGCCTCGGATAATCTTCCGCCGGGAGGGATGATGTTTTACCTCGGAAAGACATTGCAGCTATCCGGCCTGTTGACCCTGGTCTGGGCCCTGATCCTGGGGGTCAGGGAGCGCGATGCCTTCGGGGAACTGACCCTCCTGGCGGTGGGGGCCCTGGTGTTCGCGCTGGGGTCCGTGGCGGTGAAACGAGGCGGCGCGAGCTGATCCTGTGGCGAATTTGCCACACCGAAAATCCTTGTCCAGGGAACCGAACCTTCCAGCCTCACCTCGCGTTCCATGGGGTGTGATGAGACCCGGTGAATCGGGCGCCATCCGGGCCGCGCCCCAGGGCTGGAGGAGACCATGGTCCGGAGGAAGGGTGGATCCGACCGACCGACAATTGATGGAGGCAGTGCAGCGGGACGAGCCCCTGGCTTTCGAGCGCTTTGTTCGGCAGTACCAGCGGCGATTCTACCGGGTTGCCTTCCGCTACCTTCGCGAGCATCAGGCAGCACTGGACGCCGTGCAGGAGGCCTTCATCAAGATCCACCACGCCCGCCATCGGTGGGAGCCGCGAGCGCAGCCGTTCACCTGGGCCTACCGGATCGTCAGCAATCATTGCATCGATTTGTTGCGCAAGGAGAGCAAGCACAAGGCAGAATCTCTGGATGACGAGGACAGCACGCTATCCCGGGTGCTGGTGGACAATAAGCAGATCGGTCCCGACCAAGCCATGCAGAAGAAGGAACTGGGAGACAGCATCCGCAAGGCACTGGAGCAGCTTCCGGAGCCACAGAAGGAGATACTGGTGTTACGCCATTTTGAAGAGATGTCGCTGCAGGAGATCGCCGACCACAGGGGGTGCCCGCTGGGCACCGTGAAGTCGGCCCTGCACCGTGCCACCCGGAGCCTCAAGCAGGTATTGGTGGACACGGAGGTACTGGCCCATGAACCCATGTGACGCGTATCAGGAAAAACTGACCCTGCACGCCTACGGCGACCTGTCGCCTGCGGAGGCGCGCGAGGTGGAGCAGCACCTGGAGTCGTGCGCGGTCTGCCGCGCCGAGCATGGCGCGCTACAGGCCGCGCTACGGGCCCTGGACAGCCGGCTGTTTTACCCGCAGGAGGGCGAGGTGGACTGGAACCTCTTCGCCGCCGAGACCGCCGGTCTCGCCACCGGCAAGGTGGTCCCGCTGCGCCGACGCTTGCTGCGTCCCGTGGCCCTGGCCCGGGCCGCGGCGGTGGTCCTGGCGGTGGGGCTGGGATGGCTCGTCCTGCAGAACATCGACACCATGAAGATGGCTCCCGCCCTGCTGCCGACACCGGACTCCACGGATACGGCAGGACGGGCGGCGGAGGACACCGCCACCGTGATGCCGGTGGATTTCCAGCGTCGCCTGGAGGTCAACATGGCGCGGCAGGACACGCGCCAGTACCTGGCCGACACCCGCAACCTCCTGCTGGCGGTGCTGGAATCGCCGCTGCGCTGCGAGAAGGACGCGCTGGACATCCGTCTGGAGCGCGAGAAATCCTTGCAGCTCTTGCGCCGCAACCAGTTCCTGCGAGATGATCTGGAGCGTCCGGAGCTGGCGCGTGCCGCCGACCTGTGCGCGCGGCTCGCGGGGATCCTCACCGAGATCTCCACGCTCGACAACTGTGCTGACCTGGCCACCATCCGGCAGCTGCGGGACGCGGTGAAGCGCAACCAGCTGCTGGTCAAGATCGGCGTGGCGGAGAAGGAACTGGGAGGGAAGAGTGTCTGATCGCCCGTTTTCCCCTGGCCGCCTGACCCGGCGGATTCCCGTGGGGGTGCTGGCCTTCCTGGCCGTGGCCGCCCCCGCGGCGGCGGCCCACTGCGCGCCCCGGGCACGGCCGCACAAACGGAGTGCGCAGGACCACATGTGGGGCGCGGTGGTCGAGGCCGCGGGCAGGGTGGGCAAGCCGCTGCCGGGAGCGGTCGGCGTGGTCGCGGTCAGGCCCCTCCGTCTTCCGGGCGCAAGCCGGATACCGATCTCAGCGTCTCCGTTGCTGCCCGTTACCCCGATGACTCTCTGCTGGTGAGCGGTTGGCAGACCGGTGAGGAAGTGCTTCGCGGCAAGGCTGCGATCGTGGATGTGCAAATCGAAGAAGGCAACGTGGTCCTCTTCGGCTTCAATGTGCACAACCGAGCCCAGGCGTACGGGACGTTCAAGCTGCTGTTCAACGCCATCTACAACAGGTGAGGAAAGACCGTGGTCTCCACCGAATTGTCTGCGGAGCCAGCTCCCGCCGGCAGCGGCCCAGCTTGCGACCGGCGTGGGTTCATGAAGCGCGCCGCGGCATTGACCGCGTCGGCAACGGCGGCTGGCCT
>CBDVAL010000199.1:0-6448 GCA_965371955.1 uncultured bacterium | reverse complement strand
GGCGGCGAACCGCTCCCAATCCTCGGATTGGACCGGTTGACGGGAATGCTCCTCCAGCGCCTCCCGCATCGCTGCCCGGAACGCAACGTCGGAGAGATCCCGGCGTGCCACCCCCACCACGGAGGTGCGTGGGTCGGTGAACCCGTCCACGAATAGGCGATACAGGGCCGGCAACAGCTTGCGGCGTGTGAGGTCTCCGGTGGCGCCGAAGATCACCAGGGTGCACGGAGGCGGAACCGGGCTCAACGCCTCACGCCTTCTTCACGGCGTGCCCGCCGAACTGTCGGCGCAGCCCGGCCAGGACGCGGTTGGAAAACGAGTTCTCCTGGCGTGAGCGGAAGCGCGCGAACAGGGCGTCGGCCAGGGCAGGCGCGGGAACGGCACGGTCGATGGCCTCCTGCAGCGTCCAGCGTCCCTCGCCGGAGTCCTGCACATAGCCCTGCAGCGCCTCCAGTTGCGGGTCCTGCTCGAACATGCGCTGCGAGAGCTCCAGCAGCCAGGAGCGAATCACCGAGCCCTGGTTCCACAGGTGCGAGATCTTGCCGAGATCCAGACCGAAGTCACCGGCCTGGAGGATCTCGAATCCCTCGGCGTATGCCTGCATCATGGCGTACTCGATGCCGTTGTGGACCATCTTGACGAAGTGCCCCGCGCCGCTGGGACCTGCATGCAGGTAGCCCTGCGGCGGTGCCAGGGTCTCCAGGGCAGGCTCGGCACGGCGGAAATCCTCCTGCCGGCCACCCACCATGAGGCAGTAGCCCACCTCGAGGCCCCAGACGCCCCCGGAGGTTCCGGCGTCCAGGAAGCCGATGCCGTGCTCCGCCAGCTCAGCGGCGCGGCGCATGGAATCCTTGTAGAACGAGTTGCCACCGTCGATGATCAGGTCTCCCCGCGCCAGCAAGCTGGTCAGCTCGCCCACGACCTTCTCGGTGGGTTCACCCGCCGGCACCATGATCCAGACGGCCCGTGGTGCGGTCAGTTGCTTCACCAGCGCCTGCAACGAGTCGGCGCCCACCGCCCCGGCCTTCTCCACCTCACGGATGGGTTCGGCGTCACGGTCGGTGGCCACCACCCGGTGGTCGCCGCCGCGCAGCCGGAGCGCCATGTTCTTGCCCATCTTTCCCAGACCGACGAGACCGATTTCCATGGATGCGGACCTCCTGGAGAGTCAGAGTAGCATCAAGACGGGGTGAAACGTGCGTTCTCGTGCGTCTGGGGACCGGCAGGGCGCCAGCGGAAGCGCGCCCCGAAACGGTTTTCCACCCGCTCCAGGGCATCGGCGATGAGTCCGCCCAGGGCCGGCGCGAACTTGAAGCCGTGGCCGCTTCCTCCGGCCGCCACCAGGAGTCCGGGGTGCTCCGGGTCATGGTCGATGAGGAAGTTGCCGTCGAAGCTGTCGCAGTAGAGGCATACCTTGCCGCCCACCAGAGGGGCGTCCGCCACCGCCGGCAGCGCCTGGCGCAGAAAATCGCGGAACCGTTCCTCCCATCCGGCGGGGACCTCACGCGAGTCGTCGGGATGAATGGGAATGCCGGGTCCATGATGGGAGACCTTGAGCGTGCCGTCCGGCAGGGCCGGGAAGCCGTACCAGCCGGTGCGTGACAGGTCGGAGGCCCACACCGTCAACCGCGGTGGTCGGAAGTCCTCGGGGTTCGGCACCCGGAAGTGCAGCACGGGCTGGGCCACGGCTTGCAGCAGCGGCTGCAGGTGCGGCAGCAGAGTGGGGGTCCAGGCGCCGGTGGCCATGATGACGTGATCCGCGCCGTGGATCTTGCCATTGGTGGTCACGATGCCGGTGACGCGCGAGCCCTGCTGGCGCAGTTGCTGGAACACCTGGCCCTCATGGATGCGCACGCCCTGGGCGTGGGCCTCCTCGGTGAGGCGCGCCAACACCCGGCCGCTGGCCGCCCACCCGGCCTGGGGGTTGAAGTAACCGTCCCGGTAGGTGCCGGGGGCGAATGCGGGGAAGCGCTCGGAGATCAGCATCGGGTTCATGCGTTCCACACGCACGCCGCGCTCCTGCAGCAGCCGGAAGCTGTCGTACTCGAACATGCCAGGTTCCATGGGCCCGTGGGTGAGGAACAGGAAGCCATCCTCGTGGTAGACCTCCTCCGCCCAGGTGCGATTCCACAGCTCCCAGATGGGGAACGTCGATGCCGCCAGTTCCGTGTAGAGAGCGTCGTCGCCGTAGTCCATGCGGATGCACTTGCTGATGTCGCTGGAGGAGGCTTCGGGCCGGGGGAGGGGTCCCGGGTCGAACAGGGCGACATCGTAGCCCCGGCTCAGTAGCTCCATGGCTCCGGTGATCCCGAAGACACCGGCACCGACGACGATGACCGACTCCTTTGCCTCTGTCACATGCTCCTCCCGAGGGGAGATTATAGGCCGTAAGGCCGCTCCCCGGCCATGGTATGGTGCCCGGGAAGCACGTGGAGGCGCGCATGGCGAAGCAACCGCGATTGCAGGTGGGCTGGATGGCCCCTGCGCTGCAGGGGACCACCGCCGCCGGCGAGGCGTTCCGGCTGCGGGACCTGCGGCCGCGCCCGGTGCTGGTGGAGTTCCACCGCGGCACCTGGTGACCCAACTGTCGCAAACGCCTGGCACAGTTGTGCCGGGAGTTCCAGGCCCTCGCCACGGCGGGGGCGCTGGTGGTGGTGCTGCCACAGAAGGTGGAAGCACTGCAGGCCTACCTGCGGGCGCACCCGTTGCCTTTCCCGTTGCTCCCTGACGGCGAGCGCTCGCGCAGCCGCGACTGGGGCGTGTACCATCCGCTGGGCATCGATGCCTTCCGGACGGCGCGGCCGGCGTCGTTCGTGGTGGGCGGTGACGGCAAGCTGCGTTACACCTTCGTCGGCCGCAACCAGTTCCGCTCTGCGCCGCCGCAGGCGCTGGTCGAGGAGCTGCAGGCGGCAGCCGCCCGATGAGCGAGCTACCTCGGGTGGTCATCGTGGGCGCCGGCTTCGGCGGCCTGGAGTGTGCTCGCCGGCTGGCCGGGAAGCCGGTCTCCGTGCTGCTCCTGGACCGCAACAACTACCACCTGTTCACGCCGCTGCTGTACCAGGTGGCCAGTTCTCTGCTCAACCCGTCGGACATTGCCCACCCGATACGGTCCATTCTGCGTGGGGCCGACAACATCCGCTTCCGGCTTTGCCGGGTGACCGGCGTGGACCGGGAGGCGCGGACCGTGCAGACCGCCGAGGGCGACCGCTTCCCGTATGATTTCCTGCTGCTGGCCGTGGGAAGCGCCACCTCGTTCTTCGGCCTGCGGTCGGTGGAGCAAGTGGCTCTGGGCCTGAAGAACCTGCCGCAGGCCCTGGAGCTGCGCAACCACGTCCTGGCCTGCTTCGAGCGTGCCGTGCGCGAGGACGACGCGGAGGCGCGACGCGGCTGGCTGCACTTCGTGGTGGTGGGCGGCGGGCCGACAGGCGTGGAGTACGCCGGCGCCCTGGCGGAGCTCATCCGGCTGGTTCTTGCCCGGGACTTTCGCAGCCTGGATCTGAGCCAGGTGGGGATTCATCTGGTGGAGGCGCAGGATCAGGTCCTGGCGGCGTTCGCTCCGGATCTGGGCGAGGCCACGCGGCGCGAGCTGGAGTCCAAGGGGATCGATGTGCGGCTCGGGACCCAGGTGACGGAGGCTTCGTCCCGCGGCGTCACCCTGTCCAGCGGCGAGCGCATCGCCGCGCGCACGCTGGTGTGGGCAGCCGGCGTGCGGCCTGCCGGGCTGGTGGACGCGCTGGACCTGCCACGGCGGGAGAACAGCGGACGAGTGGCGGTGTCGGACACGCTGCAGGTGGAAGGCAGCGCGGAGGTGTTCGCCATCGGGGACATGGCATCCTTCGTCCAGGACGGCGCGGAGCTTCCCATGATGGCTCCGCCGGCACGGCAGCAGGCCCGGCACGCGGCGCGCAACATTCTTCGCATGGTGCAGGGGCGCGAGCCGCTCGCGTTCCACTATCGGGAGTTCGGCGTGATGGCCACCATCGGCCGGAATGCCGCGGTGGCGCAGGTGGGGCGATTGCGGCTGCGGGGATTCGTCGGGTGGGTGGCCTGGTTGCTGTTGCACCTGTATGCTCTGGTCGGGTTTCGCAACCGGCTCCTGGTGGTGCTGGGGTGGGCGTGGGACTATCTGTTTCTCGATCGGCCGGTGCGGATCATTTCTCGCGCTCGCGAACGGGACAAGGTGGCTGAAGAATGAATGCTCGCCGGCTCTTGCAAGTCTGGATGATCACCAGCCTCTTGATGCCCTATCCGGTGTTGTCGGCGGAGGTGGCGGGTGGGGAAGATCGGGCGGATGAGGAGACGGTCTGGGAACTGGAGGGGATGCAGCCAGGGATGGCGTTTGCGCAGGTGAATCGTCGATTCCGGTTGGGCGATCTGGTGCCGATGTTGCTCGGGTCGGAGCGGCGCTACATCCTGGAGGCCACCCGGCCATTGCCCCGAGTGGCCGAGGAGGATCTCGAGGCGCGGGGGATCGATCGGGTGGAGCTGGTGTTTCGTGATGAGCGGCTGATCTCGGTGCGCGTGGGGTACGCGGGTCGGGCGGAGCTGCTGTTTGACGACATGGCGGAGGAACTGACGGGCCGGTTCGGCGAGCCCACCTCGGTGATCCAGCGTGGGCCCATGTCCGTGGGGAGGGCGCACGGCATCCGGCTGTACCTGTGGCTCATCATCTGGACCTGGGAGGCAGACGGACGGATCCTCAGCGTGGAGGGGAAGCACTACGGGGTGGACAAGGTACAGGAGCATCCGGAGGGTCACGAGTACGTGTTCACGCTGAAGGAAGTGGCCGGAGACTAGTGGACTAGCCTCTTTGATACGCCCTGGGAGTTCTCCCAGACCGGACCGCCTGCTTGTTCGCAGCGCGACTCGCCACTCACCCTGCACCTTCCGCGGATAGGAGATTCAGGCTGCGTTCCAGCCAGATCGCCCTGTATCGGTGCGAGTTACTACCGAGAAGCCGCGTGAATTCGGGACGATTCAATAACGGAACACTACGGGTTGCTGCGATGCCGGGGGCAGGCTCCCCTCGGACTGTCGTGGCGGCTGGGCCGGCGCGAGCTGGCCCAGGAGTTCCGCAACGAGCACTCGGTGCGCAGCGGGGTTCGTCGGGCGTAGATGCGTCGGCCCTCTAGCGGCTGCCCGGGGCCAGCCGGTACGCCGTGAGCGCCGCATCGCGCGAGCGTTCCTGCCACTCGCCGTAGGTGGCCGACTGCTGCAGCGCCTGCAGGCAAAGGCCAGGAAGTTGCAGGAACAGATCCCGCCAATCGTCGGTGGCGCCCGCCATGCAGCGCTGGAAGTAGGCGCGGTCGTTCATCTCGCGGGCGGTCAGCGCCCAGGTGACGCCGGTGAGCCGCGCCGACAGCTCCGCGTCATTGGCTGCTTGTTCCAGGTACTCCTCGATACCTCGCGGCCGGTCCACGCCGGTGAACGCCACCGCCAGCGAGCGGCCCTGCTCCCTGGCCATGCGCAGGTCGCCAGGCACCTCGTCACGCTCGCGCCGGAAAGCTGCCTCGTCCTCCATGAACACGAAGAACAGTGAGCGCCCGAAGCCCTGCTGTGCTGCGCGCCGGTGCTCCGCCGGCACAAGCTCCAGCAACTTGCGGGCGCGCTCCGGGTGGTGCGGGTAGTCGAAGAAGCCCACTTTGAAGCCGAAGCCGTCGTAGCACAGCGGCACGTACATGGGGTCGAGGTAACGCCCCAGGCTCTCGATGGCCGCAGGCCGGCGCCGATAGCGCAGCGCCATCCAGAACCCCAGCCCCACGTAGTACAGGTAGCGAAAGCCCGGGTCCATCTGCAACAGGTCGCGTTCGGCACGCTGCGGACGGAAGCCGCTGGAAAGATAGCCGCGCGGCAGGTAGCCCAGGGCCGCGCCTTCGAAGAAGAACGGGCGGAAGTGCGGGTCCACCTGTGCTGCCGCCTGGGAGACTCGTTCCAGGGAGGGAAGCTCGAGCATGGCGTTGTAGCCGCCGAGGAACGCCTGGCCGAGGTGCGCCACCAGCCGGCGTCCGCGTTCGCTGCGGATGGCAAAGCCCGCAGCGCGCCGTTCGATCTCACCCGGATCCCTGTGCAGCAAGCGAAGCAGCAGGGGGTTCCAGAACCGCAACATGCTCAACTCTCTCCGATACGCAGCACCATGGCACCGTTCTGTCCGGCGAAGCCGTTGGTGCACTTCAGGATCACGCCACCGCCCAGCCCGCCGTCCCGGCACGGGCCCAGCGGCAGTACCGGGTCGTAGTTGTCCAGACGCGCGGAGGCGGGGATCTTGCCGTGCTTCATGGCCAGGATGGCGGGGATGGTCTCCAGCAGGGCGCACCCGCCCAGGGTATGGCCGAAGGCGCCCTTCAGCGGCATCAGGGCCGGCCACGGCCGGCCATCCAACCCAAATGTTTCCGCCAGGCAGTTGGCCTCGAAGCGATCGTAGAGACCCGAGCCGACGCCGTGGGGCACG
>CBDVAL010000198.1:0-6498 GCA_965371955.1 uncultured bacterium | reverse complement strand
CAGGGTGGACTACTGCCGCGCGAGGTCTACGACGATCCCGAGCGCGGCTACCTGCGCCGGCCGGTGGGCTGCGGACCGTTTCGTTTCGACTCCTGGGTGTCCGGGCAATACATCAAGCTGGAGAAATTTTCCGACTACTACGGTATCGGGCCGTTCGTGGACCAACTGGTGTTCTACATCATCGACAGCCAGGAGACCGCGCTGGCGGAGTACCGTGCCGGCAACCTGGACCTCACCGACGAGATTCCCTCCGGCAAGCGCAAGGCACTCAAGGAGGAGTTCGGCGACCAGTACCGCCGCTGGCCGCAGATCTCGGTGCGCGCCTTCGCCTTCAACCATGCCCGTCCACCGTTCCAGGGCAACCGCGCCCTGCGCCAGGCGGTGAACCATGCGGTGGACCGTGAGTTTCTCCTCGAGACCCTGGCCGAGGGCAAGGACGCGCCGGTGGCCGGCATCCTGCCGCCAGGCCTGCCGGCCTTCGATCCGGAGCTGAAAGGTTACGACTACGACCCGGACAAGGCGCGCCGGCTACTGGTGGAAGCGGGCTATCCCAACGGCGAGGGGCTGCCGGAGTTGACCCTGCTCTACCCCACCAACGAGGGGCACCGACGCATGTGCGAACGTCTGGCCGCGGACCTGGAAGCGGTGGGTATCAAGATACGGTTGCGCAACCTGGACTTCGCCGCCTATCTGACGGCCATCGGGGGCACCCCGGAGGAGCCTCCCGAGGCCGAGCTGCTCTCGTTCGCCTGGGTCGCGGACTTCCCGGACGCGTACAACTTCCTGTTCCCCAACCTGCACTCGTCCAACCTGGGGCGCAAAGGCAACTACTCGCGCTACGTGAACCCCGAGTTCGACGCGCTGCTGGACCAGGCCATCCGCGAGACGGATACCGAGCGCCGCATCGAGCTCTACCGCCGGGCCGAGACCCTCGCCGTGGAGGATGCCGTATGGTTGTTCTTCTACAGCTATCGCGACGAGGCACTGGTGCGCCCCGAGGTGCAGGGGCTGATCCTCAATCCTCTGGGTGATTTTGCCTTCCCCATCAGCCGCGTACGGCTGGAGCGCTAGAGGGACTCTTGCTGCGATACGCCGCGCGCCGACTGGGCAGCCTGATTCCCGTGCTGCTGGCCATGGCCACCCTGGTGTGGGTGGTGATGATCCTGATACCGGGAGATCCCGCATTGCTGATGGCGGGGCGAGGCGCCGACCCGCGTGTGGTGAAAGCCATCGAAGCTGACTTCGGGCTGGACCGGTCGCGGCCGGTGCAATACGGCATCTACATGATGCGACTCATGCGTCTGGATCTCGGGCGGTCCTACGTGCAGGAGCGCCCGGTGCGTGACATCCTCCTGGAGCGGGCCTGGCCGTCCGCGCTCCTGGCCTTCGCCTCCATGGGCATCGCCCTGCTGGTGGGGATCGTCGGCGGCGTCCTCGCGGCCATGCATCCCCGGGGCAAACGCGACCGCCTGATCCTGCTGGCGTCCCTGGGCGGCGTGGCGGTGCCGGTGTTCTGGCTGGGCATCCTGCTGCGCATGGTGTTCGCCTCGTGGCTGGGCTGGTTGCCGGTGAGCCGCTACACCGCGGGCGATCGTCCGCCGGCGCTGCTGTTCGGCCTGGAGTGGCTGCCGCTGCCCGATCTGGCCTATCTCGTCCTGCCGGCACTCACGCTGGCCGCGTTCTCCGCCGGTTACTTCGTGCGCGTGGTGCGCGCTTCTCTGCTGGACGTGCTGTCGGAGGACTTCGTGCGCACCGCACGCGCCAAGGGCCTGGCGCGCTGGACGGTGTTGCTGCGCCATGCCCTCTCCCACGGACTGGCCCCGCTGGCCACCGTGGCCGGCCTGCAACTGGCGGCTCTCATGGGCGGGGCCATCGCCACCGAGTTCATCTTCGACTGGCCGGGGATGGGCAGCACGCTGCTGCACGGCATCCAGATGCGCGACCTCCCGGTGGTCAGCGGCTGCGTGATCTTTCTGACCCTGGCATTCGTCCTGATCAACCTGCTGGTAGACCTGGGCTACGCCTGGCTCGACCCGCGGCTGCGCGACGCCTAGGAGATCGAACCTGCGGGTTGTTGCGCTGCCTTTTCGCTACAATGGCTTCATGCCTGCTTTGACGCGGTCTTCCGGCTCTCCTCGCCCGCATCTGCTGGATCTGGATCTGGCCGGGTTGGAGGAACACCTCGAGACGGAGTTCGGCGAACCTGCGTACCGCGCGCGGCAGATCTTCCAGGGCGTGTATCAGCGAGGTCTACGCGACTTCGACTCCATGACGGACCTGCCGCAGGCCCTGCGGCGGCGTCTCGCCCAGGCCATCGACCTGACGCTGCCCACCATTCACAAGAGGGCCCGTTCGCGCGACGGTTCGCGCAAGTATCTGCTGGATCTCGCCGACGGCCGGCGCATCGAGTCGGTGTACCTGGTGAACGGCGAGCGCATCACGTTCTGTCTGTCGTCCCAGGTAGGTTGCGCCTTCGGTTGTGACTTCTGCCTCACCGCGCGCATGGGGCTGGTGCGACAGCTGAGCCCCGGAGAGATCCTGGGACAGGTACTGCTGCTCGCCGACGAGGCCGGGCTGGGCCGCGAGGGCTACAACCTGGTCTTCATGGGCATGGGAGAGCCGCTGCACAACTTCGAAGCTCTCTCCCCGGCGCTGGATCGGCTCATGTCACCGGAAGGGATGGAGATCTCCTACCGCCGCATCACCGTCTCCACCGTGGGGGTGGTGGCCGGCATCCGCCTGCTGGCCCGGAAGGAATACCGGCCCAGGCTGGCGGTGTCGCTGAACGCGGCCGATGATCCGCTGCGGTCGAGGATGATGCCGGTGAATCGTGCCCACCCGCTGAGGGAACTCATGCAGACCCTGCGCGACTACCCCGTGCGCAAGGGTGAGAAGATCACCCTGGAGTACGTGCTCCTGGCCGGGGTGAACGACGCGCCGGAGCAGGCGGAACAGCTGGCCGCCCTGGCCCGCGGCATCCCCTGCAAGGTCAACCTGATCCCGTTCAACGCCGCGGAGGGTCTGGACTACGAGCCCCCGGAGAGCGCGCGAATGGAGGCGTTCCGGGCCCGGCTGGAGGCCGCCAAACTGCCCTGCACGGTGCGCTGGAGCCGCGGGCGGGACATCCAGGCGGCCTGCGGACAGCTGGCCGTGGGGGCACCGTGAGGCTACTGCGCTGAGATCACTTTCCCTGCAAGGGAATTCCGTCGGCACACAAGCAATTGTATTTTCATCTTGACAGGGCACTACATGTTGTCGTAGCATGCCGTCGCTACATCATTCGGTGGAATCGGCGTTTATTCAGGGGATCCATGAACTATCCAATTTCCCGGGGCTGCCTCCTCCCCAGAGTTGTTCCCGCCGACCGAATCCTTCCAACCGGATTCCCACCCGAAAATCGGATTTATTCCCTCCCCCAATAGAAAATGCCTCTTGGAAGTAGCTGTAAGGCAGCCCCGGGAATTGCCCCCTCCCGGGGGCTTCTCCCCTGACCCGCGCCGCCACCGGCACGCAAAGGAAGCCCACCGGCAGGTGGTGCGTTGTGCAAAGATGAGTCCGCAAAGGAGGAATCGCGTTGTCACCCTTATCCACACTCCGCCGGGCCCTGGCCGCGCTGCTGTTCTTCGTTCTCCTGGGGCCGCAGGCCCTGGCCACGGTGGCATCCCAGGAGCTCCAGGCCACCGTTCTCGCCGCCAAGCGCAAGGTCTACCCTGCTCTGGTGCACATCCAGCCGGTCCTGGAGGTCTATCGCTCCGGCGAGCGCGAGAGGATGGCGGTGACCGGATCCGGCGTGATCATCTCCGAGGAGGGCTATGTCCTCACCAACAACCATGTGGTGGAACGCGCCGAGCGCGTCATCTGCACCCTGCATGACCAGCAGGAGGTCACGGCAGAGCTGGTGGGACGCGACGTGTTCACCGACCTCGCGGTGATCCGGCTCAACCTGGATGAGCTCGAGGGCGACCTCCACCCCGCGGTCCTGGGCAGTTCCGCCCACCTGGAGGCCGGCCAGTTCGTCATGGCGCTGGGGAGCCCCCTGGGACTGTCCCGGTCCCTCTCCCTGGGCGTCATCTCGACGGTGGAGCGCTATTTCCCCGAGAGCCAGTCAGCGGACGGTTCCAGCACGGGCAGCTTCAATACCTGGATCCAGACCGACGCCGCCATCAATCCCGGCAACTCCGGTGGCCCCCTGGTGAACCTGCAGGGCGAGGTGGTGGGCATCAATGCCCGCGCCATCCCGGTATTCGGGGAGAACCTCGGCTTTGCCATTCCCATCGACCTGGGCAAGGAAGTAGCCGCCCGGCTGATCGCCGACGGCAAGGTGGTGCGCTCCTGGATCGGCGTCTCCTGGCAGCACCTGGAGGCGGCGCCGGGCCTGGTGCAGGCGCCGAAGGGGCAGGGAGCCCTGGTGGCATCCGTGGTGGACGGCTCGCCGGCCACCGAGATCGGCCTGCAACCCGGTGACGTGGTGGTCTCCCTGGACGGCGAGCCCGTGGTGGCGAAGCACGAGGAGCAGTTGCCTCAACTGCGCAAGTGGATCGCCGATCTGCCGGTGGACCGGGAGGTACGGCTGGAGTTCTATCGCGACAACCGGATGCTGGAGGGGACCCTGGTCACCGAGCAGCGCGAAGATCCCCAGGGCACCGAACTGGAGATCAAGGCCTGGGGCTTCACGGTGCGCAGCATCACCGAGGAGGTGGCGCGCCTGTTTCGCCTGGAGGGGCGCAGTGGCGTCCTGGTCACCGGCGTCAAGCCGGATTCCTTCGCCGGCGAGTCCGGCCTGCGGCGCGGCGACATCATCCGGCGCCTGGAGGAGCAGGAGGTGCCCAACCTGCGCGTATTCGAGCAGCGCGTGAACCGCCTGGTGGAGGCGGGCAAGGGACAGATCCTGGTGGAGTCCAGGCGCGGCAACCGGCTGAACTTCTCCCTCCTGCAGCCGGTCTACACTCGCACGGCAGGCACGGAGGATAGGTCATGAGTGCATGCCGCTCCCATCGGGCTCGCACCCTGCTGGCGCTGGCAGCCGTGGCCGGCATGGCCGCCGCGGACGCCCGGGCCGCGCGACTGGACATGGAAGAGCTGATGACGAGCCTGCAGGGCTCCGTGGTGCCGGTGCGCATCACCCTGCGTCCCGTCGAGCCTCCGCCGGGAGGCGAAGGACAGAAGGTAGAGGAGGTGTTCTGCGGTGTGGTGGTGAGTGACGACGGCCTGGTGGTGGTCTCAGGGGACGTGTTTCCCGATCCCGGCGGTGACCCGCGCACCACGCTGGAGCCGGTGAGCTTCACCGTCCTGGCCGCGAACGAGACGGAGTACTCGCTCAGCGCCGAAGGGCTCAACCGCGACCTGAACCTGGCCTACCTGCGCTTCTCCAACGGTCTTCCCGAGGGCTACGGTGCGGTGCAGATGCGCGACAATGTCGCGCCGCAGATCGGCGACGAGATCCTGGTGGTGGGCCTCCTGCCGGAGCGCTATGACTACGCCCGCACCTTCTGGCCCGGGCGCATCAGCGCACGGCTGGAGTCACCACGGACCATGTACGGGGTGACGACGTTCATCCAGGATCTGTCCATCGGCGGGCTGGCGCTGGACGCCAAGGGCAACCCCCTGGGTCTGGTGGCCGAGGACATCCTGCCGTCCGGACAGTCGCCCGGGGGGAATACCGCCAACCCCTTGACCCTGTTCGGTTCGCTCTCCCAGGGGCCGCGTGTGGGCTACCCGATGATCTTCCCGTTCGATCTGCTGGCGGAGGACATCGCCTCGCCGCCCCCCCTGGAGCGCGAGCCGAAGAAGGCCTGGTTCGGCATCACCATGCAGCCTCTGAACCGCGAGCTGGGCAACTACTGGAACATCGACAACCCCGGCGGCATCATCGTCTCGGCTGTGCTGGACGGATCCCCCGCCCACGGCGCCGGCCTTCATCCCCGTGACATCCTGCTGCGTCTGGGCGAACGTCCCGTCACCGCGCGCGAGTTCACCGACCTCGCGACGTTCCGCCAGCGGGTGGAGAAACTGACCATCGGGGAGCAGGTGGAACTGTTGGTGTGGCGCGATGGGAAGGAACTCACGTTGCAGCTCCATCCCGGCGTGGCACCGCGCACCGGGTTTCTGGCTCGCGAGTTCGAGGATAAGATCTTCGGTTTGACCGTGCGCGAGCTTACGGTGGACGTCCTGCAGGCGAGGAACCTGCCCTCCACCACCGGAGGCGTGCTGATCTTCGAGATGGAGACCGCAGGATGGGCACAGGTGGCGGGCCTGCGGCTGCAGGACATCATCCTGCGGGTCAACGAAACGCCCATCCCGGATCTGGATGCGTTCGGGGAGTTCATGGAGCAGTTGCGGGTGGATCAATCGCGCGAGGTCTACTTCTTCGTGCAGCGCAACGTGGAGACGCGCTTCGTCAAGGTGCGCACCGACTGGTAGGCCGGGCTTCTAGCCCCGTCTCTTCCCGCCATCCCAGGCGGCGCCATGGTCCAGCAGCGGGTTGCCGTTTTGACTGCG
>CBDVAL010000197.1:0-6511 GCA_965371955.1 uncultured bacterium | reverse complement strand
GGTCATGCGCGCGGCTCGATGCGTTCCTTGCCGTCCATGAACGGCACCAGCGCCGGGGGGATGCGCACCGTCCCGTCGGCCTGCTGGTAGTTCTCCAGGATGGCCACCAGGGTGCGGCCAATGGCCAGGCCGGAGCCGTTGAGGGTGTGCAGGTAGCGGGCCTTGGCGCCCTTCTCCGGGCGATAACGGATGCGTGCCCGCCGTGCCTGGTAGGCCTCGAAGTTGGAGCACGAGGAGATCTCGCGATAAGTGTTCTGCGAGGGCAGCCATACCTCCAGGTCGAACGTCCGTGCGGCGCTGAACCCCAGGTCCGCCGTGCACAGGTCCACCACGCGGTAGGGCAGCTCCAGCCGCTTCAGGATGGTCTCGGCGTTGGCCGTGAGCGAGTCCAGCGCCTCGTACGACTTCTCCGGTTCGGAGTACTGCACCAGCTCCACCTTGTTGAACTGGTGCTGGCGGATGAGCCCGCGGGTGTCCTGGCCGTGCGAGCCCGCCTCGGCGCGGAAGCACGGTGTGTACGACACGAACTTCATGGGCAGAGATCCGGGCTCCAGGATCTCCTCACGGTAGAGGTTCGTCACCGGTACTTCCGCCGTGGGGATCAGATACAGGTCCTCACCCTGAATGCGGAACAGGTCTTTCTCGAACTTCGGAAGCTGGCCCGTCCCCACCATGGCATTGCTGTTCACCAGGAACGGCGGCAGCACCTCCAGGTAGCCGTGCTCACCGGTGTGGACGTCCAGCATGAACTGGATCAGCGCCCGCTCCAGGCGGGCGCCATCCCCCAGCGCCACGGCGAAGCGCGCGCCCGACATGCGTGCCGCCCGGGCCAGGTCCAGGATCCCCAGCTTCTCGCCCAGGGTGACATGATCCTCCGGCTCGAAGTCGAACTGCGGTGGCGAGCCGTGGGTGCGGAGCACCGGGTTGTCGTCGGCGCCGGCGCCCGCAGGTACCGATGCGTGTGGCAGGTTGGGGATCTCCAGCAGCACGGAGCGCGACGATTCCTCCGCCTCGCGGATCTGTCCGTCCAGGCCCTTGATCTCCTCCGAGAGGCGCTTCAGCTCCTGGATGCGCTGCGACGCGTCCCGGTCCTCGCGGCGCGCCCGGGCGATCTCCTCGTTGGCCTTGTTGCGCTCCTGCTTGAGAGTCTCCGCCTGCTGCAGCAGGCCGCGCCGGCGGGCGTCCGCCTCGAGGAAGCGGTCCAGCAGGCCCGTGTCCTCGCCGCGTGACTCCAGTGCGCGACGCACGTCGTCCGTTTGTTCCCTGATGAGGGCTGGATCGAGCATCGGTGAGCGCCTCTCGGTTTGCGGCGGGAGTCTACTGGAGGCCCCGTGGCGAGTCAAACAGGAGACCCCTGATATACTCGGCGTGATGTTGCCCACGCTGGGAGCTTGCCCTTGCCCCGGATTCCCTTGCACCCACTTCTGGCTTCGCCCAAGATGCTCGGCCGCATCCTGGGTCCGGCTCTGTTCGTGATTCTCTGCCTGCTGCCGTCGCCGGAGGGCATGTCGCCGGAGGCGAAGCGCATGGCGGGGGTGGCCGCGTGGATGGCTGCGTGGTGGCTCACGGAGGCGGTGCCCATCGCGGTGACTGCGTTGCTGCCCTTGGTGTTGTTCCCCATGGCGGGCATCCTGCCCAGCGCACGCACCGCCGCGAACTACGGCAACCACCTGGTCTTCGTGTTCTTCGGAGGCTTTGCCCTGGCCCTGGCCATGGAGCGCTGGGGGCTGCACCGGCGAGTCGCGCTCCATGTCCTCGGCTGGCTGGGCGGCGGCCCGCGGCGCATCCTGCTGGGCTTCATGGTGGGGGCGGCTATGCTGTCCATGTGGATGTCCAACACCGCCGCCACGCTGGTGATGCTGCCTATCGGCATGGCGGTGGTGCGGCAGATCTCCCGGGGCGTGCGGCTCGGGCAAGAAGGGGGGGAGCAGGTGGAGCAGCAGGTACGGCGCGGCTTCGGCGCGGTGCTCATGCTGGGGCTGGCGTACGGCGCCAGCATCGGCGGCCTGGCCACCCTCATCGGCACGCCGCCCAACCTGGTGTTCGCCGGCGCCGTGGAGCAACTGTTTCCCCAGGCGCCGAAGATCGGCTTCCTTCAGTGGATGAAGCTGGGCGTGCCGCTGACGCTGGTGATGCTACCGCTGACCTGGTACTACCTGGCCTACTGGGCTGCGCCGATTGACCTGCGGCGCATCCGGCTGGCCACCGGCAACCGGGCGGGTGTACGCGACGAGCTGGCCGGGCTCGGCCCGTGGTCCCGGGAGCAGCTGTGGGTGGCGGCAGTGTTCGTCCTGGCTGTCCTGGGCTGGGCGTTCCGCTCCGAGGTGATGCTCGGGGACTGGAAGATCCCCGGCTGGGAGGGATGGTTCCCGAGACCGGAACACCTGCATGATGCCACGGTGGCCATGGCGGCCGCGCTGCTGTTGCTGGCTGTACCCATCCGGCGCCGCGAAGGCGACGAGCCACCGTTCGCGCTGTCGTGGCAGCGGATGGAGAAGGGGGTGCCCTGGGGGATCTTGCTGCTCTTCGGTGGCGGCTTCGCTCTGGCCGGTGGCTTCCAGGCCAGCGGCCTGGCGTCCTGGATCGGCGAGCGTCTGACGGGGCTCTCCGGGTTGTCACCCTGGTTGCTGGTAGCGCTCACCTGCCTGCTGGTGACGTTCCTCACCGAGCTGACCTCCAACACCGCCACCGCCACCATGCTCATGCCGATACTGGCCGCCACCGCACACGGAGCAGGAGTGCATCCGTTCCTGCTCATGTTGCCGGCGACCCTGGCGGCATCGTGCGCGTTCATGCTGCCGGTGGCCACGCCGCCCAACGCCATCGTCTTCGGCAGCGGCTGGGTGGACATCGCAACCATGGCGCGGGTGGGGCTGTGGATGAACCTCGTGGGTGTCGTGGTGATCACGCTGCTGATCTTCCTGCTTGCGGGCTCGGTGTTCGGCGTCGAATCTTGGTCCCCGCCCGCCTGGTCGGTTCCTGCCGGTTGACGCCGCGCCGCCGCGCGGATCTGCTAGTCCAGTAGATGCTATAATCCGTCCCTGGCTGAAGGAGAGAGTGGATGTCGGTGACCAAAGCGGTTTTCCCCGTGGCAGGGCTGGGCACGCGCTTCCTGCCCGCCACGAAGGCGCTGCCCAAGGAGATGGTGACCCTGGTGGACCGCCCGGCCATCCAGTACGTGATGGAGGAGGTGGTGGCGTGCGGGATCCGCGACGTCATCCTGGTCACCGGGCGCGGCAAGACCGCCATCGAGGACTACTTCGACCGCAGCCCGGAGCTGGAGCGCCTGCTGGAGATCAAGGGCAAGACCGAGGCGCTCAAGGAGGTGCGCCACGCGTCGGAGATGATCGAGGTGTGCGCCGTGCGCCAGAAAGAGGCGCTGGGGCTGGGACACGCGGTGCTGGCAGCGAAGGCCGCGGTGGGGGAGGGGCCGTTCGCAGTGCTGTTGCCCGATGACATTGTCGACAGCGAGGTGCCGTGCCTGCAGCAGCTCCTGGACGTGCATGAGAAGTTCGGCGGATGCGTGATCGCGGTGGAGCGGGTGGAGCAGGAGCGCACGCAGCACTATGGCGTCATCGATGCTGCCCCCGAGGGCGGCAATGTGTTTCGCATCCAGGATCTGGTGGAGAAACCGAAGCCGTCCGAGGCGCCGTCGAACCTGGCCATCATCGGGCGCTACATCTTGACGCCGGAGATCTTCACGGAGCTGCAAGGCACCGGAGCCGACGCGGGGGGTGAGATTCAGCTCACCAACGCGCTGCGGTCGCTGCGCAAGAAACAGCCGCTCTACGCGGTGGAGTTCGAGGGCAAGCGCTTCGACACCGGCAACAAGCTGGGATTCCTGAAGGCCACGGTGGAGTTCGCCCTGAAGCGCGAGGATCTGGGAGGGAAGTTCCGCGACTACCTGGCGTCGCTGGACTAGTCCTTCTTCTTCTGCTTCTTCGACTTCTCGGAGTCCTTCTTCGACGTTGAATCGCTGGACTTGCTCTTGTCCGAGGAGGCCTCCTTGGCTTCCGAGTCACCGTCCTTCTTGCCCTTGCGAGCGTAGTCAGTGACGTACCAGCCGGTGCCCTTGAAGTGCACCGCCGGGGCCGAGAGCTGACGCTCTCCCTCGGAGCCGCACTCCGGGCAGGCGGCCTCGGGCTTGTCCGAGAATTTCTGGATCTTCTCGAAGACATGCCCGCACTTGCAGCACTTGTATTCGTAGAGCGGCACGGCGAGTCTCCGGGGCGGCGCAACATCGGAGAAACTCCGGATTGCCGCCGAGAACGTACATAGGGTAGGCATCAGCGCCGGAGAGGTCAAGCAGCCGGCCGGGAGAGTTCATGGATCGGATCCACATCGAAGGAGGTGCCCCGCTGGAGGGTACCGTGGAGATCAGTGGCGCCAAGAACGCCGCTTTGCCCGCCATGGTGGCGGCGCTGCTCACCGAGGAGCCGGTGCGGCTGCGCAATGTCCCCATGGTGCGCGATGTTCGCACCATGATGAGGCTGCTGGAGCGGTTGGGCGGCGAGCAGGTGCTGCTGGATGCCGGGCGCTTCCAGGTGCGGATGCAGGCCGGCGGCGGCGAGGTGGAGGCGCCGTACGACCTGGTCAAGACCATGCGGGCGTCCATCGTGGTGCTGGGTCCGCTGCTCGCCCGCCGGGGGCGCGCCAAGGTGTCTCTTCCCGGCGGCTGCGCCATCGGTGAGCGGCCGGTGGACCAGCACCTCAAGGGGCTGCGCCGGCTGGGCGCGAAGGTGGAGGTGGAGCACGGCTATGTGGTGGCCGAGGCGGAGCGGCTGAAGGGCGCCGAGTTCACCTTCGATATGGAGACGGTCACGGGAACCGAGAACCTGCTGATGGCCGCCACGTTGGCCGAAGGGACCACCGTGCTGGAGGGGTGCGCGCGCGAGCCCGAGGTGGTGGATCTGGCGCGCATGCTGCGCAGCATGGGCGCTCGCATCGAGGGGGAGGGTACGCCCACCCTGCGCATCGAGGGAGTGGATTCCCTGGGTGGGGCAGAGCATACTCTCATCCCCGACCGCATAGAGGCCGGCACGTTCGTCCTGGCAGCCGTCATGACGCGCGGCAAGGTGAGGGTGGCGCGCTGCCGTCCGGACCATCTGGGGGCGCTGCTGGAGCGTCTGCAGCAGCTCGGTGCGGCGGTGGAGGTGGATGGCGAGGCAATCCACGTGAAGCCGTCGGCAGACCTCTGCGGCGTTGACCTGCGCACCGCGCCCTATCCGGGTTTTCCCACCGATCTCCAGGCGCAGTACATGACGTTGGCCACCCAGGCCCGGGGCAGCGCCGTGATTCACGAGGAGATCTTCGAGAACCGCTTCATGCACGTCGCGGAACTGCGGCGCATGGGCGCGGAGATCCAGGTGGAGGACCGGACTGCCGTGGTGCGGGGGCCGACGGCCCTCTCCGGCGCCAACGTCATGGCCACCGACCTACGCGCCAGTGCCTGTCTGATCCTGGCGGGACTCGTGGCCCGGGGGAAGACGGTGGTGGATCGCGTCTACCATATCGACCGTGGCTACGAGCGCATCGAGGAGAAGCTCAGCGGGTTGGGCGCCCGTATTCGCCGGGTGTCGGGGTGAACAGGAGGATCTCATGAGCTGTCTGTTCTGCGACCTCGTGGCGGGGAAGATCCCGTCGAAGCTGGTGCACGAGGACGATCGATGCATCGCATTCGACGACATCAACCCGCAGGCGCCGACCCATGTCCTGGTGGTGCCGCGGGAGCACCTGGCCACGCTCAACGACGTCTCGGAGGCGCACGAGCCGCTGGTGGGGCACCTCATCGGCACCGCGCGGGAGATCGCCACACAGCGGGGCCATCAGGAAAGCGGCTACCGGCTGGTGTTCAACTGCCAGGAGGGCGCGGGCCAGTCGGTGTTCCATCTCCACCTGCACCTGCTGGCCGGCCGGTCGTTCCACTGGCCTCCCGGCTAGTCCGGTACACCGGTACATGAGAAAGGGCAGCCGCGGCAGGCTGCCCCCGAATGGCGATGTTACTCCGCCCTCAGTGGTCGATCTCGAGGTCGGCCGGCGACGCCTTGATAATGAAGACCTCGGCGGTGCCGTCCTCCTTGCGCTTCTCCACCCGGTGAACCAGGATCCTCTTGCCCCCCTGGATGGCCACCATGCTGTCGACCTTGACCTTGTCCTTGGCCCCCTTGCGCTTCCTCGGTGAGAGCGGGAGCATATTCCATTTTCCGACCTTCATCGTTCCCCTCCGGTTCAGCCGGATTCCAATGGCAGATTGGTGGTTGAGTTGCGGCTTGAGCTTCCGGGTCCCACACCCAGAACTACGCAAGGACCAATATAGGTGCTCCCCAGGTCCCGGGTCAAGCTGAAAGATTGCAGCAAGTTATGAGATTCAGGACGGATCCTCTGATCGGGCGGCTGGAGGGGCATCTCCGGATTCAGATGCCTTCTCGTGCGGGCTCGGGGGGCTGTGATGACGGCCTTCAGCAGTCGGTTGTCTCGCCCTGTACGCAATGATATCTTCCCGAAGTCATCG
>CBDVAL010000196.1:0-6514 GCA_965371955.1 uncultured bacterium | reverse complement strand
GTGGTGGCAGCCCGTCGATGATCCAGCTCCTCAGCTCGTACTTCTTCGAGGAGAGGAAACACCTGAACACGTTCTATTTCCGGCGCGCCAACAGCTACGAGGAGTTCTGGACCCACAGCAAGGTGCAGGGGCCCAAGATGGTAGACGCACCGCTCTACATCCTGACCTCCGGCAGAACGTTCTCCGCAGCCGAGGAGTTCACCTATAATCTCAAGCACATGAAGCGGGCCACCATCATCGGTGAGACCACCGGCGGTGGGGCCCATCCGGTGGAATCCCTGATCTCCGACATGGGAGGTGGGTTCTACACCTCCATCTCCATGCCGTTCGGCCGCGCCATCAACCCCATCACCGAGACCAACTGGGAGGGCACCGGCGTGAAGCCGCACATCGAGGTGCCCGCCAGCGAGGCGCTGGATCGCGCCCACATCGAGGCGTTGGCCGAGGTGGCGTCGCGCAGCGCGGATCCGGACCTGCGCTTTTCCCGGGACCGCCGGGAGAAAGCCACCCCTGTGGATGTATCGACGAGGCTGGGCTACGAGTGAGAGGGTAGGCTCTTCTTCGGATGCGGGCCGCGCAGTCCGAGGGTGGCCAGCCACCAGCGAACGAGCAACTCCACCCGCAGTCGCCGGCGCTGGCTCTTGGTGTGACGGTAGCGCTGCGAGTCGCGCACCAGTCGCCCCTGTTGCGCGGCATCGAGGCCGTAGGCCTCCCACGGGATCTCCTTCGCCGCCATCTTCATGACGCTGCGCACGTGGCGCGTGAAGCGCAGCAGGTCGAACCAGGCCATGCGCGAGCCCAGGATACTGCGCGGGTAGACGATGGAGCGCGGCACGTCAATGATGTGATAGCGCAGCTCCGGCCCGGTGCCGGTGGCAAGGATATTGTAGAGATGCAGCGTCCCGTGGTAGATGCCGCACTCGTGCATGCGGTGGATCTCCTGGAGTAGCGCGCACAGATCGAAATCCCCGGCGTTCCTCCTGCCTGCACGGATGCTCTCGCCCACGTTCTCCGCATCCGGGATCTCGCGGGTGGCCAGGATCTCGTAGTAGCCATGCTCGTCGGAGCGGCCGGAACTCCAGAACAGCGGTTCGCTGCAGGGGACACCTGCCTCTGTCAGGCGCTCCAGCGTGCGGAACTCGCGCTCCGCCCGAAAACGGCCCAGCCACTCACGGAAGTACTCCTTGGGCTTGCGGTGGCGATAGACCTTGACGATGGCGCGTTCGCCGTCTTCCAGGGTCTCCGCCCAGACCAGGACGTGGGTCTCCTGCTTGAGGAGCCGTTCCGGCGGGGGAGGCTGCAGTGGAAAATTCCGGCGCTTGTGGCGCCGACCCCACAGGTTCACCTCTTCACCATGAGGGCATAGCGATGGCCGGAGAACAGGTAGAAGAGGGAGGGGCAGGCCACCAGTTCCGCCCCGTTCTTGCCCGCCCGCTCGGCCACCTGGTCGATGGTCATGGTGCGCTTGGGAGGCTGGGAGCGCAGCTGGTTGCGAGCCCGGCGCAGCAGGTTCTTCACCGAATGGTGGTCGAAGAACGTCATGATCACGAACCGGCGCGCCACCCTGAGCAACTCGTCGATGAGCCGCTCGCGCTGCTCGGCGTTGGGCAGGTGATGGCACAGCCGGCAACAGACCACCGCGTCCACGCTGTTGTCCTTGAACGGAATGTGGAACGCCGAGGCGGTCATCAGCGCCTTGGGCGTCTTCACCTTCGAGTGGGTGCGCAGGTGCTGTAGCTGGCCCAGGCCGACGTCCGCCTCCACCAGGAAGTCGGTGAAGTCCTCCATCTGCCGGCTCAGCCGGCCGCCGCCGCAGGGCAGGTCCAGCAGCGTGCGGCTGCGCTCCTGGCTTCCCAGGAGCCGCCTCAGCAGGCTGTACTCCTTGCGCGTGGACTGGCGCTTGAAGAAGCGCTGCTTGTACTCCTCGTTGTAATCCTCGGCCTTGTGGGTCCTCTGGTAGGCGCGCTGGTAGTTCTCGCCGGAGCCCCGCCCCTGGCGCGAGCCGCCCTTCCACGACTCCTCCATGCCCATCACCGCCAGCAGTGCGATGCCGTCCTGCATGTCGTAGCGCTGGTCGCAGCCCGAGCAGGTGAGATGATCCGCAGCCAGAACCAGATCCGCGCAGCAACGGGGGCAGCGCAGCAGGTCCGCCACATGCATCAGCCCCGCGGAGTTTTCAGGCGCCGTGCCTGCGGTGCCTTTCTCTTCGCTCATGGGTGAACCCCTCCGGGGAAGCTAGGATAGCCCACTTGCCGGCGACAATCGACTGCGAGGAAGGGGTCGGATGTTCGCTTTTGTTTCGTCTTGAGATGGAACGCCAATCCCGAGGGAAAAGGTTCCGACCGTGCGACCATCGAGCTTTCCGACGCGGTATACTTTCCGGGATCTCATCACGGGTACGGGTCCCAGGAGAAACGAGGCTCTATGCGTGCGGCGGGTGCGGTGCTCTTCGTTTGCATGATCCTGGGCGTAGGTCTGGCTCATGCCGTCCAAGACTATTATGAGGAGGCGGAGGTCGTTGACGGCGGCGCCGTCTTCGGACGCGTCGTGCTCCTCGGGGACTTCCCGGCCCCGGGAAGGCTGATCGTCGGGACCGATACCGACGTCTGCGGGAAGGAGCCCATTGTCTCCAGGCAGCTGCTCGTAGGACCGGACGGCGGCGTCCAGAACGCGGTGGTCCACCTGGAGAAGGTCCATCGCGGCAAGAAGTGGACGACCAAGGAGTACACCCTGCGACAGAAGAACTGCCGGTTCGAGCCCCACATTCTCCTCGTGGTGGAGGGTGCTGACTTGCATGTTGTGAACCGGGATCGCATCCCGCACAATGTGCGCTCCCAGTCACTCGATGCCGTCTTCAACATCGGCCAGCCCCGCTTGGTCGTGCAGCTGTTGGTCGAGGATTTCGCCAGCCAGTTGGGCGATTCGCCCATCTCCGAGATCGGCTGCGCGGTCCATCCCTGGATGAAGGCCTACGCCATCATCCAGAAGCACCCGTACTACGCCGTCACCAGCCCGGACGGGTCCTTCCAGCTGACAGAGGTGCCGCCAGGGCGGTATGAGCTCAAGCTCTGGCACGAGAAGCTCGGAGAAGAGAGCCGGAAGATCACCGTCTCCACTGAGGAGGAGACTTCGGTGACCTTCGAGCTGATCTACCCGGGACAGTAGCTCCGGCAGGTGGGCATCGCTACACTTCCACACCAAAGAACCCCTTCACCAGGTAAGCGGGCACCACGCTGACCACGAAGAAGAACAGTAGCCAGTGGGTGTTCCATCCGAGGATGCGCAGTTCGCGCTCGGGGTGTTCCAGCGAGATGGACTGTACCTTGGCGGCAGCGTCCAGCCGTGGCTCGGCCGCCTGGGCCATGCTGCCCAGGCTCGATAATCGGATGCGGTCCGAGATGGGGAACAGTCCGTCGCCGGCGTACAGCAGCTTCTCCACGGCCGTCCCGTTCGCCAGGATGCGCAGCCTGTGAATACCGGGGGCATCCACGCGCAGCCTCCAGTTGATCTCCCGCAGCGATGGGATGCGCAGGGCAGGGCCGTCCACGGCCACACCCTCGGGAAGTTCCAGTGTCGGCCAGGTTCCGGACGGTGCATCGGCCGCCAGCGAGACACGCAACAGCGTGGTGCCGCCGACGTCCAGCGGCCGCCGCGCATAGCGTGCGTCGAGCTGGACCAGCAACAGGACCATCGGCAGCAGCAGGATGAGCATGGGCTTGAGCGTGTGGCTCACGTAGCGCAGGTTCGCCATGAGCAGATCACGCTGCGCCCGCAGCGTCAGGACCATGTCGCTACCGAACAGCCGCAGCTCCAGCAGGTGGGCCTTGACCTTCTGCTTGGACTGGAACAGCGCATCCTGATCCGAGGTCCACTTGAAGATCAGGAGGAAGAACAGCCCGGAGATCAGCGACACCGCCGTCAGCGCCCAGACAGGGTCCATGCTCCGGAACGGCAGGATCGCCAGATCCAGCACGGTGCTCAGGATGCGGTTGAGCCGTTGCATGGGTCGACTAGCTGATGTATCCGAGGCCGCGGAGACGTTCCTTGAGCTTTTCCTCGTCCTCAGGATCGCCGTCGCCGCCGGTGATGTTGCGCAGCTCCTTCTCGAGGACGTGGGAGACGAACTCGTCCACCGAGGCGTAGCCCGCGGTGTCCGCCACCTTGGCGGCCCGGTCGTAGAGATCGCGTTCCAGCTTGATCTTTGCCATGGTCCTAGTTCTCCTGATGGGCCGCCAGCAGGGGCCGGCCGCTCATCTCGTCCGTCGGCTCGATGCCGAACAGATCGAGAATGGTGGGTGCGATGTCCTCCAGGTCCGGATCGTCCACGAGGATGGCGCGGTTGCTCAGCAGCACGCCCGGGACCGCGGAGGTCTCCATCAGATGATCGCCGCTCCAGGCATCCGCCTTGTCCTGGATCACGGGGCGCGACAGCGTGCCCAGCGCGCTGGTGTCCGACGCCCGGTAACTGCGACGGAATCCCACCAGCAGGTCCGGGGCCTCGTCCACGTGGGCGCCGTGATAGTGCTGCGAAGCGCGGTAGAGCTGTTTCACCACCGTGAGTCCGGTGGCATGGTCGGTGAGCGACAGCAGCCTGGCCTCGATCTCCTGCATCAGCGCCTCGGCTTCCTCGCCGGGCTCGACGATCCCCTGGCGCTCACGCCCCAGCCGGTTGATATACAGGCTGTTGAAGCCCAGCGAGTAGGCCCGGGTACGGCCCCAATCGACGTGGTTGAAGTAGCTGGTGCGCGACTCCAGCGCGTCGTCGGTGAGCACCAGGTAGCCCTGGTCCTTGAGCCAGGTGTTCAGGTTGACCTCGCGGTAGTACGGCGCGAAGCCGTGGTCCGACATCACCAGCAATGTGGTGTCGTCACCCACCTTCTCCAGCGCCCGCCCCAGCATGTCGTCCATGGCGCGATACATGGACGGGATGGAGTCGGAGAACTTCCGCCCCAACTCCGGCGTCCAGGAGGGGTGCCGGGGATCCATGGCGCGCCACATCATGTGCGAGACCTGGTCCACCACGCTGAAGTAGACGAACAGGAATCCATCGTCAAAGGTCTGCAGTGCATAGTCCAGCGTGCGATTCTCCTCCTCCAGGATGATGGCTGCCTGATCCATGTAGGCCTGATCGTCCAGCAGCCCGGCCGACAACGCCTGAGTGTCCTCGGGCATCCCCTGGGTGTAGTACGGCCCGATGTGCTCGGCCATCTCCGCCGCCAGCCCGGGCGGGGTGGAGATGGGCATGGCCGGGGCGTAGGGGTCCAGGTTCACCGGGCTGGCGTAGAGCTTGAGATAGGGATGCGCCCCGACGAGGTAGAAGCGCACGGCGCCGTGCAGATAGCCCAGGTCGGGAACGTACTGCAACAGGGCGTGCGGGCACGTGGTGAACGTGCCGCGCACCCACGGGCTCCACTCGCCCTGAGGCAGGAAGATCCGTTCGTCGAAGATGTCCACACGCACCACGTCCTCATCCGGGTCCACGTAGACGGTGAACGGAACCAGGGCCGGCCTGCTGTCGGCCAGCAAGGTGGGCGGGCCGGGAAGCTCCGCGTTGGCCCTGCCGTCCACCACCGTCACGCGCCGCACCTCGCCGCCTCCGGAGGCTGCCCCCAGCAGCGAGACGTCATCCGTATAAAAATGATACGTGCCGTAGTTGCCGCTCATGTCCGGCGTGCCCATCCCCGACAGAGTGCGCGCCCGCGTCTCCACCGGCGGGAAGTTGGCGGGCATCTTGAGCACGGTGGCCGGCACGTCGTGTTCGTCCAGGATCTGCCAGAACGCCACCCCGTCGCGCAGCAGCTCCATCTTGCCGGGTTCCAGCGGCAGCACACAGTCGCCGATGTTCATGGTCTTGCCGGGTTCGTGGATGCGCGAGGTGGACAGGAACGGGACCATGCTCATGGGGTTGCGGTGGATGAAATCGAAGATCCCGGTGCCACCTGGATCCTGTCCGGTGATCACCACCGACCATGCCACCGGGCTCTGCGGCGGGGTCACCGTCCCCAGGTGCCGGTACGCTCCCTGCTCGGCCAGGCGCGCAAAGTTCGGCATCTCGCCCTTGGCCATCAACTCCTCCAGCAACACGGGATCCAACCCGTCAATGCCCAGCACCAGGACCTTCTTGCCCACCGGTGGCAGCGGGGCGTCGCCGCAACCGATGCTCAGGACCAGCAGCGTCACCAGGCCGGCGATGGTGCCGCGCTTCACGAGGCCACCGCCGTCTTCCAGGCTCGCGTCTCCACCCCCTCAGCGCGCCGCAAGTCCGCCTCGAACAGGGAGGCGCCATCCATGTACGCAGGCGCCTGGACGCCGAACAGCTCCAGGACCGTGGGCGCGAGATCCAGGATGCTGGGTTCCGCCCGGTCGATGACCCGATTGGACAGCAGCACTCCGGGAACCAGCTCCGGGTCGATGACGTGGTCGCCGCTCCACGCCTTGGTGTTGTCGGAGAACACGTCCGCCGTCACCTCGCCCAGCGCCGCCTCCCAGGACGATCGATAGCCGGCGTCATAGC
>CBDVAL010000195.1:0-6552 GCA_965371955.1 uncultured bacterium | reverse complement strand
CTTAGGCGAGCACAGCCCGGTTCCCGCTCCTCCCCGATGCGCAGCGGCATCGCGTTGTCGCGGCGCCTCGAATACGGGCCCATGGGGCTCGCAACGGACGACGCCAGACTTTTCGGCCGGGCCTCTAGCACCGTCAGGAGGCAGCGACCCGATCCCGGCGAGCGCGGGGCAGGAAGACGGAGAAGCAGGTCCCGTCTCCCACGCGGCTGTCCACGCTGATGGTACCGGCATGCTCCTGGACGATGCCGTAGGTGATGGAGAGCCCCAGCCCGGTCCCCTTGCCCGGCACCTTCGTGGTGAAGAACGGGTCGTAGATGCGGCCCAGGATCTCCGCAGGGATGCCCTCGCCGTTGTCCGCCACGTCCAGCCGTACGCCCAGGTGTTCCTGCGTGGTGCGAATGCGGATCTCGCTCCCCATGGAATCCTGGGCGTTGAGCAGCAGATTGAGGATCACCTGCTGCAGCTTGCCGCGGTTGCCCTTCACCGGTGAGATCTGCTCGTCAAGCTCACGGTAGACGAAGACGCGACTCTTGCGCATCTGGGGCTCGAACAGGGAAAGCGTCTCCTCCACCAGTGCGTTGAGGTCCAGCACCTCGAAGCTGTGGCCGTCGGGGCGGGAGAAGTTGAGCAGCCGGTTGGCGATATCCGAGGCACGGAAGCTCTGGCCCTCGATCTTCTTGAGCAGGTCGTAGTGCGGGTCGCTCTCGGAGAGACCCTCCAGCAGCATCTGAGCATAGGACGAGATCCCGGTGAGCGGCGTGTTCACCTCGTGAGCCACTCCGGAGGCCAAGAGACCGATGGAGGCCAGGCGCTCCTGCTGCGCCAGCGCCTCCTCCTTTCTCGCCTCCTCGGTGACGTCATCCACCGTCACCACCCAGTGGGTGCCGCCCTCCGCGGTGCGCAGCGGCGAGAGCCCCAGGTTCACCAGGCGCTGGTCCGCGTCGCCGGCCAGGAAGGGCTGCTGGTAGAGGCGCAGCACCTCGTCACCGCCGTCCTGCAGCGTGCGCAGGACGATGGACGCGAAACGCGAGTCGAGGACCTGGTCCAGCGGCCGACCCAGGCTATCCTCGCGCGCGATGCCGGTGAGCTTGCCCATGGAGCGATTCCAGCCCACCACGCGGCCTTCCTCGTCCAGCACCAGGATCCCCACCTGGCTGCGCTCCAGGATACCCTCGTTGAAGTCCTTGAGGCGTTCGATCTCGTCGGCGCGCTGCCGCATCTCGCCGAACAGGCGCGCACCTTGCACCGCCACCGCGGCATGTCGGGCCACCGCCTCCAGCAGGTTCAGATCCTCGGAGTTCAAGGGCCCGCCGTCGCGCCGCGGCCCGGTGGCCAACAGGGCCACCAGCGACCCCTGGACAGTCAGCGGCACCAGGTAGCGCAGGGAAGCAGCCTCGAAGCGCTCCGCCGGTGCCAGGTCGGCGCGCGGATCGCGCAGATCCTCCAGGTCCAGCGAGCCGGAGCGCTCCAGCGAGCGTGCCAGGGCGGAGTCGCCGGGCAGTTCCAGGCCGCCGACATCGCCGGCCGCGGAGCAGGCCGCCCGGAACACCTCCGAGTCGCCCTCGGGCACCAGCACGGTGACCGGCCCCACGCCCAGCGTGCGCGCGACGCGATCGGCCAGTTTGGCCACCAGCGGCTCCAGCCGGCGTTCCCGGTTCAGCTCGTTGCCGAACTCGTGCAGCGTGCGGCGATGGTCGTAACGATCCTGGTAGAACAGCCGGTCCACTGCGATGGTGATGGCCGCCTTCAGCCGCGGCAGCAGCAGTGCCGCCAGCAGGAGCGCCAGCACCTCAGGAACCCCGGGCGCCCCGGCAGGCGCCAGCAAGCGGAACAGGATGCCTCCACCCAGGTACACCGCCACCAGACAGCCCGCCAGCACCACGGTGGCCACGCCACGCTTGAAGAACAGCTCCAGATCGGTGAGTCGGTAGCGCGCCACGGCAGAGGCGAAGCACAGCGGCAGCATCACCAGGGGCAGCGCCGATACCTGGCCCCATAGCGAAACCTCCAGTCCCAGCGCCGCCGGGATGAGGTACAGGCCAACGAAGGGACCCAGGCCCAGGCCGCTGCCCCACAGCAACCATTTCACCGGTCTGCGCACCCGCTCCTGGCGCGTGCGCAAGTAGGAGACCGCCAGGACCACGATCCCCACGGCCAGTCCCAGGCCGAGGTATCCCAGGACCATGCGGTCGCGCGCCTCCAGCGCCGCCACCGGATCTGCGAAGCGGTAGACCCCGTCGGCGGCAACCAGCCAGAGGTCGAGACCGAACAGCACGACGGCCGGCGCGTAGAGCAGGGGCACCACCGCCCGTCGCAGGAACCCTGGCCGGCGGCGGGAGAACGACAGGGCGAACTGCAAGAACACCGGAACGAGCAGCAACCGGGCCACCTCATCGCCCCAGTAGAGAACCCAGTCGAGCCAGTTCCCGCGGCCCGACGGCGAGAACACCAGCAGGACGAAGACCACCAGTCCGAGGATGAAGTACGGCACGCCCACCCCACCCAGGGGAAGGCGCAGGACCAGCGTGGTGGACAGGACGAGGAACAGCAGCCCCACGAGGAACAGGTAGGTGAACAGTCGGAGATCGTTGCCGGTCCGCTGCGGAACCAGGGCCAGAGTGACCGGATGGCCGTCGCGCAGGACGATGACCTCGATGGACTTGCCCGGCTCTGCGAGCCAGATGCGATCCCGCGCCACCAGCGACGAGGAGATGGTCTCACCGTCCAGGGACACGAGCCGGTCGCCCGGCCGGATGCCGGCATTCTCGGCGGGACCGTCCTGCCGCACCTGCTCCACCAGCAGAGCGTCGTGGGTCTCCGTCCATCCGAGACCAGCCTCGGAGTGGGCTTCGGACCAGCGGGCGACGAAGCCGGCGGTCCCGATGAGCAGGGCCGCAGTGGTCACCACCAGGATGGCGGCGACCCTCAGGGGCGGAGGCGTGGTGGGGCGAAGCAGGCGCAGAGGGCCGGCGCTCCGGCGAACGGAGTCCCGCTCACCCATGGAGCCCGCTTCCTGATGAGGATGCTGTGACATCCACTGCCCCCTGAAGACGCACCGATGCCGCACGCCAGAACAAAGCAAGACTCATACCGGAACTCCGCTGGTTTCCAAGTGACTTCTTCCATGGAAGTTACCACGGTGAGTGGCGAGGAGCAAAGCGATCAGATCCGTTTTTTTGGATCGAAATTTCGAAATCTTGGAGTTCAGAAGCTGACCGCGACGCCCCCGCTGACCCGGTGGGACTCCTCGGCCACCCCCAGGCGGGCCAGGCCGAGCTCGCCCTTCTTGTCCGCGCGGTTCTGGATTCCCCGGTAGCCCAGCAACACGCTCCAGTCGGCCCTCCCGGGCAGCATGGACAGGCTCTGCTGGATCTGCATGTCCAGGCTGGAATAGGTCACCGGCATGGCACCGAGGGCACCCAGTTGCAGGCTGTCATTCTCCACCCAGTGGAAGCCGATCTGGATGTGGGTGCCCAACGGGAGGATGGAGGTCTGCAGCACGGTGGACACGAAGCGCGCCTCGTTGTTGCCCACCCGCTGCGTGGGAACGTCGCTGGGCATGTAGCTGACCAGGTTCCCCTCCACCTGGCCGATGCGCACCCCGGTCGATCCCTGCAGGCCGCGAAAGCGCGTCTCCAGCTGGAAGCTCAGCTCTCTGGTGCTGGCATTGCCGTCGGTCCCGAACAACGCGCCGCCGCCCTCGGGCAGATGGAACGCGCTGGCCTCGAGGCTGCCCTCCCCGGTAAACGGCCGCACCGACGCCGTCACGGCATAGCTCAGCTCCTGCCGCGTCTTGTGCTCCCACACCAGCATGTAGCCCATCTGAGGCGAGCCCTGGGGATCCTCCAGCAGGGGGTCCTGGCGGGCCGGCGCGGAGGAGTCGGCGAACTGCACCAGCACCACGGCGCGCAAGGTCTGCCCGGGGGCGGGCCGGTAGGACATCCCCGCCTGGGGCGTGAAGTACGACAGACTCTGCTCGAATCCCAGGCGGTGGTAGTCCATGCCCAACTCCAGGTCGAGCGGCTTGCTCAAGGCGAACGTATCCCGGCCGAAGACGTTCAGCGTCCAGCCATCTCCGGTCCCCACCAGACTGGCCGGCGCGAGCTCGGCCGCATAGGTGAGGCGCTGCGTGGCGGAATCGAACTGGTAGCCGTCGGCACGCATCCCCACCTGCACCTCGTGTCGCGCTACCGGCGAGAACCGGAAAGAGCCCAGGGCGTGCCAGCGATTCTCGGACAGTTCCGTCTCGGGGATGCCCAGAAGATTGCCCTGGGCCTGTGCGGCTCCATAGCCCACCTGCAGATCCAGGTCCGACCCGCCTGCCAGCTGACGGCGCCAGGCGGCGTCGTAGCCCCAGATTCGACCGGCCCGCGAGCCGTCTTCGAGCCCGGCGGGATCGGACAGGGTGAACTGCAGATCTTCCCGCCCCAGGAACGCGCGCACGTCCACCTGGCTGCCGGCATCGGGGCGCAACTGAACGCCCATGCGAAGCTGCCCGGCCTTCGTCTCGCGGCGCGACAGATCCTGGCGGGAAAACTCCATGTCCGCTCGTTCCAGGAATCCCCCGACGGTCCACAGGACCTTCTCCCCCTGGCCCCGGGAGAAGTCGATCTCCGTCCGCTGCCAGTCCTCCGGTCCGGCGACATCGCCGGCCAAGGAGACCCATTGGCGCACCTGGGCGACGAGCGGCTGCGCGGCGGATTGCGCCTCCTGTGCATCCGCGGGCAGGGTCAGGGCATCGGGGCGTTCCAGCTCCCGGAGAAGGTCGCGCCTGGGATGTCGCAATATCCAGGACCGATCCTGCGGCAGAGAAGCCGGATCGACCGGCCCCGGTGCCGGCTCTCCCAGAACCCGCAGGGTCAGGTCCATGCTCCTGTGGATCAGCGTGTCCACATGCGAGAAACTGGCGGCATAGCCGCTCTTCATGGCCAGCAAGGTGTAGCGTGCCGGGGCCAGATCCGAGAACCGGTAGACGCCCCTGGCGTCCGTGCTGGAGACCCGTAGATCCTGTTCGGGGCGACTCAGGAAGATCTGGACCTGCGCCAGCGGAAGGCCCGCAGCATCCACCACCGTCCCCTGCAGCCCCGGCGCTGCCCACAGGGCGGACGACGGCACGACGAGCCAGAGCACGACGGTTGCCAGGACGAGTGTGGGGGGGGATGGACGTTTCGACATGACGGCACTGCAGTCGACGCGGGTCGCGGAAGCCACCCAGGATCATGCAGATTAGCTGAGCGGCCGGGCTCCTGTCAAGGCTATCAAGCTGGAGAATCAGCTACTTCGGCGGTCAGAAGCGAACATCCACGCGGATCCGGAAGCCCAGCTCCCGACCGTCGCTTTCCCCCAGCCGCAGGTCGATCTCGGCCTCCCCGCCGGACGGCAGAGACCAGCCCTGGGACCGGCTCACCGGGCTGCCTCCCACATCCCCCTCCAGGCCCAGGACGCCGCTGAGCCAGCCGTCCCGCAGTTCCACCGCCTGCAGCCAGATCTGCAGCTCCTCCCGGTGCTGCTCCCCTGCCGCGGACTCCAGCAGGAAGCCGAAGCTGTAGCTGGCCGTGTGCCCCACCAGGGACGCGAGGGTGGGAGAATCCAGCAGCTCCGGCCCCTCCTCGGTGAGGCGGTAGATGCGCAGGGAATAGGCCACCGGTTGGGGGTTGGTGGGCCGGACGGGGACGAGATGGGAGGGCTCCTCCCAGGGACGGGCACTGAGCAGGAAGACCACGCGCTCGCCCGTGGCCCGGGAGACATAGGCCTCGTGGAACAGCGGGCTGGTCCCGGTGAGAAGCCCGCCGCCGCTGCGTAGCACCAGCTCGCCGGAGGGTTGCCCCTGAGCCCTCGAGTCCACCATCAGGTGCAGACCGTCGGGCATCTGCCGGGCACGGACACGCAACTCGATGCTCACCTCTTCCTGCGGGTTTCCATCACCCCGGGACAACGAGGTGGAGATGCGCAGCAGGCCCACCTTGTCCGGCGGCAACACGGCGCTCTCAGTGCCGGCGCGGCGGCTGCCCCCCTTGCCGATGACCATCATCTCGGCACGAATCTCCAGCAGGGCAAACCCCGGCGCCGCGCCACGTGACTCCGGCGCACCGGTCTGCTGCGCAGGCACGAGAGGGACGGCGCCGCACCACACCAGCCACAGCGCACCGAGAAGGCGGCCCATACGACCATCGTACCACGTCGCTCCGGTTGCCAGGCACTGACCCTTCGTCCATAATGGCGCGCCGGAGGGATGCCCATGGGAATCTCGGTGGACGAGGTGCGGCGCATCGCCGGCCTGGCCCAACTGGAGCTGGACGAGCAAGAGCTTCCGCAGTATGCGCAGCAGCTTGGCGCCATCCTCGAGTTCGTGGAGCGCCTGAGCCAGGTGAACACCGAGGGCGTGGATGCGGACCCCGGCTCCCCGGTCCCGGAAGACCACCTGCGACCGGATACCTCCCTGCCCGGCCTCCAGCGCAAGGATGCCCTGGCGAACGCACCCGAAGTGGAGGACGGCCATTTCGGCGTTCCCCGGGTGCTCGCTTGAGCCCCGCCGCCTGACCCATGGAGTTC
>CBDVAL010000194.1:0-6573 GCA_965371955.1 uncultured bacterium | reverse complement strand
GGCGTTGGCGGTGAACGGGCAGTTGTCGGCAACATCCGCCACCCCGTCGTTGTCGTCGTCCAGGTCGCAGACGTCGCCGAGCATGTCGCCATCGGTGTCGTTCTGGTCAGTGTTTGAGATTGCCGGACAATTGTCGCACACGTCGCCCAACCCGTCGCCGTCCGCATCCGCTTGATCCGGGTTGGGGCTGAGCGGACAATTGTCGTCACCATCGGCTACCCCGTCGTTGTCGATGTCCACGTCGCAGACATCCCCCATGCCATCACCGTCCACATCCGACTGGCCGGGGTTGGGGGTGAACGGGCAGTTGTCGTCCACATCCGGCACCCCGTCGTTGTCAGCGTCCACGTCGCAGGCGTCCCCGACGCCATCGCCGTCTGCATCCAACTGGCCGGGGTTGGCGGCCAGCGGGCAGTTGTCGTCCACGTCCGCCACCCCATCGTTGTCATCGTCCAGGTCACAGGCATCCCCGATGCCATCGCCTTCTGCATCCGACTGGCCGGCGTTGGCAGTCAGCGGGCAGTTGTCGACAATATCGGCCACCCCGTCGTTGTCATCGTCCGGGTCGCAGGTATCGCCGAGCATGTCGTCATCGGTGTCAGTCTGGTCAGCGTTTGAGTTTGTGGGACAGTTGTCGCACACGTCGCCCACTCCATCGCTGTCCCCATCGAGCTGATCGGGGTTGTGGTCCCGGAAACAGTTGTCGTCGCGGTCCGCGACGCCGTCCTCATCCCTGTCATCGAGGACCGCGGATCCATGGAAGACGAGAGCAAACCCCATGTCGCTCACCAGCAGGTCATCGAAGCCGTCGCTGTTGGTGTCGCCGGCGGCGCCGACGATGAGCCCTACATGCTCATTCGGTCCGGTTCCTTCCACGAACCAGTCCTCCACGAGGGAGGGGCCGCTGGCCGAGCCCAGGTAGAGGAACGCCCGCCCGGCGTTCGCGTCCGTGGTATCGAACCAGCCGGAGCCGACGAGAAAATCGCCGTATCCATCGCCGTTGGCGTCCCCCGCCGAGCCCACGGAGCGTCCGAGGAAGGCAGCGACCTGCTGACCCTCCACCATCCAGGAGTGGGTCGTGTCCAGTCCCGTGGACGAGCCCAGGTAGACGAAGGCGGCTCCCTCGTGCACCTCGCCATTGGTGTAGCCTTCGGCCCCGACGATCACATCGGAGAAGCCATCTCCATTCACGTCCGCCGATGCCACGGCAGACCCGAACTTGACGGCCAGCGGATCGACCTCGGCGGTCCATGACTGTGTCAATCCCGATGGAGAGCCGTGCAGGACAGAGACCTGACCCCGAAGGATCTCTCCCTGCGGGTTGCCGATGATGACGTCGTCGAACCCATCGCCGTTCACGTCGCCCGAAGCCACCGACCAACCGAACCGACCACTCCCGGCCAGCAGGATGGGATCCAGGGCCAGGCCGGTGGGAGATCCGAGATAGACACGCACCTCATTGTCCCACCGGCCACCGATGATGATGTCGTCATAGCCGTCGCCGTTGATGTCCCCGGCGGAGGCCAACGCAGTACCGAAGGAAGACCCCGGCCTGTCCTCCACCACTCTCCAGTCGGGGGTGGACCCCGGCCCGATGGAAGCACCATGGAACACGTCCACCGCTGCGAAGTCGTTCGCAAGCTGGCCGACCATCAGGTCGTCAAAACCGTCCCCGTTTACATCCCCGGCGCCCGCCACGGTGAATCCATAGAGCTGTCCTCCCTCGAGCGTCCAGAGGGGGCTGGTCTCCAGGCCAAATGGCGAGCCCGGGTAGAGACTGACGCTCCCCGCGATGGGGAACGCGAAGCCCGCCTCGCCGACCAGAACATCGGCGTAGCCATCACCGTTGGCGTCGCCGACTCCGGCCGCCGAAGAAGCGACGGCGATCCAGTCGGGTGGAGGTCCATGGAAGGCACCGTCGCCCGAGTGCAGATCCCCGCTGAGAGCCACCAGGAGTAGTGCCGTGGACATCAACTTTCGCATGAAGGCTTCCCACGAGACGCTTGCAGTATTCGAAATCACCTTCGTTGGATCCTTAGCTCTCGGACGTCTGTGGTTCCCCCACCACCCCCCTTTCTTGCGGGGGTTGGTGATAGGGTGTCGGCATGCCTGAAATTCCGGACCTTGAGGCCTATCTGGCGTGTTTGAGGGGACGGATCGGGGCGCGGAGGCTTGCGCGGATTCGCCTGGGGAGCCCGTTTCTTCTGCGCTCGACCTCTCCTTCGGTGGAGGAGATGGAGGGTGGGATCGTGGAGGGGCTGCGGCGGCTGGGCAAGCGCATCGTCATCGGGCTGGATGGCAAACGGTTCCTGGTCCTTCATCTGATGATTGCAGGACGCTTGCGGTGGCGGGAGCTGGGGGCGAAGCTGCCGGGGAAGATCGGTCTGGCTGCGTTCGACTTCGACTCCGGAACTCTGCTGCTCACCGAGGCGGGATCCAAGAAGAGGGCGTCGCTGCATCTGGTCCGCGGGGAAGACGCGCTGCGCGAGCATGATCCGGGCGGTGCCGAGCCGCTGCAAGTGGACCGCGAAGGGTTCGGTGCGGCGCTGGTGCGGGAGAGCCATACGCTGAAGCGTGCGCTGACCGACCCGCGGATCTTCGCGGGGATCGGGAATGCCTATTCCGATGAGATCCTGCACCGGGCACGACTGTCGCCGTTCCGGCTGACGCGCAAGCTGCAGGAGGAAGAGATCGACCGACTGTTCCGGGCCACCTGGGAGGTTTTGGAGACGTGGATCGAGAGGCTGCGGGTGGAGGCGGGAGACGGGTTTCCGGAGAAGGTGACGGCGTTCCGCGAGGAAATGGCCGTACACGGCCGGCACGGCAAGCCGTGCCCGGACTGCGGGACCGCGGTACAGCGCATCGCCTACGCACAGAACGAGTGCAACTACTGCACCACCTGCCAGACCGGAGGCAAGCTGCTGGCGGATCGGGCGCTGTCGCAGCTGCTGCGGATGGACTGGCCCAGGACGGTGGAAGAGCTGGAGCGCCGGCGCAAGGGACTGGACTGATGGGCTCGTACGACGTCTCCCGCCATGACGGTTTGCCGGGCAAGGGGGCTGGAGGCCCGGCCGGAAAGTCCGGTGTCGTCCGTTGCGAGCACCACGTTGGTCGACCTGGAGGCCGCGGCTTATCGTTTCCTGCCGTTTCGCCTCATCCGGAAGAACAGGCCCGGTAGCACTCCTTCATCCGATACGCCCATGGCTGTGTCGTGGGTCTGCTCGATGAGGAAATAGCGCTGGAAGAGCGACTCGATCTCCGTTGTCTTGGCCTTCCTCTCCGCCGTCCGATCGACAGGCTGTGGTCCTCGAAATACCCGGTGGAAGAGGAAGTAATCGCTGCCCTCCTGTGTCACGGCGGCCAACGTCCTGACGTACGCGTTCTGATTGTAGACGGGCACACCGTGGAAGCAGCCACGATCCACGACAATCCGAAAGCTACCTTCATACGGAAGGAACTCGTGGCAGAAGTCGGCGGCGAGATATCGAAGCCGGCATGAGCCGTCTTCATGCAGTTCTCTGGCTCTCCGGATGGCCGATTCCGCCAGATCCACCCCCACGGCAGCGCAGCCCTTCTCCGCAAACCATCGGGCGATTGCTCCTTGCCCGCAACCCACATCCAGAACGGTCGTCGTCTCGTCCAGACAAGCCGTCTCGTATAGCTCGCGCAGCTCGGCGGGTATTTCGCGCTTGAACCACGGTGGCGAGAAGTCCTCTGCGGCCCATTTCTCATTCCAGCGTGCACGCCGCCGCTCCCTCGCTCGACTGCTGGCGATACTGTGGCGGATCGTCCGGAATAGATTCGTGATGGTGCACCACCCCCATGCGGGAAAGAAGCCACTGTGTACCGTGCAAAGGCAGGTTGTTCGGACCATCCGGCTGGAACGCAGCTTGATTGTCCTGCCCGCCGAGGAGTCCGAGGATGGCTGCGGCAGCAGACCTTCCGCCCGATAACCCACCGCCTTCCGGATCTATTCCGGAGATCGTCGCCCGATGGTCCGTCCGACGGATGCCACGCACCCGCATCGTATCTCGCATGGAGGAAACTGTATGTGAAAAGCAGCGAGGCGCTCGCCCCAGTTGCCGCGGGTGGACTGGCCCGGGACGGTGGAAAAATTGCAGCGCCGGCCCAAGGGACTGGATTGCGCCGTGTTGACCGGGGCCCGCCCGGTGGGAACCTAGGCAGGGACGCCGACGATGCGATCGGCGGCGAGGAACCACAACTCGAAGCGGACCTCCGGCGGATCACTCAGGAAGCTCCGCACAGCATCCACGTACACCGCCCCCTGTGCCGCGTACGCCCGCGCCCGCTCCTCAAGCTCCGCCTCTCCTTCCACGGCGTCGGTCTTGTAGTCGGCCACCACCAGCGCACCGTCGTCGGGGTCGCGGTAGAGCAGATCCATGGTGCCGATGCTCGCGCCCACCGGTCCGCTCTCATCCTCGCCCGCCGCCAGGAACGGCACCTCACGCCCCACGATGTGCGGCGCCACTTCGACCAGGCGGCGCAGGATGGCGGATCCCTCCAGCGATGCCAGCAGATCGTCCACCTTGCGCACCACAACATCGCGCGTCTCCACGGAGACCAGCGGCGCCACCAGTCTATCCACGGCCCGGCGCTGCCGGCGCAGCGCTGCCGCCGGATCGGCGCCCAGGTCCAGCAGCTCGAGGGCGCGGTGGACCGCCTTCCCCACCGCCATGGCGCCCTCGCGGTCCACGAACGCGGACGGGCGTGACGCCGACGGACGCTCCTCACCTCCCTCCTCCTCCATTGCCTCGCGCAGCAGTTCGTGCGCGCGCTGCGATGCGGCGGCAGCCAGAGGCCGATCCATCCGGGACGCAGCCTGCCCGCGCGCCGTCTCCAGACGCTCGAGATCGGCGCGTGCTTCGTCCAGCGACACCGGCGACTCCGCGGGCTTCGGCATCCTGCGGCGCGACTCGGGCAGGTGCCGCGGGATGCGCCAGCGCACACCATCGGCATCCACCCTGGACTCATCGCCGCCGTTGGCCACCGAGCCCAGGTGCAGGGCCAGGTCCGGGCGCTTGCCGGCACGATGTTGCATGTATTCCACGTACGGCAGCTCGCGTCCGGGCTTCAGCTCCTCGGGATCCTTGCCCGGATCGGGCCAACGCCCCGCCAGCACCAGGCGCCGGGCCGCACGGGTGGTCGCCACATAGAGAGTCCGGATCTCCTCTGCCGCGCTCACCCTCCTGACCTGCTCCTCCACGCGATGAAAGCCCAGGCTGCGCGCGCCGAACAAGCTCAGCTCCCAGCAATCATCATGGCGATGCACCCTGGGCTCATCGTGGCGGAACCCCACCATGGGCTTGCGGTGCAGGTCGGCGACATAGACATGGTCGAACTCCAGCCCCTTGGACACATGAATGGTCAGGATGCGCACCGCATCGAGGGTCTCGTCCCCCGGCGGACCCACCTCCTCGAGGCGCTCGCCGGCCACACCCTCGCGCAGCGCCCGTAGCACCATCTGCGGCCCCCCCTCGCCGTCATCCAGCGCGTCCCGGACACCGCGGAAGAAGCGATCGAGGTTGGCCAGTCGGTGGCTGGCCAGGAAGCGTGCCGCCTCGGTCTCCGCAACCAGCGGCAGCGCCTGCAGCTTGTCCACGAACACATCGGCCGGCTCCTCGTGGAACGACCGGCGCAGTTCCGCCAGGACCCGCACCGCGTTGTGCAGACATTCCGACCATCCGCTCAGATCCTCCATCCCCGGAAGATCCGCCGGCACCTCCCCCGCCGCCTCCTCCACCGCCTGGCGCAGATCCTCCAGCTGGTCCGCGTCGGGACCGTGCAGATCGCCCATCTTCTGGGGGAACTGCACGCCCCACAGCGGCAGCCACGCGGCATCCGGGACCCCCACCCACGGCGAGCGCAGAAACCCCACGAGCGCCACCTGATCATGAGGATCGCCTACGGCGCGCAGCAGCGATGCCGCGTCGATGACCTCACGGTGCTGGTAGAACGTGCGATCGCGCTCCACGACGTAGGGAACGCCATGCTCACGCATGGCCTGCAGGTAGTGCTCCTGCACCGTGGACACGCGCAGCAGCAGCGCCATCTCCCTCCAGGGCACGCCCTGGGCTGCCAGGCCGGCCATGTCCCGGGCGATTGCCTCCGCCTCCATCTCGCGCGCAATACCGAAGGGGGTGTTGAAGCCGCACTTGCGCTGGGGCTCGCCCACTCCGGCCAGGTCCCACGAGATCCAGTGCTCCACCGGCCGGCGGGTATCGTCCACATGGCCGGGGTCGTCCTGATACCTCGCCGAGGGCACAAGACGGCGATACTCGGGTTGCAGGCCTGGAACGTAGTGCAGCAGCGGCGACAGCAGACGGTGCACCTCGTCGAGCACCGGCGGAACCGAGCGGAAGTTGACGGTGAGGAAGTGGCGCTCCCCACCGGCCCGGCAGGCCGCCTTCACGAAGCCCTCGTACGCCTCGAGGTCCGCGCTGCGCCAGCCGTAGATCGACTGCTTCGGGTCACCCACCAGGAACAGTCCAGGCCGCTGCTCCGACTCGCCGTCCAGGGCCAGCAGGCGCAGGATCTCACATTGCACCGGATCCG
>CBDVAL010000193.1:0-6659 GCA_965371955.1 uncultured bacterium | reverse complement strand
ACGGACAGTTGGACGAGCACTGCAACACCGGTTTTGCAGAGTCAAAGTGATGGAGGTATAAACTTTGGCTCCGACCCCATGGGTTCAACAGCGGCTGGAAGGTGATGGATGATAGGATCCTGCGACGTGATGACCCGCTTTGACCTCCGAAAAGCACAACTCCGGGGGCCGGATCACTTCCCTCGATTCCGGACGAGGGAACCCGGCACGCTCCTTCTCGCCAGCCGGCTGGGCGCCGAGGAGATAATCCTCGTCTTCGAGCGCGGTGGTCTATCCAGGGCGCTCCTCGTCAGCCAGATGGCGTTTCACCATGTAGCCCAGGGCACCCTCGCCGGCGAGCCGTATGTGGTGGCCTTCTGACTCATCTGCCATACAGGAATCGGTCTGACTCCGACGGTCGATGATCAAGAGCACCACTTCAGTGCCGGCGGCCTCTACAACGGCCTCTTCCTTCTCATCGATGATGAGACCCGCAGCTACTGGAACCACGTCACCGGCGAGGCCGTGCATGGACCGCTTCGCGGCAAGCAACTCGAGACATGGGCGGTGGAATTGACCACCGCCGCCCGGGCGATTTCGTCTCTGCCGCAGCTACGCCTGTTGCGCTCCAAGCGCAGGCTTCTTTCCCGATGGTTGGGGCCGCTGACCCGATGGATGGTTCGCGGACGCGGTATCCTTCCGTTCTTCTTCCACGGGACGATGGAACAGAAGGACCGACGGCGACCGCTGATGGAGCACGGCCTGGGGATCGTCGTGGAGAAACAGGCGCGGTTCTACCCGCTGCGCGCGGTTCGAGCAGGTATCGTCGATGACTGGTCGGGTCGAATCCTGAAAGTCTTCGTGCAGGACGAGGACCAGATGCCCGCGGCGGAATGGCCGGATGGAACGCGGCCGTGGCAGATCTTCACGCGCTGGTACGGCTTTTCTCTGACCTATCGCGGATGCGAGATCTACGGGGAGAGGCCATCCGACCCGGGTTCCTCTCCAGGTCGGACCCCATCGGGGTCGTAGCTGAAACTCCGGCCCTGCCGCTTTTAGGGAGGGAAACTGCCTCCCAACCCCTCGCCCTGCAGCGGTGTTATAAGGAGTGGGCGAATTCGCCCCCATCAGGGAGGAACTATGAAAATCGATCTGGTACAGCGTGTGGGGTTGATTGCTCTGCTGGTGCTGTGCGTGTCCGGGTTGGCACTGGCCGAGGAGTGGGATTTCTCCAGCGTGGAGCGCATCGAGCTGGAGGGAGTGTCGGGCAATGTCATCTTGCTGCCGGCCGGCGGCGGCGGCGGCTCGGTGGAGCTGCGGGCGAACGTGTCGCCCCGGGGCAACTTCGAGCCCAGCGTGGAGCAGGATGGCGACACCCTGCGGATCCGCGAGAGGTGGACCGGCAGGAGCTCGAGCGGCGAGGTGGAATGGACCATCTACGTTCCCTCGGGCGGCGGGACGCGCATCAACATCGAGACCGCCTCCGGGTCGCTGAGCGCCGAGGGGATCAGGGCGCGCATCGATCTCAGCACGGCCAGTGGCGATATTGAGCTCATCGACGTGGAGCTGGACAGTCGCTCGAGCCTGAGCACCGCCAGCGGCGACTACACCATCGAGGACATGCGCATCGATGATGACGTCAGCTTCAGCACCGCCAGCGGCGACATCCACCTCAACAGCGTGGAGATCGGCGAGGACGTGGCGTTCTCCACCGCCTCCGGCGACGTGATGTGCAACGGCTGCCGTGGCTCTCTGGTGCTCAGCTCGGCCAGCGGCGACGTGGAGGTGAAGAACAGCAGCATCGACGGGTTCGGCGAGTTCTCCTCGGCCTCCGGCGATGTCCGGCTTCATCTGGACGAGATACCCCGGAACGGACTGTCCGCCTCCTCGGCCTCCGGTGACGTGGTGCTCGACGGCAACTTCGGCCGCGACTACACGCTGATCATGAGCGCGCGCGAGGACAAGGGCCGCATCGTCAATCCGTTCGAGACCACGTCCCGGCGCACCTATCGCGAGGGCCGCTACACCTACGACGAAGAGGTGGTGGAGCAGGGCTCCGGCGGGCCGGAGATTCGCCTGCACACGTCGTCCGGAAGCGTGGTGGTCAAGAACTGAAGTTTCTCCCGTAATACGGCATTGCACCAAAGGGGCAGGCTATTTTTTCTTCGGAGAAAAGTAGCCTGTCCCCTTTTTTTGAAGTAGCCTTCTCTCCGGACGGGAGCCGGGGAGATGAGGCTGGACTTCGATGTGGTGGTGGTGGGCGGCGGCCACGCGGGCTGCGAGGCGGCGCTGGCGGCGGCGCGCCTCGGGTGCCGCGCGGCGCTGGTGACGCCGGACCGCGTCTCCATCGGGCGAATGTCGTGCAACCCGGCCATCGGCGGCCTGGCCAAGGGCAATCTGGTGCGCGAGATCGACGCGCTGGGCGGCGAGATGGGCCGGGCCATCGATGACACCGGGATCCAGTTCCGCCTGCTGAATCGCAGCCGCGGGCCGGCGGTGCGCGGGCCCCGGGCTCAGGCGGATCGCAAGCTGTATGCGGCGCGCATGCGCGCGGCGGTGGAGGCACAGCAGCGCCTGGAGGTCGTCGAGGGTCTCGCCGGCGAGATCCTGGTGGAGGGCGGCGTCGCCCGCGGGCTGCGGCTGGAGGACGGGCGCGAGGTGGCTTGCCGCTCGCTGGTGGTGACCACCGGCACGTTCCTGCGCGGGCGGATGCACGTGGGAGTGCGCAAGACCGAGGGTGGCCGGGTGGGCGAGCCCGCGGCGGTGCGACTGTCGAGCTCGTTGCGCGGGCTGGGATTGCGCACCCACCGGCTGAAGACCGGAACCTCGCCGAGGATATCTGCACAAACTATTGATTATAAACGACTTATAGCGCAGCGGGGCGATCCGGAGCCGGTCCCGTTGTCGTTTCTCACCGAACGCATCCAGCGACCGCAGATCCAGTGCTACCTGACGCGCACCAACCCCGCCGTGCATGACCTGGTGCGGGCCAACCTGCATCACTCGCCGCTGCACGACGGCTCCATCGCCTCGCCCGGGCCGCGCTACTGCCCCTCGCTGGAGGACAAGGTCACACGCTTCGCCGGACGGGATGCGCATCCGTTGATCCTCGAGCCCGAGGGCCACGACTCGGAGATCGTCTACATCAACGGCCTGTCCACCAGCCTGCCGGAGCCGGTACAGCACGAGCTGGTGCGAGCCATCCGCGGCCTGGAGGAGGCGGAGATCCTGCAGCCGGGGTACGTGGTGGAGTACGACTTCGTCGACCCCCGGCAGCTCGGTCCGGACCTGCAGGTGCGCAAGGTCGCCGGCCTGTTCCTCGCCGGCCAGATCGATGGCACCACCGGCTACGAGGAGGCAGCCGGCCTGGGTCTGCTCGCCGGCATCAACGCGGCGTCGGCGGTGGGCGCCGGCCCGCCCTTGACGCTGGGGCGGTCCGAGGCGTACCTCGGCGTGATGGTGGACGACCTGGTCACCCGCGGCACCCGGGAACCGTACCGCATGTTCACCTCGCGCGCCGAGTTCCGGTTGCTTCTCGACATGGACAGCGCTGACCGCCGGCTCACCCCGCACGGCCGGCGCCTCGGCCTGGTGGACGACGAGCGCTGGTCGCGTTTTCAGGACCAGCGCCGGCGCGTGGATACGGCGCTGGCCTGGCTGCGCTCGCGGCCGCTACGCCCGTCGCGCCGGGTGAGGCGGCAGGTGCACGAAGCCCTGGGCGTCCGCCTGGGCACGCAGCCCATCACCCTGGACCGGGCGCTGGTGAACGCGCCGGCGGGGCTTGCCGGGGCCGAGCGGCTGTTTCCCGGCGAGCAGCCGCTGGCCGATATCCAGCGCCCAGGGCGGGGATACATCGAATGCCAGATCAAATACGACGGCTACCTGCGTCGCCAGGAGTCCGAGGTGAGGCGGCTCTCCCGGGCCGAGCACCGCAGCATTCCCGAGGACTTCCGTTACCGCGGGCAGCCAGGCCTCTCGGCCGAAGTCGTGGAAAAGCTGGAGCAGGTCCGGCCGCGCACCCTGGGCCAGGCGTCCCGTATCCCCGGCCTCACGCCGGCGGCGGTGGCGCTGCTGGAGGTCCTGCTGCAGCGCGCACCGGCACAACAAGGAGCCCACCCATGACCTTCCCCGAGCGCCTGAGGCAGCGTGCCTCGAACCGCGGGATTGGCTTGAAGCCCCATGAGATCCGTGACCTGACGGAGCATTTCAAGATCCTGATGCGCTGGAACGAGACCGTCCACCTGACTTCCATCCAGGATGAGGGCGCCATCCTGGACCGGCATTTCCTCGAATCGTTGGAGGCTCTGAAATTCCTGCCGGAGAAGCCGGGAGTGCTGGTGGACGTGGGAACCGGCAATGGTTTCCCGGCGTTGCCGCTGTTGATGCTGCGGCCCAACCTCCAGGGCCGCCTGCTGGAGCCCGCCACGCGCAAGCGGGCGTTTCTCAAGGAGGTGGTCCGTGAGACCGGCCTGGCCGGACGCGTCCAGGCGCTGCCGGACCGGGTGGACCGCCCCGAGGACCTGGCCGGGCTGGGACCGTTCGATTTCCTGACCATGCGGGCGGTCGCCGGCGTCGAGACCGTCCTGGCAGGCGCTGCCGCCGGGCTGGTCCCCGGTGGCCGGGCCTTGCTGTTCCTGGGCCAGTCGGCGCTGGAGGGTGTGCGAGCCGAGTGCCCCGCCGGGCTGAAGCTGGTCAAGGAGTCCCCCCTCACCGGACGCAGCGCGTCGTTCATCGCCGTGGTGGAACGTTTCACGTGAAACATCCAACCGTCTGAAACGCACGAGAGGCGCATGTTTCACGTGAAACGTTTCCCTGGGGCTCCATAAACCCGTGCTGGACAATGGTTTTGCGGATTACGGCACAAAGTTTGCCGCAGTTTCACACCTGTGCTACTGTAGGCTGCCGTTTCGACCGAGGGGAAAATGGGCCGGGTAATCGCCATTGCCAACCAGAAGGGCGGAGTCGGTAAGACGACCACCGCCATCAACCTGGCCGCCTCCCTGGCCGCCTGCGACCGGCGAGTCCTCCTCATCGACCTCGACCCCCAGTGCCATTCCACCAAGGGTCTCGGCCTGGGCACCCAGGCGTTCAAGGGGTCCTGCTACGACGTCCTCACCGGCAGCATGCGACTGGAGGAGATCCTCCTCCCCGCCCACCTGCCCACCCTGAAGGTGGCACCGGCGAACCGCGACCTGGCCGGCGTGGAGGTGGAGCTGGCCGGGGCGGAGCAACGCGAGTTCAAGCTGCGCGATGCGCTCGAGCCCCTCAAGGACAGCTTCGACCACATCTTCCTGGACTGCCCGCCGTCGCTCGGCTTGCTCACGCTGAACTCGCTGGTGGCCAGCCAGGGGATCCTGGTCCCGGTGCAGTGCGAGTACCTGGCGCTGGAGGGCCTGTCCGATCTCATCGACACCACGCAGCGCGTGCAGCTGCGCTTCAACCCGCAGCTACGCATCGATGGCATCCTGCTGACCATGTACGATGACCGCACCAACCTCACGCGGCAGGTGGCCGAGGACATCCGCAGCCACTTCGGTGACGCGGTCTTCCAGACGGTGATCCCGCGCAACATCCGGCTGGGCGAGGCGCCAAGCTTCGGCCTGCCGGTGGTGAAGTATGACGAACATTCCAAGGGGGCCGTGGCGTACCTGGACCTGGCCCGGGAGTACCTACAGAAATGACGCGAAAAGCTCTGGGCAAAGGGTTGAGCAGTCTCATCCCGGACGGCGCAGGACAGGCCATGGCGCCCATGCCGGTGCCGGCGAAGGCTCAACCGGCGGCGACGGCCGGCCCCGTGGAGATCGACCTGGACCTCATCGACCCCAACCCGTTCCAGCCGCGCCAGTATTTCTCGGAGGTGGAGCTGGCCGAGCTCAGCGCCTCCATCCTGCGGCACGGCGTGGTGCAGCCGATTGTCGTCCGGCCCCGGGGCGACCGCTACCAGCTGGTGGTGGGCGAGCGCCGCGTGCGCGCCGCCCAGCGCGCCGTGCTCATGCGCATCCCCGCCGTGGTGAAGCAGATCTCCGAAGATGAGATGGTGGAGCTGGCGCTGGTGGAGAACGTGCAGCGCCAGGACCTCACCCCCATCGAGGAGGCGCACGGCTACAAGCGGCTGGTGGACCGCCTGCAGGCCACCCAGGCCGATGTGGCCAAGCGCGTCGGGAAGGATCGCTCGACAGTAGCTAACTCATTGAGGCTATTGAGTTTATCTGAATTCATCCAAGGTGAGATCGACCACGGCGCCCTGACGCCGGGACACGGCCGGGCGTTGCTGGCCATGCCACCGGAGGTACGTGACAAGATGGCCCGCCGGATCCTCAAGGAGAGTCTGTCGGTCCGCCAGGCGGAGAAGCTCGCCGCGTCCGAAAAGCAGGACACAGCGACGAAGATGAAGATCACGAAGCCGGCCGTCGCCGACGCGAATACCCTGGCTGCCGAGGAGCGCCTGACCCACGCCCTGGCCACGCGGGTGAAGATCCACCGCAAGGGCGAGGGCGGCACCGTGGAGATCGCGTTCCATAATGAAGAGGAGCTGGAGCGCCTCTTCGAGTGCATCGTGCGATAGCAGTCCGGTGAAGAACCCTCGCGGAGCCAGGTGCGTGAGTTTCACCCGAGGTCAAGGCGTGGAGCCGAGGCTGTAGTACTGCTACAGTGAGGTTCCGCAACGCAGAGATCGGGCG
>CBDVAL010000192.1:0-6845 GCA_965371955.1 uncultured bacterium | reverse complement strand
GGTGCCATCAGCGTCACCGAACGTGCGGCCTACATCGCCAAGGTGCGCAAGCTGGCCATCCTGTGTGCCAAGAGCTGGCTGGAGCAGCGCGAGGCCATGGGTTTCCCGCTGTTGGCTGGCCAACCGGAGACCTCGGGGGAATCCACCGGATGAGTGCATTCCACCCGACAACCTTCCTCCTCGAGGTGGGCACGGAGGAGATCCCGGATCGAATGCTGGCCACCGGCGTGACAGGCTTGCGCGACAAGCTGGCGGCTGCGCTGGAGTCGATGCAGATCCTTGCGCCCGGGGCGTCGTGGTCCACATGGTACACGCCACGCCGTCTGACGGTGGCAGTGGGCCCGGTTCTGCCGCGCCAGGAGGATCGTGACGAGGAGGTGACCGGGCCGCCGGTGCGCGCGGCGCTGGATGCCGAGGGCAAGCCCACCAAGGCTCTGGAGGGGTTCGCACGCGGTCACGGGATGACACCGGACCAGATGCAGCGAGTACAGACGCCCAAGGGAGAGTACATGGGCTTCCGTCGTAGCGTCACCGGCCGTCCCGCCGCGGAATTGCTCGCCGAGGCGGTGACGGAGGTGCTGCCCAGCCTGCACTTCGCGAAGATGATGCGCTGGGGCTCGGGGAGCTTTCGGTTCGTCCGTCCCATCCGTTGGATCGTGGCGCTCCTGGGCGAAGAATCCGTCAGCGTGGAGGTTGCCGGCGTCCGTAGCGGACGCGACAGCCAGGGCCATCGCACGCTGTCGTCCGGTGCAGTGCTGGTGAGCTCGCCGGAGGGCTACGTGGATGTGCTGCGCGGCGCCGGGGTGCTGGTGGATCCGCAGGAGCGGCGCGCCGTCATCGAGAAGGGTCTGGCCCGGGCGGCGGTGGAGGCCGGGGGCGAGCCGCTCGCCGACGAGGGGCTGCTGCAGAGCCTGGTGGCCCTGACCGAGTGGCCGGCGGTGATCCACGGGAGCTTCGCGCCGGAGTTTCTCGAACTACCCCGGGAGGTGCTGGTGACAGCCATGCGCTTTCACCAGCACTACTTCTCGGTGGTGCGGCCGGGGGCGGACCCGGGGCAGCCGGAACTGTTGCCCGCCTTCTTGGCCGCCATCAACCAGGATGGAGATGGCAGCGGCAACATCCGGCGCGGCAACGAATGGGTGCTCAAGGCACGCCTGGCCGACGCACGTTTCTTCTGGCAGGAGGATCGCAAACGCAGCCTGGAGTCGCGCCTGCCGGACCTCGAGCGGGTCATCTTCCAGCAGCAGCTCGGCTCCTACCGCGGCAAGGTGGACCGCATGGTGCGCCTGGTGGAGAGGATCGGTTCCAGGCTGGAACTGGACGCGGCGCTTGTCGGCCATGCCGCCCGGGCGGCGCTGCTCTCGAAGTGCGACCTTCCCACGGAGATGGTGGGGGAGTTCCCCGAGCTACAGGGAGTGATGGGCGGCATCTACGCCCGTGCCGACGGCGAGCCGGCGCCGACGGCGCAGGCCGTCTACGATCACTATCGTCCCGCCGGCGCGGGAGACGACCTTCCACGCGGCCCGGCAGGCCGTCTGCTCGCCCTTGTGGACCGTCTGGACACCCTGGCGGGATATTTCCTCATCGGGGCCGAACCCACCGGGGCACGTGATCCGTTCGCCTTGCGCCGGGCCGGAACCGGCGTGGTGCGTATCCTCACGGCCGAGCCCTGGTTCCTCTCACTGGATACTGCGGTCCGAGAGGCGGTGCAGGGCTACCCGGCGGTGGGCGATGCCGACGATGCGCTACAGCGCCTGCGGGAATTCTTCGCCGAGCGCACGCGGCAGGTATTTCACGCCGCCGGCCATCGCTATGATTCGGTCTCCGCGGTCCTGGCCGTACCCTACGATGCGCTGCGTGATGCGGCGAGCCGGCTGGATGCGCTCACCCGTCTGCGGGCGGAGCCCGAGCTGGAGGGGGCGTTCCTGTCGCTGGCGGCGGCCCACAAGCGCATCCGGAACCTGGTGGATGCGGAGGGCCACGAGACGGTGGACGTCGGGTCCTTGCAGGAGGCCCCCGAGATCGAGCTGCACCGGTGCCTGCAGGAGGTACACGGCGAGCTGGAGAAGCACCTCGCGTCCCGGCAGTACCTGCCCGCGCTGAAGGCGGTGGCCGGGTTGCGGGCGGCCCTGGACGGCTTCCTCGGGGCCAGCCGTGAGGAGGGAGTCCTGGTCATGTCGCCCGATCCCCGCCAGCGGGAGAACCGCCTCGGGTTGTTGCGCCGTGCCGGGGAGTTGTTCTCCCGTATTGCCGATTTTTCCGAGATCGTGGTGGAAGGTGAAACCGCTCGTCAAAAAAGGAAACAGCCAGCATGAGCAAGAAGAAATGGGTGTACCGCTTCGGAGCGGGGAAGGCGGAGGGGAGTGCCTCCCAGCGCGATCTTCTGGGTGGCAAGGGCGCCAACCTCGCCGAGATGACCAATATGGGCATACCCGTTCCTCCGGGTTTCACCATCACCACCGACGCCTGCCGCCACTATCAGGAGAGCGGCGAGTTCGGCCCGGGTCTCGAGGAACAGGTGGACGGTGCGCTGGCCAGCCTGGAGGAGTGGACGGACAGTCGCTACGGCTCATCGGAGCAGCCCCTCCTGGTGTCGGTGCGCTCCGGCGCGCCGGTGTCCATGCCGGGGATGATGGACACGGTGCTCAACCTGGGCCTCAGCGACTCCACCGTGCAAGGGCTGGGCAAACGGGCGGGCGACGAGCGCTTTGCCCTCGATTGCTATCGCCGCTTCCTGCAGATGTACGGCGATGTGGTGCTGGGCGTGAAACCGGACGAGCACGGTGAGAATCCCTTCGAGCTGCTGCTCAACGAGCTCAAGGCGCAGCGCGGCGTGGAGAACGACCTGGATCTGGATGCGGCCGATCTCAAGGCCCTGGTGGGGCGATTCCGCGAGAAGCTGGAGGCGCACACCGGCGAGCCGTTTGCCGAGGACCCCAAGGAGCAACTCTGGTGCGCCATCCGTGCGGTCTTCGATTCCTGGGACACTCCCCGGGCCACGGCCTACCGTCGCATCCACCGGCTGTCCAACGTGGGCGGGACGGCGGTGAACGTGCAGGCGATGGTCTTCGGCAACCTCGGCAGAGACTGTGCCACCGGCGTGGCGTTCACGCGAGACCCCGGCAATGGTGAGAAGCGCTTCTTCGGGGAGTACCTGCTCAACGCCCAGGGAGAGGACGTGGTGGCGGGAATTCGCACCCCCGATCCGCTGACCCGCACTGCGGGCGACGGAGGCAATAGCCTGGAGGAGACGATGGGTGATCTCTACCAGGAACTGGTGCAGATCTATCAGAAGCTGGAGACGCACTACCGCGACATGCAGGACCTGGAGTTCACCATCCAGAAGGGCAAGCTGTACCTGTTGCAGACGCGCAACGGCAAGCGTACCGGCCAGGCCGCAGTGCGCATCGCCGTGGACATGGTGGAGGAAGGGCTCATCGACGAGCGAACCGCCGTTCGCAGGGTGGATGCCGAGTCGCTGGTGCAATTGCTGGCCCCGACCTTCAGCCTGCAGGAGAAGAAGGACGCCATGGACGAGGGCCGCCTGCTGGCCCGGGGTCTGCGTGCGGGGCCCGGCGCGGCCACCGGGCGCATGGTCCTCTCTGCCGAGAAGGCGGTGGACATGGTGCGCAACGAGAACGAGAAAGTGATCCTCGTGCGCGTCGAGACCTCCCCGGAGGACATCGCAGGGATGCACATCTCGGAGGGGATCCTGACCGCGCGGGGCGGGCTCACCAGCCACGCCGCGGTGGTGGCGCGAGGCATGGGCAAGCCCTGTGTGGTGGGTTGCGGTGACATCGAGATCAACTACTCCCGCGCCGAGTTCAAGGTGGGAGACCGGGTTGTCAAGCAGGGCGATCCTCTGAGCATCGATGGGACCACGGGCGAGGTGCTCCTGGGCACGCTACCGACCGCGCCCTCGGAGGTGGTCCAGGTGCTCGTGGACCGTTCGCTGGATGCGAAGCAGTCCGATACGTTCCAGGGCTTGCAGCGCTTGCTGGAGTGGGCCGACCGCTATCGCCGGATGCAAGTGCGCACCAACGCGGACCAGCCCGCCGACGCGCTCGCCGGCCGTGCGTTCGGCGCCGAGGGCATCGGGCTGTGCCGCACGGAGCACATGTTCTTCGGTGGCGAGCGCATCGTGGCGGTGCGCGAGATGATCCTGGCGGAGGATGAACAGCAACGCCGGCGGGCGCTGGACAAGCTGTTGCCCATGCAACGCGAGGACTTCCTGGGGATCTTCCGGGCCATGGAGGGTCTGCCGGTGACGGTGCGCCTGCTGGATCCACCCCTGCACGAGTTCCTTCCCGGGGACCGCGCGGCCATCGAGAAGGTGGCCGAGGAGATGAAGGTCCCCGCGGAGCGCCTGCGTCACAAGATCGAGAAGCTGCACGAGTTCAACCCCATGCTGGGGCATCGCGGCTGCCGCCTGGGGATCAGCTTCCCGGAGATCTACGAGGTACAGGTACGCGCCATCTTCGAGGCCGCCTGTGAGCTCAAGGCGCAGGGGGTGGACGCACAGCCCGAGGTCATGATCCCGCTGGTGGGGACCGTGGAGGAGCTACGCTGGCTACGCGAAGCCCTGGAGCCCGTAGCGCGCCGGGTGATGAAGGAGAAAGGGACCGAGGTGCCGCTGAGCATCGGCACGATGATCGAGGTGCCGCGGGCCGCACTGGTGGCGGATGGCATTGCCCGGCATGCGGACTTCTTCTCGTTCGGGACCAATGACCTGACGCAGATGACCTACGGCTATTCCCGGGATGACGCCGGGCCGTTCCTGGCGGACTACCTCAGCGAGGACAAGGGGATCCTTCCCGCCGACCCGTTCCAGTCCATTGATCAGGAAGGGGTGGGCGCGCTGGTGAGAATGGGTATCGAGCGAGGCCGCTCGGTGCGCGCGGATCTCAAGATCGGGGTGTGCGGAGAACACGGCGGCGAGCCGCATTCCGTGGCGTTCTTTCACGATGTCGGCCTGGATTACGTGTCGTGTTCGCCGTACCGCGTTCCCATCGCCCGGCTGGCGGCGGCCCAGCAGGCCATCGCGTCGGAAGCGAAGAAGAAATAGTAGTGGGAGGAGCCGTGCGGTCCATCCGCAAGTTGCCGGACAACCTGGTCAACCAGATCGCTGCCGGTGAGGTGGTAGAGCGTCCTTCCGCCGTGGTCAAGGAACTGGTGGAGAACGCGCTGGATGCCGGTGCCGCCTCGGTGGAGGTGATCCTTCAGGCCGGCGGCCGGCGGCGTGTGCGTGTGGTGGACGACGGCTGCGGCATGAGTCCCGAGGATGCGCGCCTCGCGCTGGAGCGTCACGCCACCTCGAAGATCGCCGCGCAGGAGGATCTCGCCGCCATCGAGACGCTGGGCTTTCGGGGCGAGGCGCTGCCGGCCATCGCATCGGTGTCGCGCATGGCGCTGACCACCTCCACGGGCGAGGACGAGGCTTTCCGGCTGGAGATGGAGGGTGGAGCCCTGCGCCGGGAGGGTCCGGCCGCACGGGCGCGCGGCACCACCGTGGACATCGAGGACCTGTTCTTCAATACCCCGGCCCGGGCCAAGTTCCTGCGCACTCCCGCCACCGAACTGGCCCGATCCACCGAGGTCGTCCATGCCTGCGCTCTGGCGCGGCCGGATGTCCGCTTCCGGCTGGAGCACGACGGCCGCGAGCTCCTGATGGCCCCTCCTGCGCCGGATCTGCGCCATCGCGTCCGTCAGATCTTCGGCCAGAACCTGGCGGAGGGGCTCATCCCTGTGACCTCCGGGCGTTCGCCGCTGTCGGTGAGCGGCTACGTGTCGCGCCCGGCGTTCTCGCGCGGCAGTCGTTCGGCGCAGTTCCTGTTCGTCAACGGACGCCTCATCGCGGATCGATCGCTATCTCATGCCATCGGGCAGGCATGCCGGCCGCAGTTCCCGCGCGAGCGGCACCCGGCATTGTTCTTGTTCCTGGAGGTTCCGCTGGACCAGGTGGACGTGAACGTTCATCCGGCCAAGCGCGAGGTTCGCTTTGGTACTCCCGGCGCGATCCATCAGCTGCTGCGCCGCGGCCTGGAGGAGGCGCTGGTGAAGGGACGCCCCGTGCAGGCGCTACCGTCCACGGAGGATGATCCGCCATCGGCGCACGGCAACGCAGTCTCCGAGGCGGTGCAGGACTACCTGGCAGGGGACCCTCCCCGTTCGTCTGAAGAACTGGCCTTGCCCCAACCCGGGACGGCTCTGCGGGTCCTGGGCCAACTGCACGACACCTACATCGTGGTGGAGGATGATGAGGGCCTGTTGCTGGTGGATCAGCACGCAGCGCACGAGAGGGTGCTCTACGACGATTATCGCCAGGAGTTGAAGACGCGCACCGTGGCGGTGCAGTCCTTGCTGTTTCCCGTCACCGTGGAAGTGCCGCCGGCCGGGGCGGCGCGCTTTGAGCAGGCCGTGGATCGCCTGGGCGGGCTGGGCTTCACCGTGGAGGTGTTCGGAGTGGACGCCTTCCTGGTGCGCGGGGTGCCGGCCATCGCCGCCGGTGTCGATGCCGCTCGTCTGGTGCAGGACCTGGTGGACCAGCTCTCCGACCAGGAGGGCGGCGACGACGCGCTGGAGCAACTGGAGCACAAGGTGGCGGCGCTGGCCTCGTGCCATGCCTCGGTCCGCGCCGGCATGCGCCTGGACGACGGGCGTGCCCGCCACGTGGTGCACTCGCTGTTCAGCGGCGATCACGCCCTGACCTGCCCCCATGGCCGGCCCGCCGTTCTACGCTACTCCCGCGAGACCATCGAGAAGGCATTCCTGAGGGCCTAGCAGATCGGGGTCTGAGCAAGACTCTATACCTCGCTCTGCCGAGCCGTTGGAGGTCTGTGGACGTT
>CBDVAL010000191.1:0-6892 GCA_965371955.1 uncultured bacterium | reverse complement strand
GGCGGTGCTCCGCGGACTGATCCATCACGGCAGGGTGCACCTGGCAGTGGTGCTGGGTGCGGCGGTGGCCACCGCGGTGCTCACCGGCGCGCTGCTGGTGGGCGACTCGGTGCGCGGCAGCCTGCGCGACCTGGTGCTCGACCGGCTGGGCGACATCGATCAGGCGTTGCTCTCCGAGCGCTTCTTCCGCGAGGAACTGGCCGGCGAGGTGGAGAGCGGCGCCCCTGCGGTTCGTGCGGCTCCGGCCATCCTGCTGAGTGGCTCGGCCATCCACGCCGACACGGGCGCCCGGGCGTCCGGCATCCAGGTCCTGGGCGTGGACCAGCGCTTCCTGGAACAGTTCCCTTCCCCCTCCGGCGAAGCCACGCAGCTGCCGCTGCAGCGCCTCCCAGGCCAGCTCTTTCCCTCGGTGATCCTCAACGTCTCGCTGGCCGAGGAGCTCGGCGCCAGCCCGGGCGACGCGGTGCTGATCTCGTTTCCGCGCTGGAGCGAGATCCCCAGCGACACGCTGCTGGGCAGTCGCGAGACCGAGGACGTGGTGGGGACGCTGCGCTGCACCGTGACCAGCATCCTCCCCGATGGCGGCGTCGGGCGCTTCGGGTTGTCGGCGCGGCAGACGTTCCAGAAGAACGCCTTCGTCGATCTGGGCCGGTTGCAGCGGACCCTGGAGGGCCCGGGCCAGGTGAACGCCCTGTTCGTCTCGGGAGCCACCGACCCGCCAGGGAAGCTGGACGCCGTGCTGGAGAGTGCACTGCACCTGGAGGACGTGGGGCTGGCCGTCGATTCCGACGACGGCATCCTCAGCGTCACCAGCCGGGAGTTCGTCCTGCGGCCCGGCATGGTGCAGGCGGCGGTCGCTGCCGCCACCGGGCTGGGCGGGTCGCTGTTGCCGCTGCAGACCTACCTGGCCAACAGCATGCAGGCCGGGGAACGCAGCGTGCCGTACTCGATGATGGTGGCCCTGGAGCTACCCATGGCGCAAAGTTTCGGCGAGCTCAAGCTGGTGGACGGCTCGCCGGCCCCTGCACTGCAGGAACGGGAGATCCTCCTCAACCGCTGGACGGCCGATGATCTGGGCGCCCGTGTTGGCGACACGGTGGAGGTGAAGTACTTCACCGTCGGCCCCCGGGAGGAGCTGAGCACCGAGAGCGCATCATTCACCCTGCGCGGCATCACCGCCATGCAGGGCCTGGGCGCCGACCGCAGCATCACTCCCGACTACCCGGGCATTCAGGGCGTCGATAACATGACCGATTGGGACCCGCCCTTCCCGGTGGACCTGGGCGCCATCCGGCCACAAGACGAGGACTACTGGGATGAGTACGGCGCCACTCCCAAGGCGTTCGTGGCCGAAGAGACCGGACGCGACCTCTGGTCCAACCGCTTCGGTACCGTCACCGCACTGCGCGTGGCCCCCCCGGTGGACACCGATGTCGACGCGTTCTTGCCCCGGTTCCGCGCCGCGTTGCTGCGCGAGCTGGGCGCCGCCGGCTTTGGCCTGAAGCTGCTGCCCGTGCGTCAGGAGGGACTGGAGGCTGCCAAGGGCGCCACCGATTTCAGCATGCTGTTCATCAGCTTCAGCATGTTCCTCATCTTCTCGGCGCTGATGCTGGTCTCGCTGCTGTTCCGCCTGGGTGTGGAGCAGCGCGGCCGCGAGCTGGGCCTGTTGCTGGCGGTGGGCTTCGGTGTGCGCGCCGTGCGACGGCGATTCCTGGCGGAAGGCGCCGTCCTGGCCACGGCCGGCGTGATCCTGGGGCTGGGCGGCGCGGTGGCCTATGCTGGGTTGATGATGATGGGCCTGCGCACCCTGTGGCTCCCGGCTGTAGGCTCGCCGTTGCTGTTCCTGCACGTCCAGCCGCTGAGCCTGGCGGCGGGTGGCCTGCTGTCGCTGCTGGCCGTGCTGGCCACCATCGCCCACGCCATCCGCAAGCTGAGTCGCGTGCCGCCCACTGCGCTGCTGGCCGGATCGGTGAGCGGCGCACGGCGTGCCGCCAGTGGACGCCTGGCCAGAAACATCGCCTACGTCAGCACGGGCAGCGCCGCGGGGCTGCTGATCACCGCGGCGCTCAGCGGCGGCGAGGCCGGCCCGGGCCTGTTCTTCGGCGTGGGAGCCAGCCTGCTGTGCGCAGGTCTGGGGTACTTCTCCCTGTGGTGCCGGCGCGTGCACGGCAGCGCGTCGGCGTCGCTCACCGGGATGGCGGCGCGCAACAGCTCGTGGAATCCGGGGCGCAGCATCCTCAGCGTGGCGCTGGTGGGCAGTGCGTGTTTCACCATCATCAGCGTCGGGGCATTCCAGTTGCAGGATGGCGGCGACATCCGCTCGCTGGACTCGGGCGCCGGAGGTTACGCCCTGGTGGCCGAGTCCGACGTGCCGCTGCCGCAGGACCCGGGCCGCGCCGCCGCGCGCGCCGACCTCGGCTTTCCGGAGTCGGCCCGGTCCGACCTGGACGGCGTGGAGCTGGTGCCGTTCCGGATGCTGCCCGGCGACGACGCCAGTTGCCTGAACCTCTACCGCCCAGGTCGCCCGCGCATCCTGGGCGTCCCTGCCGAGCAGGTCCGCCGTGGCGGCTTCCCGTTCGGCGCGCTAGCCGATGATGTCGACAACCCGTGGACGCTGCTGGAGCAGGAGCTCGAGCCCGGCGTCGTTGCGGCCCTCGGTGACGATAACTCGGTGAAGTGGATCCTTCACCTGGGGCTGGGCAAGGATCTGGTGGTGCAGAACGAGCGTGGCGAGGAGATCCGCCTGCGGCTGGTGGGCCTGATGAAGCACAGCCTGTTCCAGAGCGAGATCCTGATCTCCGAGGCCAACTTCCTGCGGCACTTCCCCAGCCGCAGCGGCTACTCCTATTTCCTGGTGGACCCCCCGGCGGGCAGCGAGGAACGCACCACCGAGGCGCTGGAGAGCGCGCTGGGACCGTTCGGCCTGGACGTGACGTCCACGGCGCAGCGGTTGCGCGACTACAACGCCGTGCAGAACACCTACCTCTCCACCTTCCAGACCCTGGGCGGCCTGGGCCTGCTGCTGGGCACGGTGGGGTTGGGGATCATCCTGGTGCGCAACATCATGGAGCGCCGCGGCGAGCTGGCCGCGCTGCGCGCCTTCGGCTTCCGCCGCAACCGCCTGGCCCTCATGGTGCTGGCGGAGAACGTCTTCCTGCTGCTGTTCGGCATCGGTCTGGGCACCGTGTCCGCCCTGGTGGCCATCGCCCCGATGGTGCTGGGCGACGCCAGTCCCGTGCCCTGGGGGTCGCTACTGCTGACGCTGGCGGTGGTGTTCCTCGTTGGCATGCTGGCCAGCCTCGCCGGCGTCCTCGGGACACTGCGCGTGCCGCTCCTTCCGGCATTGAAGGCGGAACGCTGACGGTGGGAGTGTTCACGCTGCAAACAAGCCAGTGAGCAACGTGTCCTCATCGAACATAGAGCTGGTACTCGGTCTTGACGACGATGAGGATCCTGCTTCGCTCAGGCGCCTGGCGGCCGCGAAGTTGCGCGTTGATCCGCAGGAGCTGGGCGAACTGGAGGTCCTCAAGCGGTCCATTGACGCACGCCGCGGGCGAGTTCGAATTCACTACCTGCTGCGTCGGCGTGAAGACCGCGAACTTCCCATCGGTGGCCCCGAGCCCCGCCGCGTCGACCGGGCAGCTGCCAGGGTTGTCATCGTAGGGGCCGGTCCAGCCGGCCTGTTCTGCGCCTATCAGCTCGCGCGTCAGGGCATTGCTTCGGTCATCCTGGAGCGAGGCAAGAAGGTGCAGCCTCGGCGCCGTGATCTCAGGGACTTGACGCAGGGCGGCGTTGTCGACCCGGACAGCAACTACTGTTTCGGCGAGGGAGGCGCAGGTACGTATAGCGACGGCAAGCTCTATACCCGTGCTCACAAGCGTGGTGATGTCCGCGACGTGATCGAGATCCTGGTGCACAACGGCGCCCCCGCGAGAATCCTGAGTGACGCTCGGCCGCACATCGGCTCGAACAAGCTACCGGAGGTCATCACGGCGATTCGTGAACGCCTGGAGGCGGTGGGCGTGGAGTTTCGGTTCGAAGCCAAGGTGGTCGACCTGGAGCGAGCCGGGGACCGAATCGTCGGTGTGGTTCTGAATACCGGAGAACGACTGGGTGGAGATGCTGTGGTTGTGGCTACGGGGCACTCCGCGCGCGATGTCTTCGAGATGTTGCTGCGCGCGGGGGCCGAGCTGGAAGCGAAGGGATTCGCCATCGGTGTTCGTATCGAGCATCCTCAGGTGCTCATCGATCAGATTCAATACGGCAAGGCTGCGGGACATCCGAAGCTTCCGGCAGCTGCCTATCGTCTGGCGCAGGAGGTGGACGGCCGGGGCGTGTTTTCGTTCTGCATGTGCCCCGGCGGATGGATCGTTCCCACCTGTACGGAGGCCGGAGGGCTGGTGGTCAACGGCATGAGCCTCTCGAGGCGCGATTCGCCCTTCGCGAACTCGGGGCTGGTTGTCTCGCTCGAACCGGAGGACTGGCAACAGTGCGGCCTGCAGGGGCCGCTGGGAGGGGTGGCGCTGCAGGAGCGCATCGAAGCGGCAGCCTGGCAGGCCGGCGGGGGCGGCCTGGTGGCGCCGGCGATCCGGGCCACGGACTTCCTCGCCAGGAGGACATCCTCCGGGCTTGCCGAGTCGAGCTATGTTCCCGGTCTTGCGCCTGCGGATCTGGGGTGCGTTCTCGATGCCGGTGGGCTGCCCATTGCGGACAGGCTCCGTCAGGCACTGCCCGCATTCGACAAGACCATGCGCGGCTATCTCACCGAGAAGGCCATCCTTGTGGGCGTAGAATCCCGCACCAGCGCCCCGGTGCGTGTGCTCCGGCATCGCGATTCACTCGAGAGCACTTCACTCCGGCGGCTTTTTCCCTGCGGTGAAGGTGCCGGATACGCGGGGGGGATCGTCAGTGCCGCCATGGATGGTATCCGGGTGGCGCGGGCGATACCTGCTGCGCTGGCGAGCCGGCCTCAGCACTCAACTCCAAGGCGCCTTTCACGTTGATGGAGGTCCAGCGCTCCGCGGCGTAGACACCTGTCCTGGCCCGCAAGCGAGCGATCCGCTCGATGGTGGGTCCGTCGTCATAGAACGGCTCCGGCGCCAGCGCTAGGCCCACGCGCCGCGCCTCCTCGACCAGAATGCGCAAGTACTCCTCCATGTGGCGAGCGGTGTAATCGTTCGTATCATGGAACGTCACCACCACGGGAACGACGCCTGCCACCACCGGCAGCCGGCCCTCGATGATGCTTTGCCGCACCCCGGCCAGCCGGGCGCGAAAGTGACTGCGGCGTCGCAGGCTGATGTGATAACCCCAGGTCTTGCCATCGCGTGCGCTGATGTCGGTGAGCAACATCTCCAACCCATGGTCCTGGTAGGCCGCTTGCGTTCGCGCATCGAAGGACCAGTAGGGTGGCCTGACCAGGGTCGGATCGTGGCCCGACAGACTGTGGATGTCCGCGCTTCCGTCGATCAGCGACTGGTCCAGTTCGGCCGGTGGAAGACTGCGGTGGTTCTTGTGGCCACGAGCGGATCCGCTGTGCAAGGCGATCACATGGCCCTCGCCATGGATGCGCCGGAGAAGCTCCTTCCCGTAGGGATTGCCGCCTCTTCTCGGGCTGCGAGTCTGCACGAAGAACGCCGCCTTGATCCGCGGCTGCACCGCGTTGTCGACGAGCGTATCCAGGATCACGGTGGTGGGGTTGTACGGTCGCAACACGCTGGGGCCGTCGTCGAAGGTCAGGAGAAAGCGTGCCGGATGCGGCACGGGTGCCGAGAGGGCTGCGTCCTGGATGGGGGCCTTCCGGCATCCCGTTGCAGCCAGGAGAAGGCATAGCAGCGCCCACAGCGAAGCACGCCGCAATGGAACGGACTGCCTCATGCGATCCTGCGGCAAACAAGCAGGACCTCGTCCACGTTCTCCGTTTCGATCATGCCCGACGCCACGGCGAGCTTCTTCTGGAAGCGCGCTGCCAGCGGCATCCCCACGCGGTTGTACCACCACATCGCCCGTTCCCGGTGATGGGTGAGCCACCACATGCCGAAACTGACCAGGAACGACGAGCGCGGGCGCATCCCATAGACGGCACTGCGCTCTACCGAGAAGCCATGCCGCGCGAGCTTCGCGAGGAGTTCGCCCGGCTCGTAGCGTCGCTGATGTCCCACGAGCTCGTCAAACACCGTCCAGCGCGCCGGGTCGAGCGGTGCCGAGAGGATCAGCGCCGCACCTGGTGTGGCCACGCGAGACAGCTCCTCCAGGGCGCGATCGTCATCGTCGACGTGCTCGACGATGTCGAACGCGCAGACCAGATCGAAACAGCCTCCCGGAAACGGGAGCGTCGATATGGCGCTCTGCACCACGCTCGCTCCCCGCTGGCGCAGCCTCGCGAGGGCCGGCGCACTGATGTCGGCGAAGTGAGTCCCCTCGATGGGGAGCCGCGGCCTCAGCCCCGGTGCAACCTCGAGCCGGCGCGGGAATTGTGGAACCAACGAGCGTACCAGCGGCCAGGTGTTGAATCGCTCGGGTTCCATCAGGCGCGCGTCGGTCCACAACGAGTCGTAGAACCGGCGGTTCGCCTCGAGAAACCCGAGGTCCCCTTGTGTTCTCGAGAGAGTTGAGCTCATCGCACCGCACCCTGCCAGCCGCCTCGCATCCCCTCTAGCCCTTCTTCTCGATCAAGCGCTGCAGCGCGTTCCCGTCGTCCTCCAGCAACTGGGCGATCCGTTCGGGGTTGATGTCCGCGACGATGATCTCGCCGATGTCGCTGTGGACCTCGCGGAATATCCCGTGGGTCTTCATCTTGGCCGTCTGGTATTGGTTGTCCTCGGTCGGGCTGACGTAGTGCACCGAGATCATCTTGTAGCGGTGCGCCAGGAACAGGTGGGTCAGGGTCATC
>CBDVAL010000190.1:0-6917 GCA_965371955.1 uncultured bacterium | reverse complement strand
ATACGGGAAAACTGTACGTACGGATCTGTGCGGGGGGCGCCGGGCAACCGGCGTTCCTACCGCGAACACCCAAGGAGGGCGTGGACCCGAAGGTGATCATCAAGCCCTGACGGTCGACCAGAGACCGTCTTCCCGAGTCAGAGCGGCCAGACGAATACGATCATCGGCACTCCGACCAGCACAACCAGGAGTTCCAGCGGCAGCCCCATCCGCCAGTAGTCGCCGAACTTGTAGCCCCCTGGCCCCATGATGATCATGTTGTTCTTGTGCCCGATGGGTGTGAGGAAGGCGCAGGAGGCAGCAACGGCGACGGCCATGAGAAACGAGTCGGGATTGGCGCCCAGCCTGGTGGCAATGTCCAGGCCTACAGGCGCGGCGATGAGGGCTGTCGCCACGTTGTTGAGGACGTCGGAGAGGGTCATGGTCACGATCATCAAGATCGCAAGCACGGCGATGGTGGGTAACCCCTGGGTCCAGTTCACGATTGACTCGGCGATGAGCGCTGTTCCGCCGCTGGCCTCCAGCGCCGCTCCGATGGGAATCATCGAGCCGAGCAGCACGATCACGGGCCACTCGATGGAATCGTATATCTCGGAAAGGGATACGATGCGCAGGAGTATGTACGCGATGACGACGGAAGCAAGCGCCACCGGAAGGTACAGAAGACCGAGGCTCGCCGCCCCGATGCCGGCGCCGAACACTCCAGCCGCAAGCCACGCCTTGCTCCGCTGAGTGACGCCCGGGCCGTGTCGCGCAAGAGGAAGACAGCCGAGCCAGGTGATGACATCGGGCAGTTGCTCCTCGGAGCCGAGAAGCAGGAGAATATCCCCGGCCTTGACTTGGACCTTGCGCACCCTATCGCGGAATCGCTGTCCTCGACGCGAGATGCCGAGGAGGGTCACACCCTGCCTGCTGAGCAGACGGATGTCCATGGCCGAGCGTCCCTCGATGCGCGCATCTTCGGGGACGACGACCTCTGCCACCGCAATGGTCTTGGCCGCGAGTCCGCTCCGCTTGTCGGAGCCGACGTATTCGAGACCGATGGCGCCGACGAGCTGGTCGATGGCCTCCGGGCTTCCTTCGAGAACCACCAGATCGCTCTTTCTCAGGGGCTCGTTGCGTGCCGTGCCGGGGTGGCGCTTGCCCCGGCGCACCAGGCCGAGGAGCGCGACGTCGTATTCCTCGGCTGCAGGCTCGAGTTCTCGGAGGGTCTTGCCCACCGCCGGGCATGTTTCCGGAACCGTTGCCTCGGCGACGAAGTCCTCGAGCTCATGGAGTTCCTGGGTTGCGTCGTGTCTGCTTCGTTCGCGCGGGATCAGGCGCCAGCCAACCAGCGTGATGAACAGGATCCCGACGAGAGCGACCACCACGCCCACCGGAGCGAAGTCGAGCATCTTGAAGGGTGCCCCCATCGCTTCCTCCCGGAACGTCGCGATCACGATGTTTGGAGGCGTACCGATCAGCGTGATCATTCCACCGAGGATCGAGGCAAACGAGAGCGGCATCAATGTCAGCGCCGGGCTCCGCTTCGCGCGCTGCGCCGCTTGCATTTCCAGCGGCATCAAGAGCGCGAGTGCAGCGACGTTGTTCATGATGCTGGAGAGTGCGGCGGAGACCCCTGCCATGATCCCGATGTGCGCTTGCAGGCCCCGCGACGCCTTGACCAGGCGAAATGCCAGTAGCTCGATGGCGCCCGAACGAGAAAGTCCCCGGCTGACCACCAGAACCAGCGCGATGATCACCACCGCGGGGTGGCCGAACCCCGAGAAGACTCGGTCCTTGGGCACCGTCCCCGCAACGTACGCCACTGCCAGCGCGGCAAACGCGACCACGTCGTAACGGAACCTTCCCCAGATCAGAAGGGCGAAGATACCAACGATGAGCGAAAACAGAATGCCTTGGTCAACGGTCATGGGTGGTTAGTATGCCATGATGTAGTGGTGCAGCGATTCTGGACGCTTGAAAACGGCATACTTGCCGTTGAATCAGGCAGTTTGGCAACTCAAGAATCGCTGGACCAGCACACCCATGTCCGAAAATGGCTAGAAGTCCCGGCTCGGATCCTGTATAAAGGTAGTGTCATCCGAGGACACTTTGTCCGCCTTTTGTCCGTGAAATTGCTGCAAACCGGTGCAACTGGGGGATAAGCAATAGCCTGAAATCCCCCGTGTGTATTGGCTTGAAGCTCCGCTGTTTACCTGGGATCATGAACTTTTTGCACCTGCAATCCAGGGCATGCTATCGGGCGCTGAGTAGCCGGGATCCCCGCTTCGACGGGCGTTTCTTCACCGGCGTGAGCAGCACCGGCATCTACTGCCGGCCGGTCTGTCCGGCGCGCACCCCACGTCGGGAAAACTGCCGCTTCTTCGCCTGCGCCGCCGCGGCGGAGGAGGCCGGGTTCCGGCCGTGCCTGCGCTGCCGTCCCGAGACCTCGCCGGGGACGCCCGCCTGGCAGGGGACGGCGGCCACGGTGTCGCGTGCCGCGCGACTCATTGCCGCCGGTGCACTGGATGAAGGGGGTGTGGACGATCTGGCGGCGCGGCTGGGGATGGGCGAGCGCCACCTGCGACGCCTGTTCGACGAGCATCTCGGTGCGTCGCCGGTGGCCGTGGCGCAGACCCGCCGCGTGCAGTTCGCCAAGCGACTCCTGGACGAGACCACCATCCCCATGTCCCAGGTGGCGTTCGCGTCCGGCTTCGGCAGCATCCGGCGCTTCAATGCGGCCATGCGCAAGGTCTACAACCGTTCGCCCTCCGAGCTGCGCAGGGAGAGAGCGCCGCGGCGCAGGGCGCGGGCGGCGGCGCACCTGACCTTGCGGCTGCCGTACCGCCCGCCGTACCACTGGGCGGGCATGATGGCGTTCCTGGGCGCGCGCACCACGCCCGGTGTGGAGCAGGTGGACGGCGACCTCTACCGCCGCACGGTGACGGTGGGGAAGCGCAGCGGGATCCTGGAGGTGCGACCGATGGCGGGTGAGTCCGCCCTGGCCTTGCGGGTTCCGGTGGAATTGTCCGATGACCTGGTGCACGTGGTGGAACGGGCGCGTTGGATGTTCGACTGCAACGCTGAGCCACGCGAGATCGCCGCGCACCTGCGACGCGACCCGCTGCTCAAGAAGGCAGTGCGGGTACGAACGGGCCTGCGCATCCCCGGCGCCTGGGACGGCTTCGAGCTGGCAGTGCGCGCCATCCTGGGCCAGCAGGTCACCGTGGCCGGCGCCACCACCCTGGCCGGGCGCCTGGTGCAGGCTCACGGTGAGCCGTTGCCCGGCGGGGAACCCGGCCTGGATCGGTTGTTCCCCAAGCCGGCAATCCTGGCGAAGGTGAACCCCTCCGCGCTGGGAATGCCGCGCTCGCGCGGCGCGACCATCCAGGGGCTCGCCCGTGCGGTGCGTGACGGAGATGTGCTGCTGGATGGATCGGAGGATCCCCGGATGGTGATGCGGCAGCTCAACGAGATCCCCGGCGTGGGCGACTGGACGGCGCAGTACATCGCCATGCGTGCCCTGGGCGAGTCGGATGCGTTCCCGGCCAGCGATCTGGGCGTGCGCAAGGCGCTGGGAAACGGCGGAGTGCTGCCCCGGGTCTCGCAGGTGCTGGCAGGCGCCGAGGCATGGAGACCCTGGCGTGCGTACGCCGCCATGAACCTTTGGATGGAGGTGTGAGATGAGCGAGAGGTGTTACGCGGTCATGGACAGTCCGGTGGGGCGGCTCCTCCTGTGTGCCGAGGGCGAGGTGCTGACGGGCATCGAGTTCCAGCGCGGCCGCATGGGCAAGCGCGAGGATCCCCCGGGGGCCGCACGGCGCAAGCCGCTGCGCGAGGCCATCCGCCAGCTGGAGGAGTACTTCTGCGGCGAGCTGCAGGAATTCGACCTGGACATGGAGGCGGCGGGAACGAAGTTTCAGCAGCGCACCTGGAAGGCGCTGCAGGCCATCCCGTACGGCCAGACCATCTCCTATGCGGAACTGGCCCGCTGGGTGGGCAACCCGAAGGCGGTGCGTGCCGTGGGCACGGCCAATGGCTCCAACCCACTGCCCATTGTCATCCCGTGCCACCGTGTCATCGGCAGCGACGGCAAGCTCACCGGCTACGGCGGTGGCCTGGACATCAAGCAGCAACTGCTCAAGCTGGAGGGGGCGCGCCTCGTGTAGCGACCGACTCGTGGAAATGGACACGTTGATCGTGGAATCAAGCAGGTCGGGGATCACGATGGCTCCGCTGTCCACTTGGAGTGCCGGAAAAGGTATATGATGCCATCCATCTCAAGTGGTTCAATTCATCGCAACAGACTCGGAGGTCCTTTCGATCCGAGAAGGAGAATGAGCAATGAAGAACCCTTCGCGCTACATGCTTCTCGTCGTCTTCCTGGCACTTCTTACTCCATCCTCAGTATTTTCCCAGAACCAGGTCCGGCCTCTGTGCGACGGCACTCCGGGCACGTGCTTCCAGGATCTTGCGGATGTGGACCCGACGCTGTTGCAGTTCGGTAGCCCCGATCCCGATGGCGACTTCATCTTCTTGCAGATGGCTGGAAGCCTCGATGACCACGTTCAATTCCGTGCAGATGGAAGAACCTTTGTGCACATCACGGATACCGAGGCTGCGATTTTCTTCTGTCCGGCCACAGCACCTACGTGCCTTTTCGGTGGCAGCGGGATGCTAGTAGGTTCCGGCCGGAGTCAGATCAATTCGCACTTTGACTTCATTACCCAAGTCCCCCTTTGTCCGACCAGTATCAGCGCATCCGGTACCGTCTTCAGTGCCACGGGCGCTGTGTTTGATCTCACCTACGTGTTGGTCTCCGTGAAGGATCCTTCGGGTGGTTGTCGAGCAGTGATGAACGACGTCGCTGTCTCCCCTGCGGGTCCTTGACCGTATTTTCAACGGCATCTACGTGAAGTCGGACCGGGTGGAGAAGAACGGATTCGTACGCCCGGTCCGCCTCGTGGTCCCGGGTCCTCTGTAACCGCCTCCAGCAGTGAGTCTTAGGCAGCGATTGCCGAGGTTCCGCCCGGCACCGCGGCCACGGGCGAGGCTCGTGCCCACGCTCCGGTATAATGAGAGTTGGTATTCTGCTGCATCAACCAGGGCGCCAACTCGACCATGCAAGGGATCCCGCCCATCAAGGCCGTCATGACACCGTTCCCCTACTCCATCGAGAGCGGGGAGTCCATCTCCATGGCGAGCAAGATGATGCGGCAACATGCCATCCGGCATCTCCCGGTGATGGAGGGGGGGAAGCTGGTGGGCATGTTGAGTGATCGCGACATGCGCCTGGTCCAGGATCCGAAGCAACAGGCCCCACCCGACAATCGCACAGTGGGTGACATCTGCACGCGGGACATCTACGTCGTGCAGCTCACCGACCCGCTGGACCGGGTGCTGACCGAGATGGCGAAGAGGCACATCGGATCCGCGGTGGTGATCAAGCAAGGTCGCCTGGCGGGGATCTTCACGGTCACCGACGCCTGCCGTCTGTACGGCGAGCTGCTGCAGTCCCTGTTCCCCTCGAAGGAGAACCAGGAGCCCGCATGAGCGCCGTCGCCGCACCACCCGAGCCGGTTCCTTGAGCGCTGACTTCCAGGATCACTTCTCGGAAGTTGCTGTGGACTACGCGCGCTACCGCCCCACGTACCCGGACGCGCTGTTCGATCACCTGGCTTCCCTGTGCCCGGATCGTGATCTTGCCTGGGACTGCGGGGCCGGCAGTGGCCAGGCATCGGTGGCGCTGGCCTCGCGCTTCCGGCATGTGTTGGCGTCGGACATGAGTCACAGTCAGATCTCCCGTTCCCCTCGCGTCGACAACGTGCTCTATCACCTGGCACCGGCGGAGGTCGCCGCCATTCCCTCGGCGGCGGTGGACCTGGTCACCGTGGCGCAAGCGCTGCATTGGTTTCCGCACCGGGAGTTCTTCGCCGAGGTGCGGCGGGTTCTCAAACCGGAGGGGATCTTCGCAGCCTGGTGCTATACGCTGATGACGGTGGATGCCCAGGTGGATCCCATCGTGCATGAGTTCTACTACGACATTGTAGGTCCGTACTGGCCCCTGGGGCGGGGGCTGGTGGAGGACGCATATCGTTCTCTGGAGTTCCCGTTGGTCAGGATGGAGGCCCCGGAGTTTGTCATGGAGATGGATTGGAGCCTGGACGAGCTCCTGGGGTACCTCGGGACCTGGTCTGCTGTGTGGAACTATCGCAACGCGCAGGATGCGGACCCCAGGGAGCTGATCTCGGCGCAGCTCACCGAGGCCTGGCAGCCCGCCGGAGAACGGAAGAAGATCCGCTGGCCGCTCCATGTTCTGCTGGGGAGGGATTCGTCGTGACCGCTGCCAGATTCCATCCGCTGGAGTTCCAGGAGCTTACGGCGGAGGAGATGCAGAAGCGTGCCGCTTCCTTCTCCGAGCGCTTGAGCCGCCGGCGCACGGTGCGCGACTTCTCCCGCCGCGAGTTGCCGGAGGGCGTCATCGAGGACTGCATCCGTGCTGCGGCCACGGCTCCCAGCGGGGCGAACCTGCAGCCGTGGCACTTCGTCTTGGTATCCGACCCCGCCGTGAAGAAGCGCATCCGTGACGCAGCGGAGGAAGAGGAGCGCGATTTCTATACCCGGCGCGCACCCCGGGAGTGGCTCGACGCCCTGGTCCCGCTGGGCACCGACGAGCACAAACCGTTCCTGGAGGATGCGCCGTGCTTGATCGTGGTGTTCTCACGCCGCTTCGACCGGCGCGACGACGGCAGCGTCATCAAGCAGTACTACGTGAACGAGTCGGTGGGAATTGCCACCGGCATGCTTATCAGCGCCGTTCACCACGCGGGGCTCGTAGCCCTCACGCACACGCCGGCCCCGATGAGCTTCCTCGGCGACATCCTCGGGCGTCCGGACAATGAGAGTCCGTTCCTCATTCTGGTGGTGGGGTATCC
>CBDVAL010000189.1:0-7033 GCA_965371955.1 uncultured bacterium | reverse complement strand
GCTCTTCCGCGCTGGGCGGCGGCGGTAGGATGCGCCCGTAGTCGAACAGGTTGCGTCCACCGCCGTCGTAGTCGCCGGTCTGTTGCGTGAGCAGGGCCAGATCCACGTCGGGCCCATTGAGGATGCTCGCCGCCGTGCCGGTCACTGCCCGGGGCTCCTCACCCGGCGCGGAGAGGTCGCCTCCCGGGGGGGCGGACGGCAGGAACCAATAGAACAGGGCCGCCACCAGAACCGCTCCCAGGACGATCTCCCTCAGGTGTTCCTTCAGGCTCATGGCCGCTTCCTCTTCGCCTCGGCCTCGCGGTCGGGATCGCGGAACATGGTGGAAACTTGGATCTCCAGCGACAGCAGCGCGCCACCCTCGCGGGATTTCGTCAGATCGACGCCTTCGATGATCAGGAAGTTCTCCGAGTGCTCAATGTCGCGAATAAAGGATCGCAGCGCCTGGTAGCCACCCCGCAACGGGAAGCTGGCCCCGAACTGCACCATGTCGTCCGTGTCCTCCACCGCATGGTGCGTGTAGCTGATCTTCCTGGGGTCGATGCGATGCCGGATGGCAATCCGGCGCAGTTCCCGCTGGATGGCGACCATGCGCTCCGACTTCTCCGCCAGCACCTGGCCGAAGAACAGCTCCAGCGTACGCTCGCGATTCCGGATGCGCTGCACCGCTTCCTGCAGGTCCCTCACCTCGCGGCCGCGCCTGGATGTATCCCGCCGCAGGCTCTGCACGCGCTCGTCGGCCGACGCCAACCCCTGACTGCGCGGCATGTTCACCAGGAACAGCCAGGCGAGGTTCAAACCCAGCCAGAACAGCAGACCGAGGACCATCAATACACGGTTTTCGCGCAGGTCAGGCAACTGGCGCTTCATGACGACGCCTCCTGAGGCGCATCCTCGGCGCCGGAGTCGCCCTCCGCCGTGGTGGCAGCCGCGGGGGGCTGCGGCCGGTCCGCCTGCTCCTCCGGCGCCTTCTCCACCGCAGGAACTCCGACCTGCAGGTCCGGGGACGAGAGATAGCGAAACGACAGGCTGAAGTCGATACCCTTTCCGCTCGCGGCCACGCCCTCCGATAGCGGATAGACCTCCGAGAACAGCGGCGCCGCCAGCAGGGCCTCCTCGAAGTCGGCAAATGCCGAGGAATCCTTCGAAGTGCCTATCACACGGAAATGGATACCGTTCTCGTCCACGCTGGGCCGCAGGGATCGCAACTTCACCGTAGGCGGCATGATCTGCTCCAGCCGATTGAACATCAGCGTCCAGCTGAACATGCGATTCACGATGGCGATGTTGGCGAACTTGCTCTGCGCGCTCACCTCCGTCAGGTCGCGGCGCTGCAACTCGCGCTGCAGCGTCAAGACGTCATGATCCAGGGATCGCAGCTGTGACTGCAGTCCTGCCTGGTCATCGCCGAAGTGCTTCCATGCAGCCTGGCCCTGGAGCAGGGTCACCAGGTTCAGGACGGTCATGATCAGCAGTAGAGCCACGCTGGCGGCAAATGCGGCCAGATACAGGCGCGTGTTGTAGAACGGACGGCTCGCCAGGTTGATGGAGATGGGCTTCATCCTTGCCTCCCCAGCGCCGCGCCCAGTGCCGGAGCAATGCGCTGCATCAGATCACGCTGCTCCTCCGCGTCGTGCGAGCGGGGTTCCACCTCGACCACCTGCGTGGGGTCCACCGGGAGCACGGAACCGTCCACGCGCTCCGCCAACTCCTCCTGCAACGCGTTGAGGTCCATGTCGATGCAGCGCAGGTGAATCTGCGCCGGCAACTGCCCGCCCAGGCGCTCACGATAGTAGGCCAGCGATGAATCCACCTCGCGCACCACCGTGGCACGGCGGGAGTCGGCCTGGCCGGCAAAAGTGTAGGCCTTGGCACGGTAGAAGATCGGCACGCCCCGCCGGAGAATCATCAGAGCGAAGAAGGTCCCGGTGACGTTGAGCAAGAACGCGTCCTTCTCGACTCGTTCCAACACCGGGCGGTAGAGATTCGCCAGATTGAACGTACTGAGGTCCAGCAAACCCGCATGCAGACCAAGGTCCGTCATCAGGTCCTCGTAGGAGTCCAGAACCGAACGCAGCATCAGCACCGCCTGGCACAGATGCGAACCGCCGTCGGAGGGCGAAGGAAACATCTGGTAATCGATGTGCGCATCCTCCACCTTGAACGGCACCGCCTTGCGCAGCTTCCAACGGATCACTTCCAGCACGTCTTCCCTGCGGCCCGGCCGCTCTCCCATGTGAAGCAGCGACGTGCGCGCAAGATGGTCCGGCAGGACGATGGAGATCTCCCGGGCTTCGATGGATTCCCGCTCCAGCGCGTCGAGCAGAGCCCGGCCCACTTCGGCCGGCTGCAGCACGTTGCGCTCTCCGAACTGCGTCCGCAGCGCGCCCTCGGGCAGGTCCACCCGGCAGTAGCGGCGCAGGATCAGCTTCTTCTCCTTGTCCTTGGTGCGCTCCAGGTAGACCAGGTGCAGGCAGCCGTCGCCCACCTCCACTGCCAAAGGTGGATAGCGCGGCTGGAAGATGCGCCAGTGCAGCATCCCTTCCCCGCGCCACAAGGAGGCCATGCGCGCCAGGGGGGACCGCTGCGAATTGATGCTCCGGTTCGTCATCTCATTGCTCAGTCAACGAAGGTAACCTTGTTGATCTCACGCAGAGTCGTGTGACCGGCCAGGGCCTTGCGGACAGCGGAATCGCGCAGGAAGCTCATGCCCTCGTCGCGTGCGGCATTGCGAATCTCGGCAGCGGACCTCTTGTCCAGAATCATCTGCCGGATGTCATCCGAAAGGTCCAGAAGCTCGGCGATGGCGGCTCGGCCGCGGAAGCCCGTGCCGTTGCACTCGATGCAGCCGCGCCCCTCGTAGAACGCGTGGTCGCCGTACTTGCCCACGTCCAGGGCCGACTCCTCCAGGAGTTGGCGGTCGGCGCGCACCTCCTGCTTGCAGTGCGCGCAGATCCGGCGCACCAGTCGCTGCGCCAGGATGCAGTTCAGCGCCGAGACGAAGTTGTAGATCTCCACCTTCATGTTGAGGAACCGGCCCAGGACATCCACCACGTTGTTGGCATGCACGGTGGTGAACACCAGGTGACCGGTAAGCGCCGACTGCACCGCGATCTGGGCGGTCTCTTCGTCACGAATCTCGCCGACCATGATCTTGTCCGGGTCGTGACGCAGGATGGAGCGCAGGCCGCGGGAGAATGTCAGTCCCTTTTTCTCGTTCACGGGGATCTGCGTGATCCCCTTGAGCTGGTACTCCACCGGATCCTCGATGGTGATGATCTTGTCCTCGGTGGACTGGATCTCGGACAGCGCCGCGTACAAGGTGGTGGTCTTTCCCGAGCCCGTGGGGCCGGTGACCAGAACCATGCCATAGGGCTCGTGGATGAACTTGCGCAGCTTGCGCAGCTCCGCCTCCTCGAAGCCCAGCACGTCCAGGCGGAGATCGGAGAATTCCTCGTTGGCCGACTCCTTGTCCAGAATACGGATGACCGCGTCCTCGCCATGGCAGGTGGGAATGATGGAGACGCGGAAATCGATGGCCCGGCCGCCCACCTTGAGCTTGAAACGCCCGTCCTGCGGAATCCGCTTCTCGGCGATGTCCAGCTCCGACATGACCTTGATGCGCGAGATGATGGTGGAGTGGAACTGCTTGTCGATGGGCTCCATGGCGTTGTAGAGCACGCCGTCGATGCGGTATTTGATCACCACCTCGTGGTCCTGAGTCTCGATGTGGATGTCGCTGGCCCTGCGCTGCAGGGCGTTGAACACCGTCGAGTCCACCAGCTTGATGATGGGGCTGCTGTCGGAGGTGAGCTTGGCGATGGACAGCTGCTCGTCACCGTCCTCGTCCTCCTGGATGATCTGCAGCTTGAACTCCTCGGTGGCCTCATCCAGGACGCGCTGGCTGGATTCGGACTTCTTGAGGATGTCCTGAATGGCGCCGCGCGTGCCCACGGCCACGTCCAGGGGCTTGCCCAGTAACAGCTCCAGTTCGTCGATCTTGAGCACGTCGGTGGGATCGTCGATGATCACGTGCAGCCGGCCGTTATCCTCGTGCACCGGCACGAAGTTGTAGCGGAACATGAGATCCACAGGGATGGAGCGGAACAGCTCATGGTCGATCTCGAAGTCCGTGAGGTTCACGTAGGGGATCCCCAGGCGCTCGGCGAGCTGTTGCGCCTGGATCTCCTCGGAGAGGATCTCCTCGGAGTCCTGTTGCGTCAGATCCGGTGCGCCCGGGAGGGTGGGCGGCGTATGTGTGGTCTCTTCCGGCATGATGTTCCCTTCTTCTAGCCCTGGGTCGACGAGAACGACTTGAACAGCGGCAGATAGATGGACAGCAGGATGGTGGCGATGACGGCCCCCATGAAGACGAGCAGCAGCGGCTCCATCATCGAGACGAGCGTCGCCAGGTCGCTCTCGATCTCTTCATCGTAGAAATCCGAGACATTGAGAAGCATGTCCTCCAACGCACCCGTCTCCTCGCCGACGCGGATCATCTCCACCGTCATATCGGTAAAGGCTCTGGTGTTCTCCAGGGATTCCCACAGGCTGCGCCCCTCACGCACCTTCACGATGACATCCTTGGTGCGCTCGGCGAACAGCCGTACGCCCACGCCCTTACCTGCAATCTCCAGCGAACTCACCAGCGGGATGCCGCCTGCCAGCAGCGTGCCCAGCGTGCGGCAGAAGCGCGACACGGCGTAGAGATGCCACACCTTGCCCACCAGGGGCAGCGACATCTTGATGCGATCGAGCTGCATCTCTCCTGCAGGAGTACGCTTCCAGGCCATGAAGGCGATGTAGACTGCCACCGCGGCGGCAATGAGGTACAGAATGTTGTCCCGCATCACGATGGAGGAGTTCACCAGGATGATGGTCAGCAGCGGCAACTCCGCGTCCATGCCGGTAAAGAACTCGGCGAACTTGGGTAGCACGTACAGGATGAGGATGGAGATCAGGCCCGCGGAGAGGACCAGCAACAGGGCAGGGTAGACCAACGCCGAGACCACCTTCTTGCGCAGCGCCGTGACAGTCTTGGAATACTTGACGTAGCGTTCCAGGACGATGCCGATCTCGCCGCTGCGCTCGCCGGAGGCCAGCGACGGGCTGTAGAGGGTCGGGAACAGGTCGCCGTGGGACTCGAACGCGTCGGAGAGCGCCGTCCCGGCCCGCACCTGATCGCGGATGTCGGCCAGCACCTGCTTGAACACCGGGTTCTTGCGGCGCTCGATGAGGATTTCCAGGCAGTTGATGATGGGCAGGCCCGCCTTCACCAGCGCCAGCATCTCCTGGTTGAACACCAGAAACTCCTTGGCCGGGATGCGCTTGCGGCGCCCGCCACCAAGACGCGGCACCAGGGAACCCAGGATACCCTGGCGCCGCAGCGACAGGATGAGCATGTCCTCGCCGCCGAGCTGGGCGCGCAAGCTGCCCTCGTCGGCGGCGGAATAGATCCGCTCGATGATCTCACCTGCGGGAGTTCCGACCTTGCAGAGGAATTGCGGCATGCCTCTACCTCCCGATCCCGGCGGTAATGGACAGGAAGATGGCCCGGCTGGAATCCTCCAGGCGGGTGGCGCCGAAGACATAGAGCTGGTTGTCACGCAGGTTCAGCACTTGATCCCAGATGGGCCGTAACTCCTCCCGGCCGGCCGCGTCGGTGTGCCGGCGCTCCAGTGCGAAGCGCTCGAAGCGGGTGACCTGCTGCTCGACGTTCACGATTCCCACCTTGAGACGGATACGGTAATCCTCACCCAGGGCCAGGGTGGATTCCTCGCCCTCGGCCGTGGTGAACGAGGCGCTTCCCAGGAGTTCATAATCGGTCCAGCTGGTCAGTCCCAGCGTACTGCGCAGGTCGCGATCGATCCCCGGCAGGCGTGGCGTCGCCGGCGCGGAGTTGCGCTTCTCAGGGGCCTTCTCGTGACTGCCCAGGAGAAGCTGCACCGCCAGGTGCACCGGACGCGGCGGCACGTCGAACGAGGCGATGAGCTGTGCCACTCGATCCAGCAGCACCGGTTCGTCGGTGACGATCACCGCCTTCAGCCGCGGCTGCAGGGTGAGTGACCCGTTCTCCCCCAGCGCGTTGCGCACCAGCAGGACCACGTCCACCACCGGTTTGAACTGCACCTGGAACACCCGGGTCTCGAGCTCCGGCTCGTCGGCAGACAGACCCACGGGCGGCAGCAGGAGCGCCGCCGGGAGCACCAGGATCAACGGCATCCGCCGGGCGGCGCGCGCCAAGGCGGCACGGATCACAGGTCGATCCCATCGTCGAAGATGATCACCACCTGGATCACCTGGTCCTGTTCTCCGAACACCTTCATCTCGTAGACCGTGGCGCTCTCGGACCGGATGGATTCCACCGTGGGAAGCATCACCTCCCCGGGCGCCACGCCCGTCACCATCACGGCAGGCGGCTGCGCCGGCGGAACCTCCAGCGAAGGCGCCAGCACCCCGGCCATCCATCCCAGCGCCAGCACCAGCACGGCTGCCAGGGCGACACGGTACGCCGGCCGCAGCAGCAGGCCCGGGCGTCCTTCCTCCGCGATGCCGGCGCGCAGGGCGCGGTTCGACCCCGCCCAGAAGGCGTCGTCGCGGCTCTCCTGCGCCAGCGCCTGGAACAGACGCAGCGGGTCCGCATGTTGCGCCAGCGTCAGGCAGGAGGGACAGGCCTCGCGATGCCGGTCCAGCCGGACGAACTGCCGCGCCGTCAGCTCACCGGCTGCCTCCAGCTCGTGCAGCTTGCGGAACCTCTCACACGCCTTGGTCATGGCTTTCCCTCTTGCCGGGCACGTACTCCGGGTAGCGCGCTTGCAGCGCGCTGCGCAACGTGGTGCGCGCCTGGAACAGGTGATTGCGCACCGTGGACGACCGAATGCCCATCAGCCTGGCCACGTCGTCCGTGCTCAGTCCCTCGATCTCCCGTAGCGCGAAGATGGCGCGCTGACGTGGCGGGAGCAAGGCAGCCAGTTCATCGGAGATCCGGCTCACCTCCTGCAGCCGCAGACCCGTGGGCAGCTCCTGCTCCCCG
>CBDVAL010000188.1:0-7060 GCA_965371955.1 uncultured bacterium | reverse complement strand
CAGGTCGCCGGGTCGCTCTGATCGCAGGGGGGCGGCGCGCAGAAACAGGGGGCGCTGGCTACACCGGGCGTGCAGACATCGTTCGGGTCCGGACAGGTGCCGCCACAGGTCGCCGGGTCGCTCTGATCGCAGGGAGGCGGTGCGCAGAAGCACGAGTTGCCCAGCGCATCCAGCGTGCAGATGTCCGTCGGAGTCGGGCAGGGACCGCCGCACGTCAACGGGTCGCTGAGGTCGCACGTCAGGGGGACGCAGTCGCAGCCAGCGGCGCCGGTGGGAACACAGACCTCGTCCGCCGGGCAGTCGCCGCCGCACACCGGGAACGGACTGTTCTGGCAGACGTCCTGGTTCACCGAGTGGTTCGCCGAGACGAGGTTCGCCACGAACGTGGTTCCGGTGCAGGCGCCGAACGGACGACAGTCCAGGTTGTTGGCGCAGGCGCTGCCGTCGTTGGGGCCGCCGGTGCAGGTGCCGGCGCTGGTGAGCGGCAGGCAGATCCCCGTCGGGTGGCGGTAGTTTGCCGCCGGTGGGAGACAGCTGATGCGGCCCTGGACCCCGAGCGCTACCTGGTTGTACGCCGGGCCTCCCGGGATGCCGGAGACCTCGAAGAACATGTCAAACCTGCTGTCGGCCTGGGACGGGTCCGGCGTGGACTCGTCCTCGGCCACCGTCCCCAGCGAGGGCTGCAGCGGCAGCGCCGAGGGGCCGCCGGCCCCGGCCGCCAGGGTGACGAAACCGTCGGTCAGGCACAGGGCGACGATCTCGGTGTCGATGACGTCCAGACCCGGTCCGCTGAGATGCCCGTCCACCGGGCTGGTGCCGGGGAAGTTCGCCGAGTCATCGATGGGTCCGAGGGTCTTGTCCACGCGCAGCCGGTCGTTGGGTGCCCCACAGGGGCGCAGCACCGCGTTCAGATCCCGGATGCAGTCGCCGTCCAGGTCGATCCCCACCACGGCGCCGTTGTTGGCCACGAGATCCGTTCCCGTGGGCGGGAAGGGACCGCAGGCGTCGATGAAGTGGGGACCCGGGCCGCACTGGCTGCAGGGGTCACCCACGGCCGAGGGCACGCACAGGCAGGCGCCGCCCGCGGGATCGGTGGCGCAGATGTCAGTGGCGTTCGGACAGACGCCGCCGCAGCTCAGCGGGTCGCTGAGATCACAGGCCAGCGGAGGCGGCTCGCAGAAGCACCGGCCGGTCACGAGATCGATGGTGCAGGTATCGTTGGAATTGGTGCAGACACCACCGCAGGTCAGCGGGTCGCTGAGATCGCAGGGCGGCGCGCAGAAGCACGGAGTGCCGGCCGGGCCGGGCGTGCAGAGTTCGGTGGGATTGGTGCAGACGCCACCGCACGCCGGGGCGCTCAGGTCGCAGGCCACCGGAGGCGGCGCGCAGAAGCACGGTCCTCCCGCCGGATCGAGGGTGCAGATCAGGTCGGGATCCGTGCAGGTGCCACCGCAGATCAGGGGGTCGTCCTGCTCGCACAGCACCGGCACCGGCTGGCAGGAGCACGGCCCGCCGGTCGGGTTCGGTGTACAGACGTCGCCCGGCGGACAGTCACCGCCACACGTCGCCGGATCGCTCTGGTCGCACGGGATCGGGACGCACTCGCAGCTGTCGAGGCCGGCCTTGCAGGCCTCGTCCGCCGGGCAGTCGCCGCCGCACACCGGGAACGGACTGGCCTGGCAGACGTCCTGGTTCACCGAGTGGTTCGCCGAGACGAGGTTCGCCACCAGGGTGGTTCCGCCGCAGGCGCCTCCCGGACAGTCCAGGTCGTTGACGCAGACGCTGCCGTCGTTGGGGCCGCCGATGCAGAACCCGGCGGTGGTGAGCGGCAGGCAGATGCCCGTCGGGTGGTGGTAGTTCGCCGCCGGTGGGAGACAGTCGATGCGGCTGTTCACCCGAAGCGCCGCCTGGTTGTAGACCGGGCCTCCCGGGATGCCGGAGACCTCGAACCACACGTTGAAGAGGCTGTCCGCAAAGCTCGGGTCGGGGGTGGACAGGTCCTCCGCCACCGTTCCCAAGGTCCGCGGAAGCGGCAATGCCGAGGGGCCGCCGGCACCCGCTACCATGGTGACCACGCCGTCCGTCAGGCACATGGCGAAGATCTCGGTGTCGATGACGTCCAGGCCCGGCCCGGTGGGATGGCCGTCCACCGGGCTGGTGCCCGGGAAGTTCACGGAATCATCGATGGGGCCGAGGGTCTTGCGGACGTTCAGCAGGTCATCGGGCGCCGGACAGGGACGCAGGACCACGTTCAGGTCCCGGATGCAATCGAAGTCCGTGTCGATCCCCACCACGGCGCCGTTGTTGGCCACCAGATCCGTTCCGAAGGGCGGGAAGGGGCCGCAAGCGTCGATGAAATGGGGACCCGGGCCGCACTGGGTGCATGGCAGGCCCGCCACAAGCGGCTCGCAGAAGCAGGGCCCACCCGCCGGGTCGATCTTGCACGCGTCGTTCGCGTTCGGGCAGACGCCGCCGCAGGTCAAGGGGTCGCTCTGATCGCAGGGAGCTGGTGCGCAGACGCACGGGAGGGCCAGTTCACACGCGTCGCCGATCCCGTCGTTATCCGTGTCCAGCTGGTTGAAATTGGGGACCCGCGGGCAGTTGTCGGCCCCGTCCGCCACCCCGTCGCCATCCGCGTCGCCCGAGCCGTCACAGGCGTCGCCGATGCCGTTGCCGTCGCCGTCGGCCTGAGATGGGTTGGCGACGGTGGGGCAGTTGTCGGAACTATCCGGAATACCATCGAAATCGATGTCGCCGCCGCTGTCGCTCACGCACACATCGTTCGGATCCGGGCAGACGCCACCGCACGTCAAGGGGTCGCTCAGGTCGCAGGGCACATCGTCGACGCACTGGCACGGGTCGGGGTTGGACGGCACCAGGGTCACGCGCCCCGGGCCGTTGGTCTGGGGCTGGAAGGGACCCCCGCCCACGGAGACGTCGATGAAGACGTCGAAGAAGCTGTCGACCTGGAACTGGCCTCCACCGAGATCGGTGATCGTGGTCTGCCCCTGAGATTTCAGGCTCGGGCTCTCACGAATCTCTACCGAAATGCCACCGACGTCGCCCGAGAGGGACATCGACACGATCTCGGTGTCGAAGGTACCCGTGGTGTTGCCCGTCTTGCCGAACACCACGACGGTCACCGGTCCCGTCAGCGTGACGGGCGTGGGGCCCTGGCCGACGTCGGCCCTGCCCTCCACGGTGGAGAAGAAGGTCTCGACCTCGTTGCCCGCACCGTCGTCTTCCCGCCCCACGTTCTGGAAGCACTTGTGAATGGGGTTGCTGAAGTCGACGCCATTGGGGAACAGTGCATGGACGTCCGAACCCTCGTACTGGCTGACCACGCTGTCACAATCGCGCGGTTCCGGCTCCGGCGGGAGTTGGGGGTCGGCGAGGATGACCGCGCCGGGGGGAGGTGGCTCGCAGTGCGTTCCCGGCGGGCAATCGCCGCCACAGGTCGGGAACGGACTCTGATCGCACGGCAACTGCGCCCAGAGTGGCTCCACGGATAGCAACACTGCCACCGTCGCCAGCGCTACATAGCCGGCGATCCGGATCAGCCTTTGTGTCCGACCTTGGTCTGACATGGCTCCCCCCTCGTGCTCTTGATTGTTACTTTGGGTGCGGAACGATGTTCGACCAGCGCGGCCAGGACGGCGCGTGTTCCCGCTCGTCCGGGGCCAATGCGAGTGCCCGGCGCGCTGGAGATACAAGGATCCTTTCCGCTGTCCCCCCTGTATACCGTGCTCCAAGATGTATGTCAAGGTAGATATGAGAAAAAATCGATAAATAGATAATACATCACGCTCCCCTTATCTTGACTTTTGTATCAATTGCGCCGGTATCGGTCAGGTGCTGGAACGAAGCGGATGGCGTCGCGCCGCCGCAACCCGAAGGGCAAGAGGAACTCGTGGGACTTGCGACCGAAGAGGGGTCTCTAGGTCGACGCCAGCACCGGAAGGAGCTCGTCCAGACCGTCCAGCAGGTAGTCCGGCTGTTCCGCGGCCAGCAGTTCATGCGAGGTCCAACCGGTGGTCAGGGCGACGGTGGAGTAGCCGTGGGCACGGCCGCAGCGCACGTCCATCAGCGAGTCACCCACCACGAACACGTCCCGGGGCGCAAACGTGCGCCGTGCATGCTGCTCCAGGCGCCGGTGCGCCAGGCCGGCGAGGACCACGCGGTCGTGATGATCGGAGCCGAAGGCCCCGGCAGGGAAGAAGCGGTTGAGTCCCGACGGCTCGAGTTTCGCCCGGGCGCCGGCCTCGCTGTTGCCGGTGAGCAGGCCCAGGAATGCGCCGCACTGCTCCAGGGTCTCCAGCGAGGTGACCACCGACGGCAGGACGCCGCTTCCACCGAGTGCCGACACCGTGCGAACAAGATGGCGCAGGTAGCAACTCTCGAACTCCGCCGCGCGCCGGGCGAACTCACCGGCGTCCAGACCCATGCGCCGCACCGCCTCGCCGAGGATGGCGCGGTCGGTGCAACCGTCGAAGCGGATGAGCTCCATGGCGCGGGTGGCGTCCACCACGCGGAACACCTCCTGGAAGGCGGCCGCCAGGGCCCGGCGGCCGGCGCCGTCCAGACGCACCAGCGTGCCGTCCACGTCGAAGAGAAACAGCTGCGAGGAGAGGGCACTCATCAGAAGTAGTACTTGAGGCCCAGCGAGGCAGTGGCCAGCCGGGAGGGATCCTCGCCGGTGAGGACATGCACCAGTCCCTCCAGGCGCAGCGTCCAGGCGTTCCCCAGCCGGACCTCCACGCCGCCGCCGCCGTTGATGCCCAGAGCCAGATGGTCGCGGTCACCGTCACGGGCGACGTTCTCCTGCACGCCGTACAGCCCCAGCCCACCGGTGACGAAAGGAAACAGCCTGCCGCCGAACCAGTTGTGAGAGACGTTGACGGTGGCGTAGAGCGTGGTGAGCGAGCCGCGCCGGCTGCCCTCCTGCGCGGGAAGTCGCAGCAGGCCCAGGGTCCCGCGTAGCGAGTTGCGCGCCGTCCAGTGGAAGTCCAGCGCCGCAGAGGGCGCGGCTTGCTCCCCGAAGTCGTCGTCGTCCAGGGCGCCGTGGACTCCCACGGCCGCCGTGAAGGCAATGTCGCCGGTGCGAGGCGATGCGGCGGCGCAGGGTTGCCCGCTCCACGCCAGGGCGGCGCAGGCCAGCAGCAGCCGCACCCACCCGCTACGCAGCCCGGCGAGGAGGGTGGAATTCTGGTCAGAGTGTGTCACGGGGCTTCCAGTATAATGGAGTACGGACGTCGTCACGGGCCGCAGGAGACAGGGGCGTGCAAGCCTTCGTACCGGAAGGATTCCAGGAGTTGGTCATCCCGTTCGTCCTGCGCATGACGCTGGCCGGGGTGTGCGGCGCGTTCATCGGCCTGGAGCGGGAGATTCGCGGCAAGGCCGCCGGCTTCCGCACCTACATGCTCATTTGCCTGGGTTCGGCGATGTTCATGATGCTCTCGCAGCTGGTGGCGCAGTCGGCCGCCCCCGGCAGCATGACCGACCCCGGCCGCATCGCCGCCCAGGTAGTCACCGGCATCGGCTTCCTGGGCGCCGGGGCCATCATCCAGTCGGGAGGCGCAGTGCGTGGGCTCACCTCGGCTGCCATGATCTGGGCATGCGCTGCGGTGGGGCTCACCGCCGGCGCCGGCTATCTCAAGCTCCCGCTACTGGCCACCTGCATGATCCTGGGCATCACCATGATCCTGGCGCGCCTGGAGATGGTGTTCCTGGGGCGCTGCGAGACGGTAAGCTGCCGCCTGTTGTTCGCCAACATGGATGACGCGTTGCGCCGGCGTCTCGAGGGATTGCTACGCGAACATCAGGTCAACGTCGATCGACTGCGCATGACCCGGGAGAGCGACGGCACGGTGGTGTCGTTCGACTACTGCAAGCGCCACGGCCATCACCGGGATGTCATCGACAGTGTGTGGAGGTTGCCGGGGGTGCTGGAGGTGCGCACCCTCGGTTGACACTCCTTCTGCGGCGGTGCTATAGTCCGATCCTGTCAATTCACTGACACAGAAGGGTTTCGAGCCCCCTGCGCGGTGCACCCGGGAAGAACGAGACGCATGCCTCATCACTTCGAGGGAACCACCATCCTGTGTGTTCGCCACGGCGGCAAGGTGGCCATGGCCGGAGATGGCCAGGTCACCATGAACAATTCGGTGATGAAACATGGGGCTCACAAGGTGCGGCGCCTGTATCAGGACAAGATCCTCTCCGGCTTCGCCGGCTCCGCGGCAGACGCGTTCGCGCTGTTCACCCGCTTCGAGAGCAAGCTCGAGGAGTACCACGGCAACCTGGAACGGGCGGCGGTGGAACTGGTGAAGGACTGGCGCGTGGATCGCGCGCTGCGCCGCCTGGAGGCGCTGCTCATCGTGGCCGACGGAAGGCGTTCCTTTCTGCTCTCCGGCACCGGGGATCTCATCGAGCCGGACGACGGTCTGCTGGCAGTGGGCTCCGGCGGCTCGCTGGCGCTGGCGGCGGCCAAGGCTCTCACCGGCCACACGGATCGCAGCGCGGTTGAGATCGCCCGGGCGTCTCTGATCATCGCCTCCGAGATCGACATCTACACCAACGACCGCATCGTTGTGGAGGAGATGGACGCCTCCGGTGACCGAGCGGAGGGATAGCCATGGTCTTCTACATGCCCGAGCGTTCCGGGGAGCAAGATCCTCTCGACACCGATCACATGTCGCCGAAGCAGATCGTCTCGGCGCTGGACCGCCACGTGGTGGGACAGAAGAAGGCGAAGCGCGCGGTGGCCATCGCGTTGCGCAACCGCGTGCGGCGCCAGCGCCTGTCCAAGGAGATGGCCGAGGAAGTGGCGCCGAAGAACATCATCATGATCGGACCCACCGGTGTGGGGAAGACCGAGATCGCCCGCCGCCTGGCGCGCATGACATCGTCACCGTTCATCAAGGTCGAGGCGTCCAAGTTCACCGAGGTTGGCTACGTCGGTCGCGACGTGGAATCCATGATCCGCGATCTCACCGATATGGCGGTGGAGCTGGTAAAACGTGAGAAGGCGGCGGAGGTGCGTCGCCAGGCGGAGCAGAAC
>CBDVAL010000187.1:0-7066 GCA_965371955.1 uncultured bacterium | reverse complement strand
GGGCGCCCGACCGTCACTGGGTTGACACGGCGGGCGGTTTCTCCGACACGGGCACCTTGTGACCTGAGATTGCTTGGCCTGTAAGCGTTCTGGCGCTCTCCCGGTGACGTGCGTTCAGCTGCTGGTGGCATGGTTCCTGCTCACCCGCATGCTGGCGGCCGGCGAACCTGCGTCGGCCCTCATCCCGGCGACCTGTCGGACGAGGGCAGCACCCCATGCACGCGGAACCGTTCCAAACTCCTCACGTCCCGTTGTCGTCCACCGAGAAGGTCGGCTGGATCGCCGCCATCTGCCGCGAGGCGCTGGGCGCGGAGAACCTGTCCCAGGCGCTGGACCATGCGGTGAACGGGCTGGTGGAGAAAGTGGGCTACTTCTCGAGCTCCATCGGCTTGCTGGACCCCGAGCGCCGAGAGGTGGTGAACCGTGCCTGGTGCTCCCGGGGCAAGGCCAGGATTCCCGAGGGCTACCGTCAGACGCTGGAGGAAGGCGTGGTGGCGCGCGTCGTCCGGTCCGGCGAGACCGCGGTGGTGCCGGACGTGCGGCAGGATCCGGACTATGTGGCGTTGTTTCCCGAGGTGCGCAGCGAGATCTGTTTTCCGTTGCGGGCGGGGGAGGAAGTCATCGGGGTTCTGGACGTCAACAGCGATCAACTCGATGACTTCGACGACGAGGGACGCTGGTTGCTCGAGACATTGTCCGGATTGCTGGCGCAGATCATAGAGAAGAGCCGACTGCTGGATGAGGTGGTGGAGACCCGGGATTACCTGGAAGGACTCATCGCGGCCGCCGGCGATGCCATTGCCACCATCACTCTGGACGGAAGGGTGCAGCGCTGGAACCGCGCCGCGGAGCAGATGTTCGGCTACCTGAAGCCGGAGATGGTGGGGCGCAAGATCTCCGTCCTGGCGCATCCCGAGGAGGCCCCGGACACCGACCACCTGTTGCGGCGCGTGGCGCAGGGCGACGTCATCGAAGAGCACGAGGCGCGACACCTGCACAAGGACGGCCGCCTGGTGGATGTGTTGCTGACGATTTCTCCCGTCCATGATGTCACCGGCGGGGTCATGGGAAGCAGCGTCATCATGCGCGACGTGAGCGAGGCGCGCCGCATGGAGGCCCGGTTCGTCGAGATGCACCGGCAGGTGGCGGCCTCGGAGGAGAAATACCGTAGCCTGGTGCACCATTCCCTGGAGGCCATCTTCCTGGTGGACCCGCTGGCGTTTACCATCCAGGAGGCCAACCCCTGCGCCGTGGCGCTGACCGGACGGTCGGCCGAGCGTCTGGAGGGGATGCGGTGGCCCGACCTGATCTGCACGGAGGACACGGAACTGGGGCGTCGCTACCTGGAAGAGGCCGCGGCCACCGGATCCGCCGGGATCCAGGAGATCCGCCTGCGGTGTCCGGACCAGCGGGAGCTGACGTTGGAGATCACCGCCGGTTCGGTGCGCTCGGGTGAGGCGCCGTTCTTGCAGATCATCGGTCGTGATGTGACCGAGCGTCGCCGCGCGGAAGGGGAGACGGAGGTGATGCGTAGCCGGCTTCTTCAGTCCGAAAAGCTCTCGGCGATGGGCGAACTCATCAGCGGCGTGGCCCACGAGCTCAACAACCCGCTCACCGGGGTCATCGGGTACGCGCAACTGTTGCTCGACCGGCCCGAGAGCGAGAACGCGCACAGGAACCTGGAGCGCATCCAGTACGAGGCGCGGCGTTGCCACCGCATTGTCCAGAACTTGCTGATGTTCGCGAGGAAACGGCGCTGCCAGTGGAGTTCGGTTTCGGTGAACGAGCTGCTCGAGCAGACCCTGGAGCTGCGTGCTTATCAGATGCGCGCGGACACCATCTGGGTGGTGCGAAAACTCGAGGCCGACCTGCCCAGGATCCGGGCCGATTCACACCAGCTGCAGCAGGTGTTCGTAAACCTGCTGAACAACGCCCACCAGTCCATGGCCGGCACCGGGCGAGGCGGGGTCCTCACCGTGACCAGCGAGCGCATCCGGGATCGCGTCGTGATCCGCTTCGTGGATAACGGCCCCGGGATTCCGGAGGACATCCGTAGTCGGATCTTCGAGCCGTTCTTCACCACCAAGGAAGTCAACATGGGCACCGGTCTGGGGCTCTCGCTATGTCACGGCATCATTCAGGATCACGGCGGAACCATCAGCGTGACCAGCCGGAGTAACCTGGAGACCATCTTCGTGGTGGAGCTGCCGGCTGAGTCGGGTGCGCCGGCCGCGGCGGAAGGTGCCGGGCGTGTCCTGGACGCTTCCGGCGCGGTCCCCCGGGAGGCGGTGCAGGAGAAGGAGCGTCGTATCCTGGTGGTGGACGACGAGGAAACCATCCTGGAGTTCCTCAGCGAAGCCTTGCGCATGCGCGGCCACGAGGTGGACTGCGCCGCCAACGGCTTGCACGCCCTGGACCGGATACACGAGCAGGAATATGACGCCGTGATCACCGATCTGAAGATGCCCGGGATGAGCGGCCGGCAGTTCTACGAGGCGCTGTCGCGCGAGCTTCCGGCGATGGCCGCCAAGGTGATCTTCGCCACCGGAGATCTGGTGGCCCACGATACCATCGCGTTCCTGGAGTCCACGGGCAATGCCTACCTGGAGAAGCCGTTCTCCATCCGCTCCATCGCCGAGGCGCTGCGGCAGTTGGAGGAGTAGTCCTCTAGAAGAGTGACTCGTCGCCCGGCAGATAGCGCTCCAGGTGCCCGAACTCCTCGCTGGCCATCAGCTGGGAGTCCGCCACCACCTGGAATCCGGCGTCCAGCACTGCCTTCAGCGCGGCATGGTTGATCCCGGGAATGCGCAGGCGGACCGTCTCGCTGTTGCGGGCTGCTTTCGAGACCACCAGTCCCAGGGCGCTCAGCAGCCCCTGCGGACCGGCGGCGGCCAGCGGGCCCACCTCGCCCCCGGTGCCCAGGTAGGCGTACGCCAGTGCGCGATTCCCCTTCCACAGCAGCAGGCACGTACGCCCGCCGCGGGTCATCCAGAAGACGTGATCGTCCGGGCGGGTGCCGGCCAGGACCTCCCGATCCAGCCGTAGCAGCGGCGAACGCGGCCCCAGTCTGGCCGCGGCATCGTAGCGAGCCATGCGGGCCCCTGGAGGCATGGGATGGGCCCGATGCAGCCGTTCTACGGCTTCCTGTCCTCCTTCCAGCGTGAACACGGGGTAGCGTGCCCACATGCCGGCGCGCAGTCCCAGAACCATCCCGGCTCCATCCAGGCCGGTGAGCCCGGCCAGCACACGGCCGCGCAGCCCGCGGCTGGCCCGCCGCACCTTGCGCAGCAGCGCCGAGCCGATGCCCCGGCCGCGGAACCCGGGGGCCACCCAGAGCTCGGAGAGCCACCACAAGCGCCCCCGCGTCACCGCAGCGGCGAATCCCACCACCTGATCCTCGTGGCGGGCCACCCAGAATGCGCCCTCGGAGGTCAGCAGCAGGTGCGCATAGAGGGGTGGCGGCAGATCCGGCCGGTCCGGCGCCGGTTGATGGCATCCTGCCGGCTCCTCAGGGCGGGTGCACGCCAGATAGACCGCCCACGCGCCTGGCAGATCTTCGGGCTCGGCAGGTTCCAGCACTGCGGAGGGTGTCGCCATGGCGCGGAATTATACTTCAGGGCCTCCCCGCGTTCCGGCGGATGGAACCAGTCCCCGCCGCCGGGGGTCAGTGCAACTGCCGATCGGCTTGGTTGACACCGTGGGGCCGGTGCATATAATTGGTCGGCCCACGCTGATTATCGGTCTTGCTGGCTCAGGGATAGGGCACCCAGGTGTTCTTACAGGTGCGCTACGGGTTTGTTCGCGGTCGCATCCCGTTCGGAGGAAGTTCATGAAGAAGACCTGGTTCGTCCTATTGGTCCTCGTTGCTCTGATGCTGGGCCCGAGCGCACTGGCTGCGGAGCACCACTTCGGGCTGCGCGTGGGCAATACCAACTTCGACGATCCCAATATCGAGCCGCGCCTGCCGGCGGGATTCGACTCGTTGGACCTGCCCTACTCGGCGGAACTCGCGTTGAGACTCCGCTACCGTGCTCCCGGTTGCATCGGCGTGCAGGTTCCCGCGGATGCAAGCGAGGGGCTTATCTGTACCGGGGAGGACCGGAGGGGTGGTCCCCTGAGGGACACCGGCGAGCTCCTCAACGATAACATCCACCTCGACGAACTCATCGACGGCAGACGGACGCTGCTCGATTTTCGCCGCAGCTTCGACGCGGAAGAGTTCGAGGGGAATTTCATCGGCTTCGTCTACGAGTTCCGGCGGGACGCCGACTCGCGCTTCTCCTTGGCGGTGGATGCCGGGATCTTCTCCACCGACGCCACGCACACCGTGCCGGGTAACGCCAACGTGGACGACCCCAACATTGCCAATGAGGATCCGGGCGACTACGACAAGGACGGCAACACCGAGGCCGAGGATATTCCCGTCAACGTCACCGATCGCATGGAATACACGCTGTACTTCGCTCACATCACGGCACGCTACAACTGGACCCCCGGCCGGTGGCGCCTCTGGTTGGGGGGCGGCGCCGGCCTGTGGGCCAACCTGTGGCGTGAGATCGTCGAGGCGGAATACCTCAACTTGACGTGCATTCCCTCCGTGGAGCCGGGGTGCGACCCGAGGACGGAGTTCCGCGAGAGCCGGGGCGATCGTCGCACCATTATTCCTGTGTCCGTGTCGGCGGGTGTGACCTGGCAGTTCTTGCCGCACTGGTCCGTCCATATCGAGAACCGCCTGCTGTTCCTGGCCGATAGCAATGTGACGATGTTTGAGAGCGAGTCGGACTACGACATCGGTGGCAACCAGATCATGCTGGGCTTCAGCTACAAGCTCTGAGCGTGAGTCTAGCAGGCCGTTGAAAAACCCGCGCTGTCGCCAGACAGTGCTGATCCTGGCGCTTCTCCTGCCTCCGGCTGCACTGGCCCAGGGGCCGGTGGCGGAACTCCCACCCTTCCAGACCGCCGACGAGATGCGCCGCGGAGGGCATCTCGGCACGGCGGAGGCGCTCTACCGCCGTGACCTGAAGGCCTACCCGGGCCACCCGCGGGGATTATTCGGACTGGGGCAGCTGCTCCTGGCCGAGCACCGCTACCGGGAGGCGGAGAACGTCTTCCGCAACCTGGGGAATTCGGTGACCACACCCGAGAAGCGCGCGGCTGCTCTCGTGGGGCAGGGAAGGGCGCTGGCCGGCAGGGGCGAACACGAGGCGGCCGCCAAGCGCTTCGCGCAGGCACGCCGCCAGTCGGATGCACAGGGGGAGGCGCTGGCCCGGCTGGGGTTGGCGCGGCAGGCGCAGGGCGATCTGGCCCGGGCCGGACGGATCTGGGAGGAGTATCTGGCATTGCGTCCGGAGATGCCCCTGGCGGTGCGGCACCTGGAACGCGTCCGGCACCTGCAGGGCGCGATCCGCCGGCTGCGCGCCCAGCTGGAATCCGACCCCGAGAACCCCGGGGTCGCCGCGCGCTACGCCCAGATCCTGGAACAGGCCGGCAATCCGGCAGCGGCCGCCGCCGTGCTGGGAAACCATGACGCGACGGGCTGGCCTCTGGGAGGCGATCCCCGCCATCGGCGGGCGATCCTGGCGCTACAGCAGGGCAGTCTCGAGCAGGCGGGGCGCCTGCTGCGCGGGCATCTGCGGGATTTTCCTCATCATCTGGCCGGGTTCTATGCCCTGGCCGCGACGGAGGCGGCTACAGGGGACCGATTGGCCGAGGCACTGGCATGGCAGGGCGCGCTCACCCTGCGTCCCGGTGATCGCTTCGCGGCGCGCAGCCGCTTCCGGGCCCTCGCCATGGCACATGCCCTGGAGCCGGAAATTGAGCGGCTGGGTGGACTCCTGGCCAACTCCATGACCTCCGAGCAGGCGCGCATCCAGCTGGCTCTGGCACTCCAGGCTGGCGGACGGGCCGACGAGGCGGTGGCGCGCCTGCTGCGTGCGCTGGAGCTCGAGCCCAACGACAACGGCATTCTCGAGCCATTGCGAGACCTGCTGGAAGGGCGGCCGCAGCGAGTGATCCGTGCCGTGGCCGAGCTCACACGGCGCGCGGAGAGGAGGCCGGCTGCGCTGCGTGCCCGCGCAGCGCTGCGCACCCTGCTGGGCGATCCCGAGGGGGGAGTGGAGGATCTGAGTCGGCTGCAGGCACGGTTTCCCGACGATGTGCGCACCCAGGTCGCGCTGGCATACGCGCGCCGGGAGCTCGGCGATGAGGCGTCGGCGCGGACATTGCTGGAGGGCGCCACGCGGCAGTCACCCGACTATCCATTCGCCCATCTGGATCTCGCCGCTCTGGCGTTGAGCCAGGGAGAGCCCGATGTGGCTCTACTCCACGCGCGTCACGCGCTGCACCTCCTGCCGCTCGAGTCGCTGGGACATACCCTGGCCGGAGCTGCACTCATCGAGATGGACAAGGTCCCGGATGCCCTGACCGAACTCGGGCGTGCGCTGGCCTTGGCGCCGGCGGACCCGTCGGGACATGTCCTGCCGCTGGCGATGCGAGCCTTTCTGCTGGCCGGGGATCCGGAGTCGGTGCGCCTGTTTCTCGTCGGCGGTGTTGCGCTGGAGCCCGAGCAGCTCTACCTGCTGGCGTGGCGCTATCTGCGCGACACCTACGTCGGTGACGGAATGGTCCGGGAGGACTGGTTGGACTGGAAGCATCGATTCCACGGCCAGCTCGGCGACGCGCTGGACGCCCATGCAGCCATCGGCCGCCTGGCCGCAAGCCTGGATGATCCCCACACGAAGCTGCTCGATCCGGCCGATGGGCTGGCGCGCCTGCTGGCGGCAGGAGAGGTCCTGGCCTCCGAGCCCGACACCGGCGATGGTTCGCGATCGCTGTACTGGAAGTTGCGCGAGGAGGGCGGTGTCTATCTACGCCTCACCAGCCTGCGCGACCCGGCGGCGGCGCGCGCCGTGGAACAGGTGCTGGATTCGCTGCCGGAGATGGCCGAGGTGGTTCTGGATCTGCGCGGTAACCCGGGTGGTTATGAAGACCAGGCGCGCCGGATTGCCGAGCTGCTGCTCCCGGAGGGGCGCAAGGCTCCGGGCTGGCGCACCAGGACGGGTGAGAC
>CBDVAL010000186.1:0-7106 GCA_965371955.1 uncultured bacterium | reverse complement strand
CAGCGCCGACCAGCGATTGGTGCGTGCCGTCCACTGCGTACGGCGCGAGAAGCCAGGGGGCCGCATGAGCGCTCAGCCGGAGAAGGTGGCCAGTACCGGTGTATGGTCCGACGGCCGCTCCAGGCGACGCGGCGCCGGGTCGATGCGGCAATCGGTGGCGCGCGCTGTCAGAGGTTCGGTGGCCAGGATGAGGTCGATGCGCAGGCCGAGGTTGCGACGGAAGCGTCCGGCACGGTAGTCCCACCACGAGTAGTGACCGCCGGCCTCCTGGTAGCGCCGGAACAGGTCGTGCAGACCCCATCCGGTGAGCCGGTTCAGCGCCCCACGCTCAGCGTCGGTGCACAGGATGCGTCCTCGGAACCTCTCCGGGTCGTAGACGTCGCGATCGTCCGGGGCAATGTTGAAATCTCCCAGGATGGCCAGCGGCTGCGCCGGATCCCCCTCCTGCTCCAGCCAGCTTTGCATGGCCTCCAGCCACGACAGCTTGTAGGCGTAGGCCGGCGAGTCCACCTCGGAGCCATTCGGCACGTAGACGGTGATCAGCCGCGTCCCGCGCCACGTGCCGGAGAGCACGCGGGCCTTGGAGGGATCGGGATCGCCGGGAAACCCGGCGCGTACCTCGTCCAGGGGCTCGCGGCTGATGAGGGCCACGCCATTGTAGCTCTTCTGGCCTGCCTGCGCCACATGCCAGCCGCGATCCTGGAACGGCTGCAGCGGGAACTGCTCCTCGGTGGCCTTGGTCTCCTGCAGGCACAGGACATCCGGCGAGTTCTCCTGTAACCAGGACAGGACGTGCTCCAGCCGCGTGCGGATGGAATTCACGTTCCAGGTGGCAATGGTCCAGCTCGACATGGTAAACCCTCTCCGTTCCGGGACTCCAGAGTCTACGGCGCGTCCGCAACGGAGGCAAGCGCCCATTTATTTTACGGCGGGAGGGGTATAGAATCGGCCCACCGGAGGATCCGTCCATGCTTGTACTGCTCGCCGACAAGTTTCCTGCCGGCGGTATCGCCAGGCTGAAGGAGATGGGCTGCAAGGTCACCTCGGACCCCCAGCTCAAGGATGATGCCCTGGCCGAAGCGCTGAGGCAGCATCAACCTGACGTCCTGGTGGTGCGCTCCACCAGGGTCACAGCTCCCATGCTGGAGGGCGGTTCGCTGGCGCTGGTGGTGCGCGCCGGCGCCGGCTACAACACCATTGATGTGGCAGCGGCCAGCCGGCTGGGCATCTACGTGGCCAATTGCCCCGGCAAGAACTCGGTGGCCGTGGCCGAGCTGGCCCTGGGGCTGCTGCTCTCCATGGACCGCCGCATCCCCGACAACGTCGCCGACCTGCGCGCCGGCAAGTGGAACAAGAAGGAGTACTCCAGGGCCGCGGGCCTCATGGGCCGCACCCTGGGGGTGGTCGGTCTGGGCAACATCGGCCGCGAGGTGGTTCTCCGGGCGCACGCCTTCGGCATGCCGGTGGTGGCCTGGAGCCGCTCCCTCACCGACGAGCGCGCTGCCGAGCTGGAAATCGAACGCGCCGGCTCACCACTGGAGGTGGCACGCCGCGCCGATGCCGTCAGTGTACACCTGGCCCAGACGCCGGAGACCCGGGGGATCATCGACGCCGAGTTCTTCGCCGCCATGAAGCCTGGTGCGTTCTTCATCAACACCTCCCGCGGCGACATCGTTGACCAGGACGCCCTGGCGAAGGCCATGGAGGAGAAGGGTATCCGCGCCGGCCTCGACGTCTTCGCCGACGAACCTGCCGCCACCGAGGTGGAGTTCGGCGATCCCATCGCGCAGCTGCCCGGCCTCTACGGTACCCATCATATCGGCGCTTCCACCGAGCAGTCTCAGGCGGCCATTGCCGAGGAGACCGTGCACATCATTCACGTCTACGCCGAGTCGGGCCAGGTGCCGCACTGCGTGAACCTGGCGCAGCGCACACCGGCTCGCTGCCTGCTCACCGTCCGTCACCGGGATCGCGTTGGCGTCCTGGCGCATGTCCTGGACGAGTTGCGCGGCGCGTCCATCAATGTCCAGGAGATGGAGAACGTGGTATTCGAGGGGGCGGAGGCCGCGTGTGCCCGGCTGCGCATCGATCAGCAGCCCTCGGCCGAGTTACAGGAACGCATCCGCACCGGCAACCCGGACGTGCTGGCGCTGGCGCTGACCTCACTGGACTGATCCCGCCGCACAGCGGCAAGGAGAGTTTCCATGACGCAACCTGCCTACAACTTCAATGCCGGTCCGGCCATCCTCCCCCGGCCCGTCCTGGAGCAGGCGGCCGCCGCGGTGAAGGAGTTGCCCGGCACACGCCTGTCGCTGCTGGAGATCAGCCACCGCTCGCCGGAGTACTCGGCCATTCACGAGGACGCACAGCAGCGCTTCGCGACCCTCACCGGACTGGCGGGGACTCACAAGATCCTGCTGCTGCAGGGCGGCGCCTCGCTACAGTTCAGCATGGTGCCGCAGAACCTCATGCCCCCCGGCGGCAAGGCCGACTACATAATTACCGGCACGTGGTCCAAGAAGGCGGCAGCCGAGGCAAAGCACCACGGAACCGTGAACCTGGCAGCCTCCACGGAGGAAGGCGGCTTCCGCCGTATCCCCACGGACGCCGAGATACGGCGCGACGCCGAGGCCTCGTACCTGCACTACACCACCAACAACACCATCTTCGGCACCCAGTGGAAGCAGGAGCCCACATCCGGCGACGTGCCGCTGGTGGCCGATGCCTCCTCGGACATCCTGTCGCGCCCCATGGACTTCGCAAGCCACGGTGTGATCTACGCCGGCGCGCAGAAGAACCTGGGCCCTGCGGGCGTCACCCTGGTGGCCGTCCGCGAGGAACTGCTGTCGCGCACGCCGGAGGGACTGTCCCCCATGCTCTCGTACGCGCTGCAGGCGGCGAAGAAGTCTCTTTACAACACGCCTCCGGTGTTCCCCATCTACGTCATGGCCCGCGTCCTGGAGTGGATCGAGACCGAAGGGGGCCTGGCCGCCATCGACGAGCGCAATCGCCGCAAGGCGGCCACGCTCTATGATCTGATGGACGCTTCGGACTTCTACCGCGGCCACGCCGAGAAGGATTCACGCTCGTCGATGAACGTGACCTTCCGGCTGCCGTCGGAGAGCCTGGAGAAGCGCTTCCTGCAGGAGGCGGCAGACAAGGGCTTCGTGGGCCTGAAGGGCCACCGCTCAGTGGGAGGTGGCCGCGCCAGCATCTACAACGCCTTCCCTCTGGAGGGAGTGCAGGCCCTGGCGAGCTTCATGGAGGAGTTCCAGCGCACTGCGGGCTAGATTGAAGTTTGTGTATTGGTCCAAGGAAGCGCGGGAGGTCGTAAGCGAATCCCGTAGGATGGGGCCAGGAGGTGCGACATGGAAGTGCGTGGGCTCGGAGTCACCGCGTCGATCCTGAGCGCCTGTTTCGTGTGGTCCGCCACGACCGCCGGCGACGCCGCGCATCCCCTTTGTCCCCTGGTTCTGCACCAGGAGAGAGTGGATCGCGAGGAGCTCGAGCTGGCCGTCGATCTGGCAGTGTCACGTCTGGCGGCCGCGGAATCGATCTTCACGCTGGTTGATCAACTATGGGAGAAGGACGCGGTGGAGCGGATGGTCTATCTCACGGCCAAGCACGACCGCGACGTGGCCGGGATCGAAGTAAAGCGGCAGCGACTGCTGCTGAAGCGACAGGAAGCCGAGGTCGAGCAGTACGCGAGTGTCTGCCCTGCTCCCGGCTCCCAGGAGACCGCGGCCCAGCGGCACGCTCGTCTCGACGAGGCACGTCGGCGGTACTTGCAGATCGACTGTCATCGTATCGGAAAGGACCTGGCGATCGCCGAGGTCGATCTGACCTACCGCCGCGAGGTCCTGGCCAGCGTGCAGGACCTGCGCAAGCACGATGTTGCCACTCAGCAGGACGTCATCCACGCCGTGCGCAACGCCGAGATGGCCCGGAAACGAGTCGAGCGCCAAGGGCGGCGGGTTCGAGATTGCGTGAACTCCGGTGCCGCCAGCGGGAACGGCTGAGGGCTAGGCGCTGGCGGGCTCATCGTAGCCGTCGAGCATCAACTCGATGGCCTCGTCGCACGCGTCGCCCCATTGCCCGGCCAGGCTCTCATCCCAGTCCTCCCCGTGAAACTCCTCCAGGGTGGCCAGCAATGCCTCCAGGAAGTTGGCGTATAGCTCCTTGGCAACGCCCTTTCTCTTGTGCTTGGTGCCCAGCACCCTGAGGTACGCCCGGAACGCGTTGTTGATGTCGGGGTATTCGCGGATGGCTCCGAGCGCCATCGTGAGCATGATGGACTGAACGTTCATGTCCACGCCCTGAAAGAGCCGCTGCGCCTCGGGAGAGCGCTCGAAGAGGACCTCGTAGAAGCGGTCTGTCAACCGCGTTCTCCGCTGGAAGATCTCGTCCACGCTCTCACGAATATCCATGGACTCAGGAGCCCTCCGAGTATCTGCGAGCTCTCGGTACTGGCTGGATGATCCGATTCCATTCTCGCGTGCCTGGACATCCATGTCAAGAGACCGCGGGGTCCTGGACCCTCAGGGCCAGGATGTGCAGGATGGCGTCGCGCCGCCTGTCACTTTGCCTTCATGGCCTCGATGAGTTCCTCTCCGCCGACCCTTTCGTGAATCTGATCGAGCCAGCGCGCCTTGATCCTTCCGTCCAACCCCACAAGGTAGGTGCTTGTCGGGCTGTAGGCCGTCGCTACTTGCAGACGGTCATCGTTGGCCAGGTGGAATTGCAACGCAGCCTTCTTCCTTGCGGCCTCACTGCCCGCAGGGCTGCACTCCAGGTGGACGGCCAGGAGCTCACCGCCGAGTTCCTGAATCTCGGGATACGCCTTGTTCAGCTGCACCAGCTGACGCATGCAGGGCGGTCACCAGTGTGCCCGAGAGAAGACCAGGACGAGCTGCTTTTCTCCCCGGTAATCGGACACGCGGTGCCGGTGTCCCTCGATGTCGACGATCTCGAAATCGGGCGCCGAATCCCCAACCTTGGGCAATGACTCGTAGGGAGCCAGCCGCTCCTCCTCGCTCCCGGTGGAATCGGGTGCCTCCGAGAGGAGAAACTCTCTGAGGGTGTCGTCACGCTGGGCCCCGCTCGGGACGTACTTCGCGGGGCGGAACATGGCGGTCAGATCGGAGTAGTCCCGGGATACCGCCGGCTCGTGGTTTCCCGGAAATTCTTCCAGATACGTTTGCCACTGGGCGCGGGGCCAGTAGTTCGGTCCCCATCGGTGACAAGACGTACAGGTGCGCTCGAAGATGTAACGGCCGGTAAAGCGTTTCCATGTGGTACCCAGCTCGGGATCGGTGTACCAGGCCGGCGGCTGAAAGCCGGTGGGGTCGGTCTCCCCCTGCGCCTCTTCCCCGGAGGAAGAGGCAAACACCACGCCGGAGCCGGTTCGGGACGCTGCCAGGACCAGAACCATGCCGACGATGGTGGCCAGGAGGACTCCTCCCGGATTGATTCGTGGTGTCATCGCTTGCCTCCTTGCCCGGTGCCCGCTTCCGTGGGCCCGGTTCGAACTCACGCTGGGGCCATCCTAGACCTTTAATGCAGGTTCAAGGTCAAGAGCGTACCTGTCAATGGTGGAAACCAAGTTGTGGGAGTATGCTGGGCAGGTCCCGGAAACACAAGCCCGGGACGGCGGATGAGGTCTTGAGGAACCACAACAGCTCCAGACATATCTCGTCATGGACGGCGGTCTTCGTCCTTGCTTTGTCTGTGGGCTGCAGACTGGCAGAGACGCAGCAGGCACCGGAAACCGCCGCGGAAGCCATGACCCCGGGCCGAGGTGCCGAGACAGAGGTCCGGCGTGTCGCGACCCCGGTCCCGGGTGTGGCAACCGAGATAGCCGGCGGTGTTCTGACGGGCCACGTCGGGCTGGCCGGAGAGGAGATCCCGCAACTGACACGGGTCCGGAACACCACCGAGGTCGAGGTTTGCGGGCTGGACCACACCTTGGAGGACATGTGGATCGACCCGAAGAACCGGGGGATCGCCAACGTCATCGTGGCGCTGAACGGTGTCCCGGAAGAGACAATTCCCCCGATTCGCGACGACCGGCTCGTCCTGGACAACGCAGACTGCCGCTTCGTTCCTCATGTCGGCGTGCTCACGGTGGGCGGAACAATCGAGACCACCAACAGCGACCCGATCCTGCACACCACGCATCTCTACGGCCCCCTCGAGGCGAACATCGCCCTGCCGGCCGGAGGCCCGGGCATCTCCAGAACGGTGGCGAAACCGGGAATGATCATCGTGAAGTGTGATGTTCACACTTGGATGCAGGCGTTCGTCAGAGTCGATGCCCACCCTTTCCACGCGGTGACCGACTCCAGCGGGAGCTTTCGTATCTCCGACATCCCGCCGGGTCGCTACGTTCTGGAAATCTGGCACGAGAGGCTGGGCTCGCAGCACCAGGCAGTTCACATAGAATCGGGAAAGACCGAGCGCCTTGAGATCATGTATGCCCTTGGCCGGGATTGATACTTTGGCAAGGTGAACGGGAGGGATTGCCGCCATGAAACAGATCGGACTGTGTCTCACGATAACCGGGCTGTGCACGATGGTCGCCCCGTTGGCTCAGCAGGCGGGCAGAGGGCAGGCCACGCCCCGCAGGCAACCGGGGGCGGAGATTACCCTCTACGAACCGGAGGCGCACGACCTCTACGACGGCCGCTTCATCCTGTCGGGCACCCGCATCCACCAGGTCGGCCGTCTTAACGAAGAGGTCGGCTGGAACCACATGGGCAATGACCCCTCCAGCGTGCATCCCGTGGAGGGAACCGCCGAGATCGACGTGAACGAAATCGAGAACACTGGTCGCTTCGTCGCCCGGCTCAAAGTTCCGGAGGGCGATCTGGTGCTGGAGATCGACCGCTTTCACGAATTCAGCCCCTGCCAGGATGGGGGCATCGCCGCCTATGTCTACGAGCACGGCGATTCGGGTTGTGGGGACAGCAACTGGCCAAAGACATTCATCTATGTTGCCGGCTGGGGCTATGGCCATGCGACGCTCAACGGCGAGCCGCTCTACCGCGATTATCAGATGCACTTCATGGTCACCCAGGGCATTCGCGATCGCGAGACCCTGAAGGTCG
>CBDVAL010000185.1:0-7111 GCA_965371955.1 uncultured bacterium | reverse complement strand
AACCTGCTCCAGATCACCGATCCTTCCAGCAAGCGTGTCCTGGATCACCTCGGGGTCGAGGGGCCGCCGTTCGGCACCTCGCGCACCGAGGGCATCCGGATACACGTGTCCCTGCGTGACGCCTGGGGTGAGGAAGTGGACTTCCAGTCGCTGCCGCCGTTCACGTGGAAGGCCTGGGACGAGCCGGCCTACCACCTGGAGCTCAAGCAATCGTACAGAGTGCTGCGCGAGGCCTTCACGTCGTTGCCCGGCACCGTGGGAGATCACCCATGAAGAGATGGCCCGAGGTTCTGCTGACCATCATGCTGCTGCTGGCGACCACCGGTCTCCTGGGCGCCGACCTGCAGGAGGCCCGGGATCACAAGAATCACGGCCGGTTCGACCAGGCCATCGAGGCCTACCGGAAGATCCTGGAGGCGAGCCCCGGCGACCAGGTGGCGCTGCGGGAGCTGGCGCAGGTGACCTCCTGGAGCGGGGAGTACCAGGTGGCCATCGAGCTCTACCAGCAGGCGCTGGAACAGGATCCGTCTGATGACGAGGCGCTGCTCGGATTGGCCCGCACGTACTCGTGGGCCAGCGAGCACAACCGCTCGCTGAAGAACTACGATCGCTACCTGGAGCGGCACGCCGGCGATGAGAGGATCCGTCTGGAGCGCGCCAAGGTGAAGTCCTGGTCCGGGGCCTATGCCGAGGTCATCGAGTACTACGAGGAACATCTTGCCGGGAATCCGGACGATCAGGAGGTGCGCCTGGAGCTGGCCAAGGTACTGTCGTGGGCGGGGAAGCTGAACCGCTCCGTCGATGAGTACCGCGTGATCCTCGACGCCGAGCCGGACAACATCGAGGCGCAGGTGGGCCTGGCGCGCACGCTGTCCTGGTCCGGCAACCTCAGCAGCGCCGACAATCGCTATGACGCCATCCTCAGCTCCCACCCGCAGCACGTGGGGGCCCGGCTGGGCAAGGCGCAGCTGGCGCTGTGGCGCGGCGAGACCCGCCGGGGGCACGAGCTGCTCGATGCACTGGACAGCGACCAGCCCGGCAATGCGGAGGTGGCCCGTTACCGCATCGAGCTGCAGCAGCACCAGAAGCCGGTGATCGAGTCGAGCTACGACCAGGTGGACGACAACGACGGCAACGAGTACCGCGTCACGCAGGTTGCGGCCACCGGGCACCTGACCACATTCACCACCCTGACCGGCATCGCCCGCCGTGCCGAGACCCGTCTGGACGGTGGCGAGGCCACGGTGGACTTCGTCGGTCTGCGCTTCGGGGCGTCGCTGCCGCATGGCGTGGAGCTGCGCGTCACCGGTGGCGTGGACTTCATCGACCCATCCGTGTTCGCGGAGGGGCTCGGCATGAGCGACGACGAGCACTCCCGCGCGGTGGGCACGGTGGCGGCCTTCGGCCCCATCACCGGCACGTGGAGGTGGAACGCGGCGGTGGATCACCGCACCTTTGACGCCCTGCGCGAGGTGGTGGATCGAGACATCACATTCGAGTCGTTGAACGCCGGTGCCGAGGGCCTGCTAGGTGAGTTCAAGGTGGGCTTGTCGGGAGGCCTTGCGGACTTCTCCGACGACAACTCCCGCATCCACTTCACCACGCACTTTCTCTATCCCTGGGATCTGGCCGGTGATGTCCATATCGAGCTGGGCTATCGCTTCCGGTTCATGGACTTCGACCAGAACCTGGACAACGGTTACTTCGACCCGCAGTCGTTCTACTCCAACCTGGTCCTGTTCACGGCCCGCGGGCCGCTGTTCGCGCCGCGCGCTGACTGGGCGGTGCGCCTGGAGGGGGGCATCCAGTCGTTCGACCAGGACGAGAACGAGGAGTTGTTTCTGGCGGGCGGCGAGGAGGACAACGAGAGCGTCTTCGGCTGGGAGGTGCGCTTCGGTATCGACCTTCCGCGCCGGCTGCGCCTGGAGGCGTACTACGGTGAGACTGACTATGCACTGAACAGCGCCACCGGCTTCGAGTCGGACCAGTGGGGCATCTTGGTCCGCTATCGGTTCTGATGATGAAGAGCTTCTATACCCCGAGGATCCTGGTGGCGGACGATGATCCCATCGTGCAGCAGTTCGTCTCCTCCATCCTGGTGCAGAACCGCTACGAGGTGTTCACCGCGTCCGACGGTCGTCAGGCGCTGGACGCGATCCGTGAGCTCAGGCCGGATCTGGTGATCCTCGACCTGATCATGCCGTACCGCGATGGCTACGAGGTACTTCGCCTGCTGCGGGAGAAGAATGAGACCAGGAAGATCCCGGTGATCATCCTGTCGGCCAAGAGCAGGGAAGAGGACATCATTCGTGGCCTGGAAGCGGGCGCGGAAGATTTCATGGTCAAGCCTTTCAATGCGCTGGAGCTGGTTGCCAGGGCGCGCAAGATCCTGGCCCGGACTCTCAACCTGGAGATGCAATGGACCCATATTTCCTGATCTCCATTGCCATCCTCGCCATCGTGGCGTTCTTTGGCCTCCTTCTGCTGACCATCGTCTTCATGAAGCTGCGCCGGCAGATCCACGAGAACCGCGTGCAGCGCCGGCGCGCGATCCTGGAGCCGCGCATCCTTGAGTACAGCCGGGACACGGATGCGTCGGTGCATGACCACCTGGAGGGCATCCGGATCGCCGGCGACGAGGAGCCGCTGCGGCACATCCTCATCGATCACATCCATGCGCTGCGCGGCACAGTGCGCGAGCGCCTGGTCCGGGCCTGTGAGGATCTGGGGTTGGTGCAGGGTTCCATCCGCCTGCTGGAGTCGTCACAGGGATGGGTTCGTGGCGCTGCCGCCGAGGATCTCGGCCGCATGCACTCCGAGGCGGCGGTGGAGCCGCTGGTGCAGGCCATGGATGATCCCTCGTCGGATGTCCGCATGCGCGCAGCGCAAGCGCTGGGCGCCATCGGGGGCCACGCGGCGGCCAACAAGCTGGTGGGTTTCTTCAGCCAGCCCGACCGCTGGTCCGGTATCCGCATCGCCGACATTCTCACCACCATGGGTGAGGAGACGGTGGAAGAGTTGATCCGGGAGTTCCGCAACATTCCGCAGGAGAGCCGTCCGCTGGCCATCGATGTGCTGGGCAGGGTGCGCAGCCTGTCGGCGGTGCCGCTGTTGCGCGAACTGCTGCGCGACGACAACTCCGACGTGCGCGCCCGCACGGCCGATGCGCTCGGGCGAATCGGCGATCCCAACAACGCCTCCCGGCTCATGGAGGCCCTGGAGGACGACAGCTGGGAGGTGCGCGCCATCGCGGCCAAGGCCCTGGGGCGCCTTCCGGGCGAAGAATCCCTCGACTCACTATGCCGCGCCCTCACCGACGCGCAGTGGTGGGTGCGCGCCAACTCCGCCGAGGCCATCAAGGCCAAGGGCGAGCCGGGGCACAAGGCGCTGCTGTCCGTGCTGGACTCCGACGACGTCTATGCCAGGGAGCAGGCGGTGTTCATGCTCGAGGAGTCCGGCGTGCTGGACACTTATCTGGATCAACTCACCTCAAAGCGCAAGGAGGACCGGATCCGGGCGGTGAACTTCATCAGCAAGCTGGTGTCTCTCAAGCGGACCGATCGGCTGACCGAAGCAGCCCGCAAGCATCCCGACCGCCACGTACGAGACGACCTGTTGAGCCTTCTGGGCATTAAGGGGACGGCATGATCTGGCGCGACCTGCTGGTCCAGGGGATCATCTATTTCAACTGGTTCGTCCTGGGTTACTTCGTGATTCTGAACAGCGTCTACATGGTGCTGTTCCTGGCGTCGCTGTGGGAGACCATCCGGCACGCCCGGCGCAACCTGCGCGTCGATTACGAGACCATGCTCTCGTCTGACATGGCCTGGCCCATCACCGTCATCGTGCCGGCGTTCGACGAGGAGAAGACCATTGTCTCCACCGTACGCTCGCTGCTGATGCTGAGTTACCGGGAGTACGAGGTGGTGGTGGTGAACGACGGCTCCAACGACGAGACGCTACAACGGCTGGTCAAGGCGTTCGAGTTGCGCCGTGTGGATCGGGTGTACAAGCGATCCATTCCCACGCAGCCGGTGCGCGGCATCTACGCCTGCCTGGGGCACCCGAACCTGACCATCGTGGACAAGGAGAAGGGCGGCAAGTCCGATGCCCTCAACACCGGCATCAACCTGTCGCGCTACCCGCTCTACTGCTCGGTGGACGCCGACTCGGTGCTGGAGGAGGAGGCCCTGCTCAAGGTGGTCAAGCCGTTCATGGAGCATCCCGCTGAGACCGTTGCAGTGGGGGGCATCGTGCGCTGCGTCAACGGCTGCGAGGTGCGCGATGGCCGGGTCACCAAGGTGGGATTGCCGACCAATCTCCTGGGCACGTTCCAGGTGGTGGAGTACTTGCGCGCATTTCTCACCGGCCGCATCGGCTGGAGCGTGTTCCGCTCGCTGCTGCTCATCTCCGGCGCCTTCGGCCTCTACAAGAAGTCCGAGGTCATCGAGGTGGGCGGGTATGACGAGTTCACCGACACCGAGGACCTCGAGCTGGTGGTCAAGCTGCACGAGAACCTGCGGCGCAAGAAGCAGCCATACCGGGTGGTGTTCGTGCCGGATCCGGTGTGCTGGACCGAGGTGCCTGCGAACATGCGCGTTCTCTATCGCCAGCGTAACCGCTGGCATCGCGGCATGCTGCAGTCGTTCTCGCGCCACATCCGCATGTTCCTCAACCCACGCTATGGCTCGGTGGGCATGTTTGCGTTCCCGTTCGCGGCCCTGTTCGAGGCCCTGGGACCGTTCGTGGAGGTCACCGGTTACCTCGTGGTCACGGTGTCGTTCCTGCTGGGCATCCTCAACGCGCAGTTCTTCATGTTGTTCCTTGCGCTGGCCGTCCTGTACGGCGTCCTGTTGTCGGTATCCGCCATCCTGCTGGAGGAGATCTCCTTCCGGCGCTACCCCGCCTGGGAGGATCTCACCCGGCTGGTGCTGTTCGGCGTGCTGGAGAACTTCGGCTATCGCCAGTTGCTCAGCGCGTTCAAGGTCATGGCGCTGTGGGACTTCCTGCGCCGCAAGCGGATGTGGGGCAAGATGGACCGCGAGGGTTTCCGCGCGCCGCCGGGCTCCGGCGATGCGATGCCGGCCAAGCACAGCAGCTGATCGTTGACCCGAACCTGCCCGATCCGACACAATTCCCGCGACCTGCCAATCCACATGGCGTTTTCCGCGGGAGATCCCTCATGACACGCTACCGTATCCTTTTCGTGCTTGGATGCTTTTCCCTGTCTCTGTCTGCCATTGCCGGCGATGGTGACGCGGCCGATCTGGAGGTCGTTTACCGCATCAAGCAACAGGCCTTCGAGGGCTCCCAGGTGATGGATCACCTGTTCTTCCTCACCGACGTCAACGGGCCGCGCCTCTCCGGTTCGCCCGGGTATCTCTCCGCCGCCAGATGGGCCGCGAAGACCATGGACGAATGGGGGCTCAAGAACAGCGACCTGGAGGCGTGGGGTGAGTTCGGGCGAGGCTGGTCGCTGTCGCGCTACGAGGCGCATCTGGTGGAGCCGACCTACGCGCCGTTGGGCGGTGTTCCGCTGGCGTGGTCGGGGGCCACCGACGGCCCGGTGACGGCGGGACTGGTGTACGCGCCGCTGTTCGAGCGATGGGAACAGTACAAGACGTCCAGCCTCCAGGAACTGGAGAAGACGGTGGCCGAGTACATCGAGAAGAACAAGGGCAAGCTGAACGGCAAGATCGTTCTCTTTAACGCGGAGAGGAAATTTGATTCGCCGACAAAGCCGGCCAGCCGTCGCCTGGAGGCCGACGAGTTGAGCGACCTGTCGGATGCGCCGGAGCCCTATGCGGCTCCCCGCTATACCTGGCCCGACTTGACGGTTCCCGAGGATCCTGTCAAGCGGCGCGAATTCTATGCGTCGGCGCCTCTGTTCATTCGTGCCAACTTGTGGGAGCGGGAATACGAGGTCAGAAACAAGCTGAGCAGGTTCTTCCATGAAGAGGGTCCGGCTGCTGTGCTGGGCACCGACAATCGCGGCCAGGGGGCGCTGGTATTTGCCGAGGCGGGGGGATCCGCCTGGAAGCCCGGGGCCCCGGTACCTCCTCCGAGCGTGGTCCTGGCGCCGGAAGCGTACTCGAGGTTGGTCCGCCTGGTGCAACGGGACGTGCCGGTCAAACTGCAACTGGACCTGCAAGCTTCCTTCCATGACGACGACCTGCAGGGCTACAACGTCATTGCCGAGATCCCCGGCCATGGCAAGAAGAACGAATTGGTGATGCTGGGCGGGCACCTCGACTCCTGGCACGCCGGCACGGGAGCCACGGACAACGCCGCCGGCTGTGCGGTGGCCATGGAGGCCATGAGGATCCTCAAGGCGCTGGACCTCGACATGGACCGCACGGTGCGCCTTGCGTTGTGGGGTGGGGAAGAGCAGGGTCTGTTCGGATCACGCGGGTATGTCAGCCGGCATTTCGGCGATCCCATCACCATGGAGCTGAAACCGGAGCACGCAACTCTCTCCGGGTACTTCAATCTGGACAACGGCACCGGGAAGATCCGCGGGGTTCACCTCCAGGAGAACGACATGATGCGGCCGATCTTCGAATCGTGGTTCGCGCCGTTCAAGGACCTGGGCGCCACGACGATCACCATCCGTAACACCGGCGGCACCGATCACCTCTCATTCAACGACGTCGGATTGCCGGGGTTTCAGTTCATCCAGGATCCGCTGGATTACGGCTCACGCACCCACCACTCGAACCTGGATGTCTACGACCACGCCATCCCAGCCGACCTGATGCAGGCTTCCGCGATCATGGCCTATGTCGTCTATCAGGCCGCGACCCGCGCGGAGATGCTTCCGCGAAAGCCGTTACCGGAACCGCTCGGCGAGGAATGAGCCGGCCCTCTAGTCCTTGACGGCAATGCCGTTGATCTCGAAGCGCGCATCCCAGAGCAGCGGGCCGGTCCCGACGAACGCCCGGGCCGGCGCGCCCCCGTCGAAGTAGGTGGCGTACAGCTTGTTGAACGCATCGTAGAGCGACAGATCGGAGCAGAAGACCTGCACCTGGACCAGGTGATCCATGGTCGCTCCCGCCAGGGCCAGCTTGCTCCTCATCGCATCCAGAGCAATGCGCGCCTCGGCCATCGGATC
>CBDVAL010000184.1:0-7117 GCA_965371955.1 uncultured bacterium | reverse complement strand
GGGTCTCGATGTAGCCGGGAGCCACTGCATTGACCCGGATGCTGCGCGAGGCGATCTCCCGGGCCAGGGAACGTGTGAAGCCGAGCAGCGCCGCCTTGGAGGCGGCGTAGTTCGTCTGTCCCGGGTTGCCCGCCGCAGCCACCACCGAAGAGATGTTGACGATGCTGCCCGAGCGCGCCTTGATCATGCTCGGCATCACCGCACGGCACAGCCGGAACACACCGGTGAGGTTGGTCTCCAGCACCACCGCCCAATCCTCCTCCTTCATCCGCATCAGAAGGCCGTCCCGGGTCACACCTGCATTGTTGACGAGGAAGTCCACCTTGCCGGTCTCGCCCAGAAGGGTCTCGACGGCCCCGGCCACCTGTTGCGCGTCGGTGAGGTCGCAGATCACCGGCTCCACCGAGCCCGGCGCACCCTCTGCAAGGCCCTTCGTCTCCTCGAGGCCCCCCTTGCCGCGGGCCAGTGCCTTGACCCGCACGCCTGCCCGGGCGAGGCTCAGTGCGATCTCCCGGCCGATGCCCTGGGAGGCGCCGGACACCAGCGCCACCTTGCCCTGAAGGCTCATGTCATCTCCTCCTTCTGCAGCACCTGTGCGGCACGCTCCAGGCCCTTCGGGTCGGATACCGGCGTGCAGGGCACGGAGCGATCGATGCGGCGCAACAGCCCTGCCAGCACCTTGCCAGGGCCCACCTCGAGAAACCGCGACATTCCCCGAGCTACCATGCGCTCCATGGCGAGTTCCCAGCGCACCGGTGAGGAGACCTGACGGATGAGGGCGTCGCGCACCTGATCACTGCTCTGGACCGGCTCGGCGTCGACGTTGGTGACCAGCGGCACCTGGAGGTCGTGGAATCCCAGCCCTTCCAGATGTCGTTGTAGCTTCTGCTGTGCGGGGAGCATGAGCGGGCAGTGGAACGGGGCGCTCACCGGCAGCCGCACTGCGCGCAGGGCGCCCAGTTTGCCCGCCGCCTTCACCGCACGCTCCACGGCAGCAACATGTCCGGACACCACGATCTGGCCCGGGGCGTTGTAGTTGGCCGGCGTGAGCACCTCGCCGCGCGCCTCCTCCACGCACAGCGCCTCCACCTGTCCCGTCTCCAGCCCCACCACCGCCGCCATGGCGCCGTCCCCCTCGGGGACCGCCTCCTGCATGAGTTGCCCGCGCAGCTGCACGGTGGTCACCGCGTCCGCCAGCGACAGGCCACCGGCCGCGACGATGGCCGAGTACTCGCCCAGCGAGTGCCCGGCCACCATGGCGGGCCGCACACCCCCCTGGCGCAACACCGACCACAGCGCCAGGGACGTGGTGAGGATGGCCGGCTGGGTCACCGCGGTGCGCCGCAACTCCTCCTCCGGGCCCTCGAAGCAGATCTTGCTCAGCGGGAAGCCCAGGGCGCTGTCGGCCTGCTCGAACACCTCCCTGGCCTCGGGAAAGGCCTCCGCCGCGGCCTGCCCCATCCCGGGCGATTGCGAGCCCTGGCCCGGGAACACCACCGCCAGTGTGGACAGGACCTCCGCGGAGATCGCCTCGAACGGGTTCCTCTGCATCTTGCTCAGCACCAACGCACCAGACTGGCGGCCCACGTCAGACCGGCGCCGAAGGCCGCCAGCAGCACGTGGTCGCCGCGCTTGATCTTGCCCTGGCGAACGCATTCGTCCAGGGCGATGGGGATGGAGGCCGCCGAGGTGTTGCCGATACGGTCGATGTTCACGTAGGTCTTGGACGGGTCCAGGCCCAGGCGGCTGCTCACGGCGTTCAGGATCCTCAGATTGGCCTGGTGCGGAACGAACATATCGATGTCATCCACGGTGAGACCGGCCTCGGCGATGACCTTCTTGCAAACATCATAGAGCGAACGCACCGCCAGCTTGTAGGTCTCGCTGCCGCGCATCTTGATGTAGTGCATACCCTCGCGGACGGTGGCCTCGGTGGTCGGGTAGCGGCTCCCGCCGGCCGGAACGTGGATGAAGTCGGCGTGCGTACCGTCCGACTCCAGGGCCTGCGCAAGGACGCCATAGGACTCCTCACCCCGACCCAGCACCACCGAGCCCGCTCCATCGGCGAAGAGCACACAGGTCGATCGGTCGTCCCAGTCCACGTACGTGCTGAGCAGCTCGCCGCCGATGACCAGCGCCTTCTCGGAGCGCCCGACGGCGACGAACTGCTGCGCCACGGACAGCGCGTAAAGGAAACCGGAGCACCCCGCGCTCAGGTCGAACGCCGCTCCTTTGCCGATTCCCAGCTGCGCCTGGATAAAGCACGCGGTGGCCGGAATGGGCATGTCCGGCGTCACCGTTCCGCAGACGATGAGATCGATCTCCTCGGCTCGCACGTTGGCCATCTCCAGCGCGCGCACGGCGGACTGCGTCGCGAACTTCGACAGCGCCTCGTCCTTCGCCGCCACGCGGCGCTCGCGGATCCCCGTCCGGGACGTGATCCACTCGTCCGAGGTATCGACCATCTGCTCCAGGTCGTGATTGGTGATCACCTTCTCGGGCAGAGAATGTCCTGTCCCGAGGATCACCACGGGATGTTCCTTCATGCGCGGCTCCCTGCTGCGGGCTCGATGTGTGCGTCTCCGGCTTCCGAGGCGATACGCAGATCGCGCATGCGCCGCTCGATGCGCTGGTTGACTCCCTTGCGGGTGAACTCCCCGGCCACGCGAACGGCGTTCTTGATGGCCCGGGCCGAGGAGCCCCCGTGACAGATGATGGCGCACCCCTTGAGCCCCAACAGCGGAGCGCCACCCATCTCGGCGTAGTCCACCTTCTTCTTGAAGCCCCGGAAGGCGGGGCGGCACAGGAAGAAGCCCAGTCTCGAGAGAAACGACTTCTCGATCTCCTGGCGCAGGAAGATGTCCAGGGTCTCCACGATGGCCTCCAGCGCCTTCAGCGAGACGTTGCCGGTGAAACCGTCGCAGACCACCACGTCGCAGTGGCCGTTGAACAGGTCCCGTCCCTCCACGTTGCCGATGAAGTTGGGAATCTCCGCCTTCAGCCGCTGGTGCACGTCACGGGTCAAATTGGTGCCCTTGATCTCCTCGGCGCCGATGCTCAGGAGCCCCACGCGCGGATTCCGTATGCCGACGATCTCCTCCGCGTAGATGCTGCCCATGATGGCGAACTCGCGGAAGATCTCGGGTTTGACATCCACGTTGGCACCCACATCGAGCCACGTGGTGTGGCTGTTCACGTTGGGCACCGTGGTGGTGAGCGCGGGACGGCTGACGTCGGCCAAGGTGCCCATGACGATCTTGGCGGTGGCCATGACCGCGCCCGTATTGCCGGCGCTCACCATGCCGCCGGCGGTACCCTCGCGCACCAGCTTGGCGGCCACCCGTAGCGAGGAGTGCTTCTTCCTGCGCAGCGCAGTCACCACCGGCTCGTCCATTGCGATGGTGTCCGGGGCGTGCACGACCTCGATATCCAGCCCGGAGGTGTCCAGGGGCGCGAGCACCCCCCGAACCACCGCCTCCTGCCCCACCAGCCGGATGGGAACCCCCAACTCGCGCGCCGCGCACACCGCCCCCTGCACCGGATACTCCGGCGCATGGTCGCCCCCCATGGCGTCCACGGCGATGGCTACGGGGCCGTCGGCCGGCGTCCGGCTCGGTTGGTTATGATCGGTCATCGGAGAAAGGGACAGGAAAGAGATCTCGCTCTGTACGGGGCCCTCGGACCCCACCCATCACTACTTACTACGCTTTGTCGGTCTTCACTACCTCGCGGCCCTTGTAATGGCCGCAATGAGGGCAGACTCGGTGCGGCAGCTTGGCCTCATGACAGTGGGGGCAGTTGGAGTGCGAACGCTGCGGCAAGGCGTCATGAGCGCGCCGGCGATCCCTCCGTGCCTTGGAATGTCTACGCTTTGGATTTGCCATCGTTCATCTCCCCAAATGGATTCATCGGCCACCGTCGGGCTAGCCGTCCTCCAGGCGTTGTTTCAACTCCCGTAGAACCTCCAGCCGCGGGTCCATCAGCGGCTCACAGCCACATGGCTCGCCGTCCTGGCGCGTCCCGCACTGCGCACACAGCCCCCAGCAGTTCGGCTCGCACAGGGGCTTCAGCGGCAGAGCCAGCATCACCTGCTCCTCCACCAGCCGTCCCAGATGGATTCGCCCGCCGTCCAGGTACGAAACGGCCGGGTCGTCCACCACGCCGGGCTCCGGCGTTGTGGCCGGGTCCGGGAACTCCTCCCGGTAGATCAGATCGAAGGAAAGCTCGAGCTCTAGCCGGAGAGGCTCCACGCATCGGCTGCAGGTCAGCATCGCCTTGGTCCGCAACTGTCCGCGGAACTCGAAGCCCAGTCGAAGCCGCTGCCCACGGCCCTCCAGCTCGACCGGCTCCACTTCCACCATCTCGCCGCCCGGCTCCTCCAGGGGCCCCATCTCGAGGGTCCGTTGCACCGCAAGACCCCCGGCACGGATGTTCCTGACGTCGAGGTACATGGCCCCCCCGGAAGGGGCGCCATTATAGACCAGAGCCGGGGCCTGGAGCCACCCAGGAAGCTGCTCGGGTAGCATAAATCGCTGCCAGGAGAGGGAATAGGCCTCCGGCGGGGCCTCCGGCGTCACTTCAGGGCCCTGAGCTCTTCCTTGGCCTCGTTGTGGGCCGGCAGGATCTCCAGGGCCATCTCGAAATGGCGCCGGGCGCGCGTGGCCAGGCCCTGCTTGCGATAGAGGCGTCCCAGACTGACCAGGTAGTCGGCGTTCCAGGGGTCGATGGCCAGCGCCTTGCGGTAGCTCTCCTCGGCCAGGCGCTGCCACTTGGTGTCGGGGTTGTGCAGCAGCGCGTCCCCCATGAGGCCGAAGAACGGTGCCTCGTGCGGATTCTCCTTCACCGCCAGCTTGCAGAACTGGATGCAGTTGTAGAAGTCCGACTGCTTGTAGTAGTCCTTGGCTTTGAGGAAGTGCTGTTCCGCCTCGCGCTCTTTCTCCTCCTTGCCGGCCTGTACGTCCGTCTTGACGAACTCCAGCCGCTTGTCCTTGTTTGCCGTCACGTCCTGTGCCTCGATACCGCTGACCGCGCCGAGGTTCTGGATGGCAGCCGTCTGCAGCACCAGGTACGCCTCGAGAATGCGGTTCTCGATGAGGCTCAGATCGCGCTTGAGCTCGGCGCGCAGCCTGGGAGAGTAGTGATCGCGGCGGAACTGATCGCGCAGCACCTCGTAGGCTCGCTTCAGCGTCACCGAGTCCGCCAGCGGGTTGGTGCCGAGGATCTCGGCCGGCTTCTTGCCCCGGGTCCGCTTGACGAACTCTCGTACGCGGCGGCGGTCATCGTGGTCCTTCTTCGTGTCGTCGCGGTGCTCCGTCATGAGATTGCTGAGGGAGAACAATCCCTCACCCACCGGCGGGTCGAACTGGACCAGGCCCAGCACCAGGAAGCCGAACAAGAGCCGCAGCACCTCCTCCTCCTCACCATCGGGAGCCAGGACCGCCACGTCCTGGATGCGCAGCGTGCTATCCACGCGGGACAGGACGTATCCCTGCTTGGCACCGATGCTGAGGCTGTAGATGGGCAGGAAGGCATTCTCGTTCAGGCACAGCTTGCGCTCCTGGGCCATCAACACCTGCTTCAGCGGGTCGAAATTCGCCATGGCCTGTACGCCCCGCATGAACACGTCGAAGGTAAACAGCACATCGGGATCGAAGACCGTGGGCGTGACCGGATGATCATCGAACTTGTAGCTGCCACCATCCCAGCCAAAAGCCCCCACCACCACCTGTTCCACCACACTGCGGCCGGCGGCCTCCAGGTCCGGCGGCGATACCACACCGTTGGAGACCAGACCGGCGGCCAGGTCCAGGATGGGGGTCTCGCTGGAGGCGCGCTTCTGCTCGGCGGACACCTTGCCGTCCCTCACCAGGATGGGGATCAGGTTCTCCGACTCCTGGGAGGAGTCCGCCATGGCCACCATCCCTCGGTCGAAGAACAGACGGCGCCACTCATTCCCCCGGCACAGCGTGAGACTGCCGGTGCGCTCGGCGAAGTAGATATCGCGGAGGTTCTCTAGAAGATAGTGGGCGGTGAATCTGGCCGACATGTGGGTTTCGGCTCTCCAAAGTCGCAGGCGGGATCAACAACAAATGACAGGGGCCAAATTTAGCATCCAGATTCGGGCAGGTCAAGGTGTGCGAAGACCGACCGCCGTGTCAGCGAGAGACTTCGGTGGAGGGCTCGCCGGCACCCACCAGCTCGCCTTTCCGGTTCTGCTCCGACCAGAAATAGTACAGATCCAGGACCTTCTCGATATAGTCCATGGTCTCCCGGTAGGGTGGAATCCCCTTGTAGCGCTTCACGGCAACCCCCCCGGCGTTGTAGGCCGCCAGCGCGAGTGCGATCTCGTTCTCATGCCGGCGCAGTTGCACCGACAACTCGGCGATGCCTGCCTCCAGATTCTGTGCCGGGTCGAACGGATCGGTCACGCCATACCCCTGGGCGGTGGCCGGCATGAGTTGCATGAGCCCCATGGCACCCTTGGGCGACACCGCGTCCGGGTCCCACATGGACTCTACCTGGATCACCGCAGCCACCAGGAGCGGCGGCACCTCGTGTTGTTTGCCCAGCCGGACGATGAGTGCGTCCAGCGCCGAGGGCTGTTGTGGCAGGAGTGCGGCGGCGGGGGCAATCGCGGGCACCGGCGCGGGCGCGGCGGGCCGCGAGACCTCGGTAGCAGCCGGATCGCGGGATGGCCTGCCGTCGATGGAAACCACATGCTCTGAGCGCAGCGCCAACTGCCCACCGCCCTTGAACAGGAAGATCACTGCGCCACCCTCCCGGCGGTAGCTCTGCACCTCCAGGGTCTGGCCGTTAGCCAGGACCACCTCCTGCGACGCGGCGGAAAGCGACCCCCCGGAGATCAGGCAGAGCCCCACGACCGCTCTGGAAAGAACTCGTAGCATTACTCTTGACCTCTACTGAAGCATCGGGGCGCTGCCACCCCGTCCCCGGAAATATACGGACACCGGCCCCTCCCCGTCAATGTTCCGCAGAAGAAACAGCAGATCGGGGTCGGAGCGAGGTATAACAGATCGGGGTCAACAGATCGGGGTCGGAGCCAGACCTTATACCTCGAACGTCCACTGTCCTCCAACGGCTCGGCAGAGCGAGGTAT
>CBDVAL010000183.1:0-7162 GCA_965371955.1 uncultured bacterium | reverse complement strand
TGTGCCCACCAAACGATCAGCGATGATGACCGTGTTGTTCAACAGGAACTAGTTATACGTCCGCGGCTACTTCTCTTCGATGACGAAAGTTCCATCATCTGCCAGCCGAGCCCGCCTTGTCGGGTCAGCAACAAGAGTAAGCCCTTTGAAGTTCACGTGGTGCCACGTGTTCTCAGCCCAGACATCATGCCTCTTGGAACCGTCAGGGAGCTCAAGAGTGCGTAGATCTGGCTGGCCGTCGATGTTGAAGTCGATTACGGACAGTCTCCGATCTCCGTCGTAGCGCCGGTTATCGTACGACATCCGATCCGAGACACCGTCGTTATCGGTATCGTCTATGGATAGGATGAGGTCAAAGTTTTCCATTATTGAAATAGAGCTTGCGTCCGATCTGTAAACCTCACCGCTGTCCTCCCGCAGAACCATATACGCGTCTGTGGAGCCGTCTGCGGGCGTCGCGAACTGATAGTTTCCAATCGAGCAGACCATCGCGTCATGAAACCACTCGGGACCCGGATAGTCTTCTCCTCGAAATGGGGGAGGCGCTAGCTGCGTGAGATCCGTGCGCACACAATGCGGCTCCGAGACTTCGAAGCATCCTGTCACGAAACAGAGCGGCAACACAGTGGCGATGACAAGTAGAGTTGATCTGCGCATCGGAGCCTCTCAAGTACGTATAACGGATCGGCGTTAAGCCGCGGCGGTGAGTGGCGGCAACTGTTGGCACTGCTCTTCCGCCGTCGGCTTCAACGGCTAGTTAGACTGTTCGTTGGATGGCCCCGTTCGGTCCTTGCACTTGAGCACGATGCGACGGTCACGCGACCGACGACCTACTGTGAATGATCTGTCCACGCAGCCGGGTGCTGACACAGTAACCCGTGCCTTGCCAGACTGGTGCTGCTCCTTAGCCTTGCCGTTCGGCTTCGTAGTGACGTAGATATGGTCCCAGGTCTTGGCTGATCCTCGGAAGGACCCATCCGGTGCGACTGTAACCTCGCACGGCGCCGGCTCGTCCCACGGTGAGTCGCATTGGAAAGCAGCATCCAAGAGCGGTTGAAGCGGTTCGCCAGACGCTCTGAACAGAACTTCACCCGAGAACGGGTGCACCACTCTCGTGCAACCGACGCCAGTGCTGAATCCGGAGTTCTCACTGATCGTCTCGTGTTCGGGCTCCGTGCAGGGTGCGACCGCTGACCCAGCGGTGACGATGCATATGGCTATGGCAGTGCACCAGCAGGAAGGTCGACATCTGGCAAGTTCGGCCCTCAACATGTGTCCCTTGCGGCTATCAGTTTAACGTATCAGCGTTAAGCCGCGGCGGCCCTGCCACGGCGTCTGTTGGCACGGCGATTTCCGCCGTCGGCTTCGACGCTTAGTTAGAAAGCTCGGTGAACTGAGCTAGTCATTAGGTCGAGACACCTCACGGTATGCCTCCACAAGCAGTCCGTTCAACTCCGATGCCGCAGCGAGAGGGTCGCGGTCTGGGGCGTTGCGCAGGAATGAAGACAACGCATCCCTCAATTCGCTTGTGGCATCGTTTTCGAGAAGCTGGATCATGAGGTGCGCGTTCTGGCGGTGATTATAGTCAGCATAGTACGCCGAAATGTAGCTGGGCGCGGCCAATGCAATAGCTAGTCCAGCCAGTGCAAGGACTCCGAATCCTAGCCGCCAATGCAGCCGCGCGACCCGCCATTCGGCGACAACCCAAGTGACGACCGATGCGAGGCTTAGGAGGAGCACGAGGAGTAGAACCATTGGTCTCTGTCTTTCTAACGTATCGGCACTAAGCCGCGGCGGCGAGCCGCGGCGACTGTTGGCACGGCGTTGCCCGCCGTCGGCTTCAGTGGTTAGTTAGACGCCAGTCGGTGGGTCAGGTTCCCGAGGGTGGCGATGCCTGTAGTAAGCATCAATTCTCCGATGCGCCTCGACGAGCACGGCGATGCTGACCACGGCTGCGACAACGAGAAACAACGGGATCGGCAGCATGACACCAACGGCGAGCGAGATAAAGAAAACAAATGGTATTGCGTATAGGGGGGCTAGATGCCACCAGCAGCGCCAGCGGCCGGTTCCAGCGAGCATTCCCAGCCCCGCCACGGCACAGCCCAGCAATGCGAGGACGGGAGTGACAACCCCCGTGGTGCCCTCTAGGAGGAGCCACACCACGGAGAAGAAGTAGAGGCCGAGCGAAGGAACCGCGACGCCGATGAACAGGGCGCCTGCTTGGAGGCGAGCACGGAATCCTAGGGGTGCGCTCTGGTCATTCGTCATTTCGTAGTGTGCGTCTAACTATAAGTAGCTAACAACTGGCAATTGGCCATGGCTGCGGATGTGCTTTCTGGTGCCGGGGGGTTCTTGCTGGCCAGGAAAGAGAAGGTGCCCCGGTGCCAGTATATGCCAGAGTCCGGGGGTGGCGTGGCCGAATGTGATAGCCGGTAGAGGTGCTGCATAGTGCGCTCCGGTCTTGGGGATCTGCTGTCTAGTCATCTGGACCGTCTTGGAGGGGATCGGGTCCTGGTGGGGGAGCGAGGTTATCGGCAGGGCTGAGGACGCCGAGGCCGCCCCGGTTCAGGACGTGGGTGTAGATCATGGTGGTCTTCACGTCGCGATGGCCCAGGAGTTCCTGGACGGTGCGGATGTCGTGGCCGCTCTCCAGGAGGTGAGTGGCGAACGAGTGGCGCAGTGTGTGACACGTGGCCGGCTTGGTCAGGCCTGCGCGGACGACAGCGTCCCGGATGGCTCGTTGCAGAACGGTCTCGTGCAGATGATGTCGGAAGGCAAGGCCTGTCTCGCGCTCCACGGTGACCCGAGTTGCCGGGAACACGTATTGCCAAGCCCACTCGCGCTCGGCGTTGGGGTACTTGCGCGCCAGGGCGCGGGGCAGGAGCACGCGGCCGAGGCCGCGGCGGCATTCGCGTTCATGCTCTCGGCGGAGCCGCTTCAGATGGCGTCGTAACGGTTCCTTGACCGCAGCCGGGAGCATGGTGCGCCGGTCCTTGGCTCCCTTGCCCTGGCGAACCACGATCTCGTTGCGGCCGAAATCGACATCCTTGACCCGTAGGCGGACGCATTCCAGGACTCGCAAGCCGGCGCCGTAGAGCAGCATCCCCAGCAGGCGACGACGCTCGTCCAGTTGATCCAGCAGCGCGCGCACCTCGTTTCGGCTCAGGACCACGGGGATGTGGCGCGAGCGCTTTGCGCGGACCACTCCTTCGATCCAACCGATGTCCAGCTTGAGTACGCGTTTGTACAGGAACAGCAGTGCGCTCATCGCCTGGTTTTGAGATGACGCGCTCAGGTGTCGGTCCACCGCCAACGAGGTGAGGAATCTTTGCACCTCGTCGCCTCCCATTTCGGCCGGATGACGCTTGTGGTGGAACAGGATGAACTGGCGGATCCAATCGGTGTAGGCCTTCTCGGTCCGCCGGCTGTAGTGGCGGGTCCGGATCGTCATGCGGACCTGATCCAGAAGGCGCAGCTTGCGGTGGACCGGTGCGGCGGAATCCTGCACGGCGTACGGATCGGCGGGGTTGGGAAGGAAAGCCGTGGGCCGGAAAGTGCTGTCCATTTTTCCTTTTCCAGCCGGCTACCATCATCATCATACATGTCGCGCTACTGCCCATCAAGGCGCGTGCCCGGCGACAGTGCGGGTTCTTCACCGGGCTGCTAGACGGCCACGGTCTCCGACGGCTCCTTCATGGCATTACGCAGCAGCTCGGCGCCGTGCTCCAGCAGTTCCTGGCGGGAGAGCTTGCCGCTGTCCACCCGGGCCAGCAGCTCGCGCTGCGCCTTGTATTCCTTGTTCTCGATGCCCGCCTTGCTCTGCAGTAGGCGCCATGCCTTGCGGCGCTCCACGCAGAACAGGACCATCTGCCGTGACAGCGAGCGGTGCTCCACCTTGTCCTCGCCCGTCTGCACCTTGATGTAGGTGGCGAAGTCCGGGATGTAGGACCGGTCGCCCCGGCGCAGGTGGCGACGGTGGACCACGTCGTCCTGCTTCACGCACAGGAGCATGTTCTCCAGCGGGATCAGCTCTGCCGCGTCCTCCTCACGGATCCTCCGGAAGTGTCGGCGGAAGCGCGCCTCGGCGGCACACCAGTGGGCCACGGTGTACAGGTACTTCTCGCCGGACGGCCGGAGTTTGGTCTCGTACCAGTCGGCCCAGGGCGCGGGATTGCCCGTGACGTCGAGGGCCTCGGCGTAGGTCTCGCCCAGCGACGGGTTGAAGATGAACTCGGGCATGCCGCGGGAGTCGCGCACCCGCTGCGCCTGCACCACGGCCATGTCGTCGGCGACGCCATGCTCCGGCTGGCAGGTGGTGAAGCACTGCAGGAACGCGGTGCCGCGGTACTCCAGCGCGTCCAGGATCGCCTTGTAGAACTTGGCCGCATTGGCCATGGAGGTCTGCGCCACGAACGGCGAACCGTGCCCGGCCAGGAAGGTCTCGGAGACGTTCTTCTTCTCCACCAGTTTGCCCTGGCTGGCGGCGCCCATCTGATTCATGTCGTAGCCGCCCGGCAGGGGGGACGAGTCCGAATTCTGGCCGCCGGTGTTGGAGTAGACCTGGGTGTCGAGCATCAGGGCCTTGACGTTGGGACGGTTCTGCAGCATCACCTTCGACAGGTTCTGGTAGCCGATGTCGCCCATACCGCCGTCGCCGCCCACGGCCCATACCTTGGGCAGCTCGATGATCTCCTGGTCGGTCATCAGCGTGTCGGAGAAGTGGGTGAAGTCGAAGAACTCCTCCTCGGTGAGGACCTCGTCCTCGCGATGCAGCAGTGCGTCGGCCAGCCGTTCCGGCAGCACCGAGCGGCGCGCGTGATCCATGATGAAGCTCTCGCCGAAGATCCACGAGATGGTGACGCCGTCCTGGAACAGCGAGTTCATCCAGGGGTACGGGTGCGGGTTGTTGGGGGGCGTGGACCCGTAGACGGTGTTGCAGCCGGTGTGCGCGCCCATGGCCATCACCGACATGCCGTTGGCCAGGCGCCCGTCCACGGTCTGCAACTCCTTGAGGTTGAACGCCTCCTGGCGCAGCACCATCGTCAGTGCCTCGATGACCTCTGCACCGGTGATCTCCGCGCGCTCCGCCATGCGCCGGGACGTGTCTTCGTCGTCCTCGCCGCCGAGGCCCATGAGCAGGTGCGCCACGCAGCGGCGGAAGCGGTCGTGCCCCTCGGGGCTGCGCCGGGCCAGCTCCGCGAGCTGGTTCGTCCCCAGCGCCTCGAGCTGGTCGGCCGCGGCGCGTAGTCGGTCGGCCTTGGCGTGGTAGAGCGGGCGCATGTAGGCCTCGGTGAGCGAGGCGATGGAGCGCAGCACGCTCTTCTCGCCGCAGCCGGCGCAGGCGCCGTCGCCGGAGACCAGGGCGTCGTAGTTGCGGCGCACCATCAAATGGTTGCGCAGCGCCGCCACGCGCGCCTCCTGGGGGCGCTCATCATCGTAGAGCCCGAGGTACTTCTGCGGCGTGTCGGGGACCAGATCCAGGAACGCCGTCCCGGTGGTGTGCTTGGCGTTGAGCGTCTCGGTCTCCGCCTGCATGCGCAGGGCGTCGTGATCACCGCAGGCCGTGACGCAGGCGGCGCAGCCCTTGCACAGGTCGGAGACGAAGATGGAGAACACGCCGCCGTTGCCGGGGTTCTTCTTCTCCGGCCCGGAGAAGATGGCCTTGACCTTGGAATAGGCCACCGGGACCTGGTCGAGAATGGTGAACAGCTCCTCCTTGGCCGCGGAGCTGAAGCCGTTGGCGGACTCCACTTGCTCGCGGATGATCGCCGGGAACGGCTTGTTGCTCTTGGCCTTGGCCTCCTCCCGCATGGCGGCGCGGGCACCCTCCTCGATGCGCGGCAGGGCTGCGAGGATCTTCCGGCGCTCGCCGGCGTCGGTGATGTAGTTCGTCACCGCGGTGCGCAGGATCAGGCCGATGTCCTGGGCGAAGTTGGGCAGCGCGGTGTCCGGGCAGACGGCGATGCACTCCATGCACTGGGTGCAGTTCTCCGGGATGAATATCGGTGTCTCACGCCGGGCCACGTACTTGGATGCCGTATCGCCCGTGCCGGCCGCCATCATTCCTACCGAAGCGAACGGTGTGGACGGCTGGTGGTAGCCGGAGCCGGCGCGGAACTCCTGGTCGAACGTCCGGATCTGCATCAGCGGTGTGCGCGGCGTCTGCGCGGGGGGCGCGGGCGTCGAGCGGCAACTGGCGCAGCCGTCCATGGGGAGCAGCGCCTCACCGCGCAGGGTGGACCTGTCCGGCGCGTCCACGACGCCGTGCGGCACCTCCTGCACCCGGCTGAAGCCCTGGGCCATGACCTCCATGTTGGAGGCCACCACCGCCTCGCCGAGGCGGCCGAACTTCTTGCGGTACTGCTGCTGCACGACCTGTTCAAAGTGCTCCCGCCCGATGCTGTTGTTCTCGAGGAAGGGCGAGACGCCGAAGAACGCGCCCAGGAAGGCGTTGCCCTGCATGCGCAGCTGCAGGTCGGCGCGGTCCGTGGCGTTGCGGGCGATCTCGAAGCCCGGCAGGGTGAACACGCGGATCTTCTTGTCGATGATCTCCCGTCGGCGCGCCGCCGGGATGCGTTGCCAGGCCATCTCCGGCGACTCCTCCGATTCCCACACGAAGGAACCGCCCGGCTCCATGCCCGCCAGCGGGTTGGTGTGGGTGAACGCCTTCGGATCGCAGCACAGCACCACGTTCACGTGGCGCAGGTCGCAGTTGACGCGAATGCGCTCGGGGGCCACCACCAGGAAGTACGACGTGGGAGCCCCCTTCTTCTCCGAGCCGTACTTGGGGTTCGCGCTGACGTGGATCACCTCTTCCGGGCGGCCGAGCTCGTCCGTCTTGTTCGATTGCTCGGCCAGGTAGTCGTTGAACCCGCCGATGATGGCGCCCAGGTTCTTGCCGGTGGTGATGGCGCCCCAGCCGCCGATGGAGTGGAAGCGCACGGCGATGGCGCCCTCGGGCAGCAGCGAGGGGCGATCCTCGGAGATCACCTGGTACGGATGGTCGATCCCCAGCGTGAAATAGGATGTCCCGTCCTCGGCCCGCTTGCCGTCCTGGCGCGCGATGGCGCCGGTGACGTACTCGTAGGCGCCGAGGACATGCTCGGGGCGGAAGTCGCGGGACCCCAGACCGTAGGAGCCGGCGAAGATGCGCGGCACG
>CBDVAL010000182.1:0-7183 GCA_965371955.1 uncultured bacterium | reverse complement strand
CGCCGGAACAGGTGAAGGGTCGGGACCTCGACTTCCGCTCCGACCTCTACTCCCTGGGCGCCACGCTGTTCGCGTTGCTCACCGGACACCCGCCGTTCGAGGGCAAGGGAGCCGGGGAGGTCCTGGCGCGCATCCTCTCCGAGGAACCGAGGGCCTTCGGGACAGAGAGTGCGAACGTGCCCCAGGGACTCCAGCGCATCGTCCGTCGCCTGATGGCGAAGGACCCGGTGAAACGCTACGACAACCACGAGGCGCTGCGCTCGGCGCTACTTCCCTACTCCTCGCAGGTGCTGGCCCCGGCACGCCTGGGACGTCGGGCGGCGGCGGCCCTGGTGGATGGCGCGATCCTGTTCTTTGCGGTCATGGTGATGGGCGCGTTTTCCATCGGACAGGAGCGCCAGTCCGCGGCGATGCTCGCGGTCACCGGAGCCTGGCTATTGACGCACTTCCTGTACTTCTTTGTCCCCGAAGCTCTCTGGGGCCACAGCTGGGGGAAGCTCCTGTTCGGCCTGCGCGTTACCGGCACTGCGGGGCTCACCACAAGCGGGGCGCGTATTGCGCTGCGGACGGCCATCGTCGTGGGTGTGATGAACCTGGACAATATCTTCTTACTGCTGTTCCCCGGGATCTCCCCGGGAATCTGGACAAGCCTCTTGTCCTTGTTGTTGTTAGTCGCTCTCTTCTCCACGGCGCGCCGGAGCAATGGCTTCGCCGGGCTGCATGAGCTGGCAAGCCGGACTCGTGTCCGGGAGTCCTGGGAAGAGGAATCCAGGGTCACCGTCGCTTCGGAGACTCCGTCAACCTCGCCGCTGCCCGTTGGTGAGGTGGACACGCTTGGTCCCTACCGTCCCACCGGCATCCTGTGGAAGACAGACGCGGAAGCACTCCAGACGGCTGTGGATGACGTTCTGGAGCGGGAGGTCTGGCTGCACCGTCCCGCGGCGAACGACCTGGTTCGTCCCATCGCGGCCCTGGCCGACCTGCGGCTGGGCCGGCTGCGCTGGCTGCAGGGCTCACGGAGATCCGAGAAGAGCTGGGACGCGTTCGAGGCTCCCTCGGGGAACAGCCTGGAGGCCTGGGTCAGCGACAGGGGAGGGTTGGGCTGGGTGGAGACGCGTGGTGTTCTGCGGTGTCTGGCGGCGGAGTTGCAGGCCGGGCTGGAGAAGGGAGATCTTCCGGCCGGTCTCTCCCTGCGCCACGTCTGGGTGGACATGACCGGCCGCGCACTGCTACTGGAGTTTCCATGGGGCGGCAGAGAGCAGAAGGAGCCCACGGGCGGGACGGGGGCACCGGCCGGATGGCGTGCCTTCCTCCATCAGTTGCTGCTGTTCTGCCTCGAGGGACGCAGGGACGGCTTCGATGCCCTGGACGGACAGCGGCCTGCTGTGGCCCTTCCGGAGTATACCCGCTCGCTGGTCGACCGCCTCTGCGGTCTAGGCGAAGGACTCGAGAGCCCTGAACAACTGGGAGAGGAGCTTGATGGCATGGCCCGGAAGCCGGCAAGCTTGACGAGAGCGACTCGCATCCTCGCAATGAGCCCGGGCGCCATCGCAGTCCTGGCTCTTCCCTCGATCATACCTATCGTGTTGCTGGTGCTGCTGCTGGCCCCACCAGGAGCTGCTGACGCCGTTCTCCTCGGCCTTTATGGCGGGACGCTGGAGCGCTTACAGAAAAACAAGGACTACGATGGCTGGGAAAAGATCCGCAGGCTCCAGGCAACCACCTACCACACGCTGGTTGCCTACCCCAAGGGCAGGGAGAGCCTGGAGCGGCTCCCGGCAGAGCATCGAGAGCCCTTGGAGTCTGCTGCGAGGGAGTATCCGGTCCCCCTCGAGAAAGATGAGATCCAAGATGCCCGGGCCATCGTTGGCAAGGACATCAAGAGGGGACTAACCAGAAATCTCCCCCGGTTCCTCATCACCGAACTCACCTGGGCCAGCTTGCCGGTGCTCCTACTCGTGTTCCTGCTCCGTGGAGGTGTCCTGTTCTCCCTGTTCGGAATCGCGGTGCAACGCAAGGACGGGAGCGAGGCCGGTCGCCTTCGCTGCACGAGCAGGGCGGTACTGGTCTGGCTGCCCTTCCTCTTGTTGCCGTTCGCCCTCAGTGCCTGGCCCGCCCTACAGCACACATTCACGCGCATCGGTCTCCCTGCCCTATGGCTGATCGGCCTGCTCTACACGATCTGGAAGCCGGAGCGTGGACTCCAGGACGTCATCGCGGGGACCCATCTCGTCCCCAGGTGATGGCTCAGGATCGTTCGAGGATGGTCTCGGCACCGAGGGAGCCCGGCGCGCAGGTGAGTCCCCCACCCGGATGGCTGCCGCTGCCGCACAGGAACAGACCGGCGATGGGCGTGCTGTAGCCCACGCAGTCCGGCACGGGGCGCACCAGGATCTGGTCCAGGAACTGCTCGCCGTGATGGATCTGGCCGCCGCTGAGGCCGTAGCTCTGCTCCAGGTCCACGGGAGAGAGCACCTTGCGCGCCACCACCGTGGAGGAGAAGCCGGGGGCGTGGCGATCCAGGACGGCCAGGACGCGATCTCCCAGCCGGCCGCGCTGCTCGTCGTCCCAGGCCGGCTCGAGCTCGTACGGGGCGAAGTGCACCAGCGTGGACAGCACCGCGTGGCCCTGCGGGGCGCGCTCCGGGCGGGCCACCGTGGGAACGTGCACCTCCAGGGCGGGCTCCTCGGAGAACCGGCGGTACTTCACCGCGTCGAAGGCGCGCTCGATGGCCATGAGCCCGGGCGCGATGCGGGCGAACTCCACCGCGCGGTCACCTGCGGCCGCGAACCGTGGCGGCGCATTGAGGGCCCATAGTACCTGGGCGGTGGTGCCCCGCGCCCGGAAGCCCCGGATGTGCCGTGCCAGCCGCGGTGAAGCGCTGCCCCGGGAGAGCAGGCGCAGGAACGTTGCCCGGGGATCGCAGGAAGACGCCACCGTCTTCGCGCGCAGCTCCTCGCCGTCCTCCAGCGTCACTCCCTGCACCGCGCCGCCTTTCACGTCGATGCTCTTCACTGCCGCACGCGTGCGGATCTCGGCACCGTTCGCGGCGGCGGCGGCGGCCAGAGCGTCCACCAGCGCCGGACCGTCACCTTCCACACCGGCCCCTGCGGCGCACTCGCGCAGCAGCAGGTTGGCGTTGCTGCCCGGCGAGCGCGGCCCGAGGAACGTTCCCGCCAGCGCCGGCAGCGCCAGCGCCGCCTTGAGCAGGTCGGACTCGAACCACTCGTTCAACCAGTCGCCCAGGCACATGGGCGGCAAGCGCAACAGCTCCATCATGTCCGCACGTCCCAGACGCCGCACCCGCAGGGCCCGTTTGAGCAGCGACCAGGGCTCCGCCATGGGGTCGCCGATGAGATCCAGCGGATGGTCATCCATGACCGGCTGCACGGCGGGGCGGATACGATCCAGGAAGCCCCGGTAGCGACCATAAGCTTCGGCATCGGCCTGCGAGAGCTTGCCGATGGAGACCGCGCTCTCGGCGGCATCACCGTTCAGCACCAGGCTCGACCCCTCTCCCAGCGCCACCACGGGGGGCGGGCTGGTCCGCACGCGCAGGCCGTGACGCTTCAGGCCCAGGGACTCGACCACCTTGCGCCGCACCGCGGACGTGTCGTGCAGCAGTCCCGCGCTGCGATAGCCCGGATGAAACTCCTCCTCGGCGGCCAGCCCTCCCACGAACGGCCGGCGCTCCAGCACCAGGACCTTGCGCCCCGCCCGGGCCAGCAGAGCCGCTGCGGTGAGGCCGTTGTGACCGCCGCCCACCACGATGATGTCGTAGGTCGAGCTCATACCTCACCTGAGTCCAGCAGCGTCTTCGCCGCCAGTTCGCCGGGAGCGCCCATGATGCCGCCACCGGGATGAGCGCCCGAGGCGGCCAGCCACAACCCGCGCACCGGCGTGCGATAGCGTGCCCATCCGGCCGCCGGCCGCAGGAACAGCAGCTGCTCCAGGCTCAGCTCGCCGTGGAAGATGTTGCCCTCCGTGAGCCCGAACTCCTGCTCGAGATCCCAGGGTGTCAGGACCTGGCGATGCAGGATCGAATCCTTGAGGGTGGGGCAGTACTCGGCCAGGGTATCCACCACCGCGTCGCCGAACGCGTCCCGGCGCTGCGGCCAGAATGACGGGCCCTCCTTGATCTCGTAGGGCGCGTACTGGACGAAGATGGAGATGACGTGCTGGCCGGGTGGCGCCACCGTGGGATCGGTGAGCGACGGGATCACGATATTCATGTACGGCCGTTCCGAGAAGTCGCCGTACTTGGCCTGATCATATGCCCGCTCCAGGTAGTCCACGCTGGGGGCGATGGCGATGTCGCCGCGCAGCCAGGGCCCATCACCGGGACGACAGCGGAACTCCGGCAGTCGGTCCACCGCCAGGTTCACCTTGCCGGAGCTGCCGCGCAATTTGTAGCGCTTGATCTGGGTGGCGAACTCCTGCGGCAGGTGCTCCTCCCCCACCAGGCGCAGGAACGTGCGGTTCGGGTCCACCCCCGACAGCACCGCGCGGGCCTGGATCTCATCACCGTTCTCCAGCACCACACCATGGGCCTGGCCGCCCTTGATCCGCACCTGCTGCACCGGCGCCGATGTGAGGATCTCGGCGCCGAACGATTCCGCTGCGGAGGCGCACGCCATGCTCACCGCTCCCGTCCCGCCGCGGCTGAATCCCCAGGACCGGAACGCCCCGTCGATCTCGCCCATGTAATGATGCAGCAGGACGTACGCGGTGCCCGGCGAGCGCACGCCCAGGAACGTACCGATGATCCCGCTCACCGACATGGGCGCCTTGAGCACATCGCTCTCGAACCACTGATCGAGGAAGTCCACGGCGCTCATGGTCATCAGCTTGAGGTTCATGTAACGCAGGTCGGGCTCGAGGTCCTGCAGGCCCTTGCCCATCCTCAGGAGCTGCATGAGGTCGCGCGGGTTCATGGAGGCCGGATCCGGCGCCGGGTTGTCGATGACCTGCTTGACGTAGCGGGCCAGCTTGGTCATTGCCAGGCCGAACTCGGGATAGACGTCGGCGTCATGCGCGCTGAACTTGGCAATCTCCCGGCGGGCCTCCCCGGCATCGCTGCCCCGTGATAGCGAGCGTCCGTCAGGCAGCGGGAGAAACGAGTACTCCAGAGGGATCAGGTCCAGCCCATGCCGCGGCAGATCCAGCTCGCGGATGATGTGCGGCCGGAACAGGCTCACCACGTAGGAGCAGACCGAGTAGGTGAATCCCGGATGGATCTCCTCGCTGACGGCGGCCCCACCCAGCACATGACGACGCTCCAGGACCAGGACCTTGCGCCCGGCCCTGGCCAGATACGCGGCCGCCACCAGGCCGTTGTGGCCGCCGCCGACGACGATGGCGTCGTAGGAGGATCGCGAAGGGGTTGTTCTCGATGCCACGCTCATGCCCTCTTGCGTTCCGGGTCGAAGAACGGCTTGTTCACCACCCTCGCGGTGACCTTCTTGCGTTCATACTCCACGCTCACCTCTATCTGCAGCGCCGTCCCCACCGCCGCCATGGCGGCGGGAACCGTAGCCAGGGCGAGGTTCTTCTTCAGCAACGGCGACCAGGCCCCGCTGGTCGCCTGCCCCACCTGGCGGCCGCCATCGCCGAACACCGGCACCGGATCCCTCCATGCGCCGGAGGGAAGCTGCGGTGGCAGGCCTACCTTGTCGAACAGCTTCTCGAACTCGTCCCAGTCGTACTCCAGCCCCACCAGGGCCCATGTGGAGCCGTCTTCCTTCTCCTTTACCAGGGCCGTCTTGCCGAGGAAGCGCTCGCGCTGCAGCTTCACAGCCCAGCCCAGGCCGATCTCGTTCGGCGTGGACTTGCGCGACTCGATGAGGCAGTGGAGCGAGCCGAAGTAGTCCACGCCGTTGAGGATGAAGCCGGCCTCCACGCGTGTGACGTCCATGGCGTCCAGCCCGGCAGGCAGCAGTCGCTGCGGCTTGCCCACCGCCATGAGGGCATCCCACACCGCCAACGCCTGGCCACGTTGCACCCAGATCTCGTAGCCCAGATCGCCGGTGTAACCTGTGCGTGAAACCATGACCTCGACGTCCGCAATGCGCGCATTCTCCCAGGCGAAGTATTTCAACCCCGACATGTCCTTCTCCACCGCTCGCGCCAGGATGTCCCGGGAGGACGGCCCCTGCAGCGCCAGGACGCCGATCCGGTCGCTGCTGTCCTCGATGGTCACCTCGAAGCCCACAGCATGCTGCTGCAACCATCCGAGCAGGGGGCCGTTGGCGGTGAGCCGGTAGGCGTCCTCGTCCAGCCGCGATACGGTTCCCTCGTCCACCACCTTGCCGTCCTCGTCGCACCAGCACAGGTAGGTCACTCGCCCGATCTTCAGCTTGCGCAGATCGCGCACGGTCAGGTAGGCCAGAAACGCCCCAGCATCACGGCCGCGAATCTCGTACTTGAGCAGCGGACTGACATCGATGACGCCGGCCGCATGCCGGAGGGCAAAGTACTCTCGCTCGTGACAGCTCGCGTAGCAGCGCGCCGCGTAGTAGCCGGACCAGTCCTTCCATAGCATGCTCTCGCACAGCTTCGAGGTACGGGGGAAGAATGGAGACGGGATGGGCATGGGTGATCCGCGCGGACTAGCCGCCGTTGGTCCGAGCGTCCGATGGAGGGGAACCGCCTCCGGTTCCGTAGATCCAACCCTCGCAGCGCAGCAGCGCACCGTTGCCGGGCGCCAGTTCCTCCGGATCCCGATCGGCCTCGCCGGAGATCACCGCCTCGGCGGTGCAGCGGGCGGCCAGTACGGCATCCAGCGCATCCCGGCTGGAGAGACAGCGCGAGCGATAGGCGTCGTCCATCTGCACCGGCAGATGATCCAGGCCGGAGAGCGCGTCGAGCAACCGGTTCGAGCTGGGCTGTCCGGAACCCCCCAGCGCCCGTGCCAGGCCTGCGGGATAGACCTCCAGCAGCAGACGGCCCTTGGCGGTCTCGAAGGGCCGCACCGCGTAGCGCGAGCGCTCCTCGGCGATGATCCGGATGCCGTGATAGCACATGGCGCCGGTGTCCTCCTTGCCCCGGTGCAGTGGCGAATGCGCCCCGGTCCTCTCATCGGTATGGCGGTGCAACTCGCCGCTCTCCTGCAGAAAGTCCTGCACGGCCCCCAGGAACTCGGGCCGGGACATCTTCTCCAGCCTCTTGGCCAGGGCCCACCAGC
>CBDVAL010000181.1:0-7198 GCA_965371955.1 uncultured bacterium | reverse complement strand
GCATCGACTCCTCGGCGCGCCTTGAACTCGCCTCGCAAGACCCATCGGCGGACGAAACCAGACTTTCCGGCCGGGCCTCTAGGGAGGGAGGTGTCCAACGGGTTCTGTGCTCGAATGCCCCGCCGGGCCGTGTGGCCGGGTTTCTCGAACCTGGTTTCCCAGGTGGGTGCCCCGGGGACCGCTTCAGGCCGCCTCCTCGAGGGAGTGGCTCACCACGGTCCTACAAGGGCTCCCGTAGTGACTGTGTTGGCTCAAGCAAACCATGACCAAACACGAACCCAGCAGGGAGTGTCCAGTGGAGATAGTACTTCAGCCGTCGCGGGAGCGTCAAGACGCGGCAGCCAATGCCTGATCGAGCAGGGATTCGATGCGCTGCGCCCTGGAATCCACACCGCGCGAATCCTGCTTGGCTTCGAGCTTGAGTTGGTGCAAGTCGTCGGCAATGTTGAGCGCGGCCAGGACGAACAGCTTCGTTGTGTCGGCGGTGCGGGTCCGCTTGGCCACCTCGCGCACACGCCTGTCCACGTAGTCGGCAAGCCGCTCCACGTAACCGGGATCGTCGTCGGCCCGCAGCGAGTAGGTCTGGCCGTAGATCGTCACCGGAACCAGGTGCCCACCCGTATTCTTGTCGTCCGAGCTCATGAGGCTGCCTCCATCCAGTCGATGAGATTTTCGATGCGCGAGCGCACGGTGGCACGCTCTTCCTGCAGCAAGCGTAGCTCCTCCTCGAATCCGTTGTCCTGAGCCGCAGGGGCTTTGCCGGCTGAGCCCTTGAGTTTCCGGGTCAGGTGCCGGTTCTCCTGGCGAAGCTCTTCCATCCTCTCCACGGCTGTCCTTACTTTTTCTTCCAGCCGGTTCAGAAGTTCACTGTCCATCATCGTCACCTCTTTCGTTGTTGTCGCCGCTGCGCAGGCGGGCCCCCAGCTGGCTCTCCAGGGCGGCCACGATTCTACACTGAAGGGCGTCTACCTCGTCAGATACCAGGGTGCGTTCCGGGTGCTGGAAGCAGATGCTGACGCTCAGGCCCACCGTCCCGCCGGGCAATCCCTTGCCCGTGTAGCGGTCGAAGGGCGTCACGCCCACCACCATCTCCTGGTCCACGGATCGGATGGCCGCCGCCACCTCGGCATAGCTGCGCCCCTGCGGCAGTACCAGGCTGAGATCGCGGACCATGGACGGGAAGCGCGGCAGCGGCTTGATGCGCAGCGGCTGCACCGAGATATCCAGCAACTCCTCCAGCACCACCTCGGCCACATGGATGGGGCAATCGACATCCAGCGCTTGGGCCGCCGGACCGGCCAGCAGGCCGAAGCGGGCGATCTCCTTGCCCTCCAGCAGCCATGCCACACCGCTTCCATTCTCCAGGAACGAGGCGTCGCAGGCACGCGCCTCCGGCGTGGGGAGCCGCAACTGGGCGAGCACCTGCTCCACCGCGCCGGTGAGATCGAACACGTCGGTGTGGTGCGGCGTCCCGTCGCTCCAGTGGGGCAGGCGGGTCGGGCCCGCTGCCACCAGGCCGAGATGGAGCGGCTCCCGGGGCAGCTCAGCATCCTGGACCGAGTGGAACACCCGCCCGATCTCGTAGAGTCGCACCCGCTGGGTGCCGAAATGGATATTGTGCTTCACGTTGGCCACGAGGTGCGGCAGCAGGGACGAACGCATCACCTCGCCGGAGACCGACATGGGGTTCGCGAGGGGCACCACGTCGTCCGGGCAGGGGGAGAAGGGCGCGTCCGCGGCGCGGGATACGAAGCTGAAGTTGATGGCCTGGGAGAAGCCTGCGGCCTCCAGCAGGCGCTGCACGCCCTGGCGCGTGGCGAAGCCCGCCAGCCTGCCGTGCTCGTGGCTTTCGAAGCGCGGCAGCCTCTCCGGCACGCGCTCGTATCCCAGGATGCGGCCGACCTCCTCGATGAGATCCTCCTCACGGCAGACGTCGCCGCGGTGCGATGGCACTTCCACGTCCCAGCTGCCCTCCTGGCCCTGTGGCTGCATGCGGAAACCCAGGTTCTGCAGCGTGGTGGTCACTTCCTGCGGTTGCACGCTCATCCCCAGCAGCATGCACAGCCGCTCCAGGCGGAGCTTCACCTGCCGGGGACGATGCTTCGTCGGGTAGACATCCACGATGCCGCGGGCCAGCTTCCCGCCTGCCAGCTCGACCACCAGCCGGGCCGCGCGATCCAGCGCTGCACCGCAGCCGCGGATGTCGGTGCCGCGTTCGAAGCGATACGAGGCGTCGCTGGAGATCCCAAGGGCTCTGGCGGTGCGGTAGATGGTCACCGGATCCCACCAGGCGGCCTCCAGCAGGACGTCCGTGGTGGAGTCGGAGATCTCGGTGTCACCGCCGCCCATGATCCCGGCCAGCGAGGCGGGCCCCTCGCCGTCGGCGATGAGGATCATCCAGTCCTGCAGGGTCCTCTCGGTCCCGTCCAGGGTCTTCAGTCGTTCCCCTGCCCGGGCGCACCGGATGTGCAACCGGCGGCCGCGCAGCCGGGACAGGTCGAAGGCGTGCATGGGATGCCCGAGCTCCAGCATGACGTAGTTGGTGATGTCCACCAGGTTGTTGAGTGGACGCAAACCCACCCGGCGCAGCCGGGAGGCCAGCCATTCCGGCGACGGGCCGATCTCGACGCCGGTGACCACCCGCGCCATGAAGCGGTGGCACAGGTCGGGCTCGTGGACCTGGATCTCGATCTGCTCCGCAGCCGGCGCGCCGGTTTCCTTCAGCTCGAGCAGGGGAGCCAGCTCGGTGAGCGGCTCGCCCGTGATCGCCGCCAGCTCCCGCGCCAGGCCGCGGGCATTCATGCAGTCCGGGCGGTTGGTGCAGATATCGAGGTCAAAGACCGTGTCGCCCTCGATCTCCTCGATGCCGTCCACCGCGTGGCCTGCGGCGGTGAAGCGCTCGGAGATCTCCCGGGCGGACAGTTCAGTCCGTATGTGGTCCTTGAGCCATTCGAGACTGAGCTTCATTTCGTCAACCGTCCCGGAACTGGGACAGGAACCTGAGGTCGTTCTCGAAGAACAACCGGATGTCGTGCACCCCGTACTTCAGCATCACGATGCGATCGATCCCGAGACCGAACGCGAACCCGGTCCAGCGCTCAGGGTCGTAGCCCACCGCCTCGAACACCGCCGGATGCACCATGCCGCATCCGCCCATCTCCAGCCAGCCGGTGCGGCCGCACGAGCGGCAACCCTCACCGTCGCAAAGAATGCAGGAGACATCGTACTCGGCGCCGGGCTCCACGAACGGAAAATACGATGGGCGCACCCGCAAACGGACGGATTCCCCGAAGATGCGGCGACAGAAGTATCCCAGGGTGCCCTTGAGGTCGGCCAGGGAAATCCCCTCGGCCACCACCAGGCCCTCCACCTGGTGGAACATGGGCGAGTGCGTGATATCCGAGTCCCGCCGGAACACCTTGCCTGGAGCAATGACCTTGAGCGGGGGCTGGCGCGACTGCATGGTCCGGATCTGCACCGGGGACGTGTGGGTGCGCAGCAGGGTCTTGTCCGACAGGTAGAACGTGTCCTGCATGTCCCGGGCCGGGTGGTGGGGGGGGATGTTCAAGGCCTCGAAGTTGTGGAAGTCGGTCTCCACCTCCGGGCCGTCCTCCACGGAGTAGCCCATCTCCAGGAACAGCTCCTGGATCCAGGCCTCGACCGTGGCGATGGGATGGCGAAGGCCCACGCCGGGAGGTCGCCCCGGCAACGTGGGGTCCAACCCGGGCTTGCCGGTGACGGGCGTCTGCCGGGCCAGGGTCTGTGCCGCCTCGGACAGGCGCTGCGTCACGTGGGTCTGCAGGAGATTGGTCTCCTTGCCCACGCCGGCGCGCTCACCGGGCGGCAGGCTGCCCAGGCTCCGGAGGAGCTCGCGCACCAGGCCGGCCTTGCGGCCGATGTAACGCACACGAATACGCTCGAGATCTTCAGGTGTGGACGCCTGAGCGATCTCCTGGTCGAACTCGTTGCGAACTTCCTGGGGCGAGCGCGGCATGTTCCCGTCCCTGCGCCGGGCGCCGGTAAAGTGATTAGTCCTTCAGGGAAGCCGATGCCATCTCGGCGAGCCGGGTGAAGCCCTGCGGGTCGACGTACGCGATGTCCGCCAGCACCTTGCGGTCCAGATCCACACCGGCCGCCTTGAGGCCGGCGATCAAGCGACTATAGGACATGCCGTTGAGGCGCGCCCCGGCGTTGATGCGGGCGATCCAGAGGCGACGGAAGCTGCGCTTGCGCGCCTTGCGGTCGCGGTATGCAAACTGGAGGGAACGATCTACCGCCTCCTTGGCGACGCGGTGCAGGCGACTCTTGGCGCCGTAGTAGCCCTTGGCCAGGCTGAGGATCTTCTGGCGGCGGTTCTTTCTCTTGGGTCCACGCGTGACTCTCGGCACTTGATACCTCCGTGCGCCCTGGTAGGCGCGTAACGAGGGGAGCCGGGGGGCTCGAGGCCCCGGCGTCCGCCCCGCGGGTTGCCCCTAGGCGTAGGGAAGCAGAGCCCGGACGTTCTTCTGGTCGGCCTTGTGGATCAGGTCGCCCTTGCGCAGGCGGCGCTTCCGCTTGGTCGATTTCTTGGTCAGGATGTGGCTATGGTACGCCTTGGAGCGGCGCACCTTGCCGGTGGCGGTCACCTTGAACCGTTTGGCAGCCCCCCTGTGTGTCTTCAGCTTAGCTCGCGGCTTTTTCACGTGACTTTCCTTCCTCCGCCGGCAACAGCTCCTGCCGGCACTGCTTGACTGCCTCGTGCATCCTGGGCATCAGCTCGTCCAGGGTCAAGGGACCCTGGTCGCCGCCGGTCCGGGTGCGCAATGCCACCGTTCCGCCCTCTGCCTCCCGATCGCCCACCACCAGCATCACCGGGACCTTCTGCAACTGGGCCGCACGGATCTTGAAGCCGATCTTCTCCTGACGGCGGTCCACCTGCGCGCGGAAGCCCTGCTCCTGCAACTGCCCGGCCACGCCGTCACAGTATGCCAGTGCGCGGTCGGTAATGGGCAATACCACCACCTGCACCGGCGCCAGCCATACCGGGAACGCCCCGGCAAGATGCTCGATGAGGATGCCCAGGAAGCGTTCCAGGGACCCCAGCATGGCCCGGTGGATCATCACCGGGCGCTCCTGCCCGCCCGAGGCCGCCACGAAATGCAGGTCAAAGCGCTGCGGGAGCTGGTGGTCCAGCTGGATGGTCCCGAGCTGGTGCTCGCGCTTGAGGGCGTCGTGCACCATGAAATCGATCTTCGGGCCGTAGAACGCCCCGCCGCCTTCGTCCACCTGGTAGCTGGCCCCCTGCGAGTCCAGGGAAGCCGCCAGCGCCGCCTCGGCGCGCTTCCAGGCCTCGGGCTCACCCATGGATTTCTCCGGGCGGGTGGAGAGGTAGATGTTCACCTGTTCAAAGCCCATCAGATCGTAGGTCTCCAGGAACATCTTCGTGACGTTCTTCACCTCCGACTCGATCTGATCGGGCGTGCAGAAGATATGCGCGTCGTCCTGGGAAAACGAGCGCACCCGGGTCAGGCCGGCGGTGACGCCCGACAGCTCGTAGCGGTGCAACCGGCCGAAGTCGGCCAGCCGCAACGGCAGGTCGCGGTAGGAGTGCAGCCCGGCCTGGTAGAGCAGCACGTGGCCGGGGCAGTTCATGGGCTTGACGGCGAACTCGCGCCCGTCCACCTGGGTGAAGAACATGCTGTCCTTGTAGTTCTCGTAGTGCCCGGACTCGTGCCACAGGGAGGAGTCGAAGATCTCCGGCGTGATCACCTCCTGATAGCCGTACTGGTGGTAGCGCTCGCGCACGTAGCTGATCAGCAGGTTGTAGACCGTGGCCCCCTTGGGATGGAAGAACGGGCTGGCCGGCGCCTGGGGATGGAACGAGAACAGGTCGAGTTCCACCCCCAGCTTGCGATGATCGCGCTTCTTCGCCTCCTCCAGCAGCTCCAGGTGCTCCTTCATCTCCTTCTTGGAGAAGAACGATGTGCCGTAGATGCGCTGCAACTGCTGATTCGCCTGGTCGCCCTTCCAGTAGGCGCCGGAGACGCTGGTGAGCTTGAACGCCTTCACCCGCCCCGTGGAAGGCAAGTGCGGTCCCAGGCAGAAGTCCACGAAGTCCCCCTGGCTATAGCAGGAGACCTCGTCGCCGCCCTTCTCGTCGATGAGCTCGACCTTGAGGTCATCGCCCCAGCCGTCGAAGAAGTCCATGGCATCCTTCTTCGGCTGCATGAATCGCCGCACCGGATTGTTGCGGTCGATGATCTCCTGCATCTTGGCCTCGATGGCCTGCAGCTCGTCCTCCGAGAACGGCTTGTCGCGCTGGAAATCGTAGTAGAAGCCGCCTTCGATCACCGGGCCCACGCCGATCTTGACCTCCGGCCATAGCTCCTTCACCGCGTTGGCCAGGATGTGCGCCGTGGTGTGGCGGTAGACCTCCAGCGCGTCCGCGGACGGTGGCGTCACGATCTCCAGCGTGCAGTCCTGCTGCAGCGGGTAGTAGACGTCCACCAGCTCACCGTCCACCTTGCCGGCCAGGGCGGCCTTGGCGAGCCGGGGCCCGATGGAACCGGCCACGTCCCCCACGGTGGAGCCTCGGGCGACCTGCCGCACGGATCCGTCCGGCAGCGTGATCTTGATGCTGTCCTCGTTCATGCCGCGTGCGTCTCCTGCACGAAAGACGGGGAAGTTGGTAGGCGCGGGCGGATTTGAACCGCCGACTTCTACAGTGTCAATGTAGCGCTCTCCCCCTGAGCTACGCGCCTCCCGGTGGATCAAACAAGAGGGCCCGGGCACCGACGCTCAGCGGCCGTCGGATCCGCTCTCGACGATGGCGTGAACAGCCCACAAGCCTTTTAAAGAGAGCGAAATATAACAGAGTGGAGAAACGGCTGTCAACACGAGCCGGGGTCGGCGAGATCGGCCAGGGCGCGGTCCAGGATGCGCTGCGGATCGTCCCAGCCGGTGTCGTCCTGCACCTTGCGGCACTGCTCCAGGATGGGGCTGAAGAACGACCCCGGTTTCAGGCCGCGGGCGATGAGATGGCGCCCCAGCACCACGTCCGCGGGCCTGGAGTCCTTGACCTGGATGTCGGCGGCCTGGGCCAGGAAGTGTTGCACCAACGGGATGATGTCGTCGGGGCGCTGGCGCAGGGAGGGCAGCTCGATCTGGATGACGTTGAGCCGGTAATACAGGTCCTCGCGGAACTCGCCGGTGGACATCA
>CBDVAL010000180.1:0-7219 GCA_965371955.1 uncultured bacterium | reverse complement strand
GGTGTTTGTTTGTTTATACCATACCACGGGGGTGGGGCGTGTCATTTTCTTTCCCGTTCTGCGCTTTATAACGACTTGCCCCGACCCCGTTCCCTATCAAGGTTGCCGTCAGGGGTCATCTCGGTTATCGTCAGCGCAGGCGTTCCACTCGGATGACGGCACTAGGCCTTTCCGGCCCATGAGGAGGTTGCACTGATGGCTACCGATGTCGATAAGGCGAAGGCGGAGGCCTTCGCGGGGAAGATGCTGGATGTCCTGAACAACGGCATGCTGACTCTGATGACCAGCGTGGGCCATCAGACCGGTCTGTTCGACGCCATGGCCGATCTGCCGGCCTCCACCAGCCACCAGATCGCCGAGTCTGCGGGGCTGAACGAGCGCTATGTGCGTGAGTGGCTCGGGTCCATGGTAACCGGCGCCATGGTCGAGTACGACCCGGAAAAGAAGACCTACCGGCTGCCGCCGGAGCACGCCGCCTACCTGACCCGTGCCGCCGGTCCGGACAACATGGCGATTCTCTCGCAGTTCGTCCCGCTGATGGGGTTGGTCGAGAGCCCACTCATCGAGTCCTTCCGCAACGGCGGCGGGGTTCCGTACTCGGAGTACGGGGACTTCCACCGGATGATGGCGGAGACCAGCGCTGCCGTGCACGATCACAAGCTCATCGACACCATCCTGCCGCTGGTCCCCGGCCTCACCGACCGTCTGCAGTCGGGCATTGACGTTGCCGATATCGGTTGCGGCAGCGGACACGCCATCAATCTGATGGCGAGGACCTACCCGAACAGCAGGTTCACGGGCTATGACTTCTCCGAGGAGGGGATCGGCCGCGCCCGGGAAGAGGCGACGCGGATGAACCTGCCCAACGCGCATTTCGAGCAGCTCGACGTGGCCACGCTACGTGAGACCGACGCGTACGATCTGATCACGGTATTCGATGCCATCCATGATCAGGCAAAGCCGGGGGTGGTGCTGCAGAACATCTCTCGCGCTCTACGGGTGGACGGAACCTTTTTCATGATCGACGTGGCAGCATCCAGCGAGCTGGGCAACAACCTCGAGCATCCGCTGGGCACCTTCCTCTACTCCATCTCCACCGCCCACTGCATGACCGTCTCGCTGGCACTGGGCGGAGACGGGCTCGGAGCCGTGTGGGGTGAAGAGATGGCCAAACGCATGCTGGCCGAGGCGGGGTTCGAGAAGGTCAGCGTCCAGAAGATCGAGAACGACATCTTCAACAACTACTACATCGCGATGAAGGGATGAGCCCGACGACGGCCTCCCGCTTCAGTCTGTCGCGTCCACGGTCGATGTGAAGCCGTTCGTGCCCGAGTAGTTGAACTGGATATCCGCGCTATGGTGGCTATTCTTCACCGACTTGTACTGTACGTAGTTCGCCAGGTCATGGTACGGGAGGTCCTGCATCTTGATGGGTTTTCCGGCCAGGCCCTCCATCAGTTCGATCTCCACCGTGGAGGCTGGAACGGAGAACCGGATCTTCTTCGCGCTTCGCTCCACTGAGACAAGAGCTCTCTCGATGCTGAGCACTTCCACGTTGAACACCGGAGAGACGCGTGAGATGAGCGGCTCCACCACCTTCACCTGCTCGTCGGTGGCCTCGGCACCAACATAGTACTTCACCCACTTGCCCACGCTGAAGGTGACAACGATCTTCACTCCCGCGACATCGACCCCACCAAGATGCCCCTCTTGGATCTCGTACAGCCTGCTGCCCTCACACGTCTCGTTTGTCATGGACGAACCGAACATGCATGGACAAGCCGGGTCGCAGCTACAACTCTCGACGAGTTGGGCCTTGATGGCCCAGGACGGTTCTTCACGGTTCGTCGAAGCGACCGCTGCCAGGATCCAGAAACCGACGATTCCAATGCCGATGATTGTCCATTTCTTCATCTTTCTCCTCCTCGTGGTCAAATCCTCTTGTGCGCCCCATGTTATCATCCCTCTGCGCATGATTCGTTGCCGACGACCGGGAGAGAAACCGTGGAGCATCGCAGGCTGGGCACGGAGCGGGTGTACGATGGCAAGCTGCTGCGCATCGACCGGGACCAGGTGCTGCTGCCCAATGGGCGCGAGACCGTCCTGGAGATGGTGCGGCATCCCGGGGCCTCGGCGGTGGTGCCGTTCGTCACCGGCGACGAGATCTTGCTGGTGCGGCAGTTCCGCTATGCCACGGAGGGCTACATCCTGGAGGCCCCTGCGGGCACGCTGGACCCGGGAGAGGAGCCGGAGGCCTGCGCCCGGCGCGAGGTGGAGGACGAGGTGGGGCATCGCGTGGGGAGCCTGGAGCGGCTGGGATGCATCTATACCACCCCCGGCTTTACCGACGAGCGGATCCATCTGTGGACGGCCCATGATCTGACACCGGCCCGGCAGGAGCTCGATGCCGACGAGGTCCTGACCGTGGTGCGCCTGCCGTTCGAGGATGCTCTGGAGAGGGTGCGCATCGGCGAGATCACCGACGCCAAGACGATCTGTGCCCTGATGCTGGCCTGGCAGGCTCGCGGTTGATGAGCCCGGGCAAGCGTCAGCGCCGCGTGGATCTGGTCTGTTTCGACGTGGATGGCACGTTGGTCAAGCATCCCGAGAATAAGGTCATCTGGCAGGTGCTGAACCGGCGTTTCCTGGGAGATGACTCGGTGAACGCGGAGCGGTTCGCGCGCTACCGCTCCGGCGAGATCACCTACGCGGAGTGGGTGGCCCTGGATGTCGGGGAGTGGCAGCGGCTGGGCGTTACCCGGGACCAGGTGGTGGACGCCATCGGTGAGCTTCGCCTGGTGACCGGCGCGCAGGAGACGCTGAGCATCCTTCAGGAGCGTGGCTACAAGCTGGCGGTGATCTCGGGGACGCTGGACATCAGTCTGGACACGCTGTTCCCGGACCACCCCTTCGCCGACGTCTTCTGCAACCGCATTCACTTCGGCGAGGACGGCCTGATCTCCGGCTGGAGCGCCACGTCCTACGACATGGAGGGCAAGGCGGAGGCGCTGAAGATGATCGCACAGCGCGAGGGCATTGCGCTGGAGCGCTGCGCCTTCGTGGGTGACCACCGCAACGATCTCGCAGCGGCGCAGGTGGCCGGGCTGGCCATCGCCTTCGACCCCAAGAGCCCGGAGTTGGAGGAGGTCGCCGACGCTGTCATCCGCTCCTCGGACCTGCAGGACATCCTGCCGCTGCTCTGAGCCGGGCCTCTAACCCCCCAACACGATCATCCCAGATCGAGCAGAAGGATCTCCGCCGCGTCCGTGGCCGTCACGCGCAGGGAGGACTCGTCGCCGGCGGAGGCACCATCGCCGCAGCCCAACAGGTGGTCGTTGAGCGTCACCTGGCCGCGAGTGACCTGCAGCCATGCGTGCCGGCCGGGCGGCAGGGAGTGCACCACCTCCTGGTCCGGCGCCAGCAGCGATGTGAAGATCTTCACGTCCTGGTGAATGGTGAGCGAGTCCGCGCTGCCGTCCGGGCTGGCCACCAGGCGCAACGTTCCCTGGCGCTCCTCCGCGGAGAAGGCGCGCTGCTCGTAGCCGGGCTGCAGGTTCTGGCGCTCCGGGAGCACCCAGATCTGCAGGAAGTGCACCAGGTCCTCGGCGGAACGGTTGAACTCGCTGTGCTCGATGCCGGTGCCGGCGGTCATGCGCTGCACCTCTCCGGGGCGGATCACCGAGCCGTTGCCGAGGCTGTCGCGATGCTCCAGGGCCCCTTCCAGAACCACGGTCAGGATCTCCATGTTCCAGTGCTCGTGGGTATCGAAGCCGGAGCCCGGCTGCACGCGATCCTCGTTGATGACACGTAGTTGCCGGAAGCCTACGTGCTGCGGATCGCGATACGCGGCGAACGAGAACGTGTGATAGGTGTCCAGCCAGCCGTGGTTGAAGTGGCCACGTTCGGACGAGGGGCGTACCTGGATCATGGTGCCTCCGGCTGAGGCGGGCCTCCAGAGCAATCCTACTCCGATCCAGTGTCTCCAGGCCAGAGGGGCGCAGTGGGCGCGACGGCGGGCCTCTAGCCACCGTGCGCCACCAGGCCCAAGTGCTCACGCCGCCTGGCCAGCAGGGCGGCGGCCATGTGGGTGAGCGGGAACGACAGCAGGGCGGCCACCACCACCCATCCTGCTACCAGGCCGACGCCGGCGTACAGGTTACCCCACAGGAACTGCCCGGCCAGCACCAGGATGGCCACCGGGCTCAGCATCGCCGGGATGAGGAGGGTGGCCACCAGGCCGGCGAGCTGGCTGGCGTTGCCCTTGGTGCCCAGGGAGCTGAGGTCGGCGGCCTTGGGGAAAACGGCCGAGAGCATGGCAAACACCGGGCCCAGCACCAGGTAGGTGGCGATGCCGCCCAGGATCACCGCGAGCCACAGCCCCAGCGGGCCCTCACGGGTCACCAGCGCCACGAGAATCAGGCTGGGAACGGTGGCGGTGGCGGTGAGCAGCGCGCCGCCGGCGATCTTGCCGCGCACCAGGTCCTGGTCGGAGGCCGGAACGAGGAACTGCAGCGTCAGGCCGGCGCGATCCACGGCGTACGTGTTCAGCAAGATGGGCTGGAATGACAGCAGCGGCAGGACCAGCGCGATGAGGAGCCCCGCGGTGGACGCGCCCACGTGCATGCCGGCGACGTCGACGCCCTCCCACTGGCGCGATAGCGCCAGGGACAGCATGCCCACCGCGAGGGGAGCGCTGATCACAGCCGTCTTGCCCTTCACGGTGCGCATGGCCATGCGGGCGGTCACCCAGGCCACTGCGGATGCGGCGTGGCCCAGTCCGGGCAGACGGCGCGCACGGAACTCCAGCGCCTCGCCGCGGCCCCGGCGCGGGGAACTGATCTCCGGGCTGTCCAGCAGGCGGCGATGGACCCGCGATGAGGTGAGGAACAGCGCCGTGCCGATGAGGGTCAGGGCGCCCAGCGGCAGCAGGCTGGCCATGGCCCGTCCGTCATGTGCGCGCTCCAGCGTCTTGCCGTAGAGCTCCGAGGGGATCACCCAGGTAACCGTGCCCACTGCTCTCAGAATGCTGCGCCGTTTTTCGCGGACGCTCTGTTGCATCTCCTTGTGAGCCTGGTCGTCCGGCTCCTCCAGCTCGTTCAAGTTCGATTCGAGGAAGATAGGGATGAAGCTGAGCACCATGATCACCAGGATCGCCACCATGGCAATCATTTCGGCCCGTCGGCGGTCGCGCAGCAGCAGGTGGGCCAGGAAGGCCGCGAGAGCACTGGCTGTGGTGAGCGTCATCAGCAGGATCAGCCCGGCGGCCAGCACAAGGAGGCTTGTCGCTGCGGATCCCCACACGAACCAGCCCACGGGAAGCAGCAGCAGCGGCGGCAGCATCATGAACAGCCATGGGTCGGACAGGCTGGAGGCGGTCTCGCACAGGTGCAGCGCAGAGCGCGGGATGGGAAGGAGCAGGAAGCGAGACCGCCCGGCGGTGGAACCGTGGATGGAGCGGACCAGGGGAGCGATGATCACGGCGACGGTCATGATGGCGAGCGACACGCGTACCGGGATCACCGCGACAATCGAGTCGGTGCCCGGCGTCCCGAGGTATTTCCCGGCGAACAGGGCCGCCACGCCCAGCCCCAATGCCACCGGTATGAACAGCAGGGGCACCACCACAGCCACGATGGCCTGTCCCCAGCGCGCCAGCCTGGCCATGGTGTCGCTGCCGCCCTTCAGGGTGTTGACGAACAGGCGCCAGCGCAGCCACAGGAAGGCGCGGAAGAAGCGGATCACTGCGCCAGCCAGGACAGCGTCGGCGCCTCGCCCTCGTCGGCGCCCACCAGTCCCAGGAAGATCTCCTCCAGCGTCTTGCCGCCGCCGGAGGCGGCGCGCAGCTCCTGCACCGGGCCCTGGGCCACGAGGCGTCCCTGGTGGATCACGCCGATGTGATCGGAGAGACGCTCGACGATCTCCAGGATGTGGGAGGTGAGGAAGATGGTGCCCCCGTCCTCCACGAAGGACGCCAGCAGGGTCTTGATCTGCCGCGAGGCCACCGCGTCGATGCCCTCGAACGGTTCGTCCAGGAACAGCAGCCGCGGGGCGGGCAGCAAGGCGGCGGACAGCGCCAGCTTCTTGCGCATGCCGTGGGAGTAGTCAGCCACCAGGGTGCGCGCTGCGTCGCGCAGGTCCATGAGCTCCTCGCTGCGCGCCGCCAGAGTCTCGCGATCCAGGCCGTGCACCTGTCCCACGAACGCCAGCGTCTCGGCGCCGCTGAGCCGGTCGAACAGTGCCAGGTCCTCGGGCATCACCCCCACTCTGCGCTTGACCTCCACGGCGTCCTTCTCGGGGTCGCGCCCCAGGATGGTCATGCTGCCACCGGAGGGTCGCAGCAGGCCTGTCAGGCACTTGATGGTGGTGGACTTTCCGGCGCCGTTGGGTCCCAGAAACCCGTAGAAGCTTCCCCGCGGTACGGCCAGATCGATACCGTCCACCGCCACCAACTCACCGAACGTCCGGCGCAGCCCCTGCGTCTGCAGTGCAAGTTCCATGGCCGCCGATTCTACTCGAAAGCGAGGGGAAGGTGCAGGCTGCGGCGTGTAGCTCAGTTCAGCCGGCGCTCGCAGTGGAAGCGCGCGCCCAGCCCTCAATTGCCCAGACACCAGTGCAGGCCCAGGGGAGCCTCACCGCGGCAGGAAGCCAGGTCGCCGTGCGCGATGGCGTCCAGATCCCGGGGCCGTCCCGAGGCGCGCTTCACCCGGATGAGTGCTGGTTTCCTCGCCCCAGCATCGGGTCATGGACGATTGGACAACCAACTGCTATTCTGCGCAAGATTCGCCCGCACGGCAGGCAAGGCAATCTCTTGCACTGGAACGCAGCGACTCCGGTGAAGGTGACTCTCGTGAAAAAGACGAACTCCGTTCCGTCAGTGGGCAAGATGGTGTACGGGTCGATTCTTGCGGGCTCGATTCTTGCGGGTTCCGTGCTGTTGACGGCGATACCGGCCGGCGCATCGGAACTGTCGGAGACCATCGAGGCGGATTACGATGCCTATCTGGGGCCTCTATGGGATCATTTCCACCGAAACCCCGAGCTGTCGTTGATGGAATTCGAGACCGCCAAGCGCTTGTCGGAAGAATTGCGCGCAGTCGGGTTTGAAGTCACTGAGGGCATCGGCGGCACCGGCATCGTCGCCATCATGGAAAACGGTGATGGACCGATGGTCATGATGCGCGCCGATATGGACGGCCTGCCGGTCGTGGAGCAATCGGGA
>CBDVAL010000179.1:0-7289 GCA_965371955.1 uncultured bacterium | reverse complement strand
GGTCGCTGCTGCTGCCCGGCGCCCTGGTGCGGTTGGCGCGGCGGTGGAGGTCCTTGCCGGCGGAGGAGCGCAGCCGCCTGCGCTTCCTGCTGCTGTGGATCGCGCTGCCCACGGTGTTCTTCTCGTTCGCCGGCTCGAAGCTGCCGTCGTACCTGCTGCCGGCGTTCCCGGCCGTGGCTGTGCTGCTGGCGCGCGAGCTGAACTCGTTGCGCGGCAGGCGGGACCGCGCCGCCTCCGCGGCGCTGGTGGCCGGGCTGACGCTGTTCGCGCTGTTCTCCCTGGGCGTGGTGGCCGGAGGGACGTGGTTCGCCTTGCAGCAAGAGCCGCAGGATCTGGATGCCATCATGCCGCTGCTCTCCGCGCTGACGCTGGCGGCGCTGGCGGCGCTGGCGGCCGTGGCGCTGGGGCCGCGCCGGCTGGCGGTGCCGGTGCTGGCGGCAAGCGCCGTGGTGCTACCGCTGGTGATGGTCCTGAGCCTGCCGCAGTCGGTGCAGGGCCGCGCCTCGGCCCGGGAGATCGCGCTGCAGGCCATGGAGCTGCACCCACGTCCGGGCCAGCTTCTGTCGTACCGCTTCTACAACAACTCGTTCTTCTTCTACACGGACGGTCTCACCGAGCGCTACTATGATCTGCGCTGGATCGAGCAGCGTCTGGACGAGGTGGGCGGCTCGGGGCTGTGCTTCGTGCGCACCCGCGACCTGCCGGAAGTGCTCGGCCGTGACGGCCTGGAGGCCGAGGAGCTGGGCGTGGTGGAACACATCCATCTGCTGCGGCTGCGCACCACCGGTGCACGTCCGGGCGCCGGCTGATCTGGAACTGCACGGAGCGGGGGCCCGCCAGCGCCTGCCATGGAGGAACCCTTGAAAGCGCTGATCCTCATGCACGCCCCCCACGAAGGCCCGGGCAGCTTCGGCGAGGTCCTGCGGGACAGCGGCGCCTCGGTGACCACGGTGCGGTTGTACGACACGCCCGATGCGCCGCTGGTGGAGACGGAGTTCGATCTCATCGTAGCCCTGGGAGGCCCACAGGACGCTGACGACGTGACCGCCCATCCCTGGCTGGCCCGCGAGACGGAAATGCTGGCGCGCGCCGCCCGGGACGGGCGCAAGGTCCTGGGCATCTGCCTGGGGTCGCAGATCCTGGCCCGCGCTCTGGGCGCCAACGTGCGCCGCCGCAGCGCCCCGGAGATCGGCTTCTCCTCCATCGAGTTGAGCGACCAGGGCAGCCATGATCCCATCCTGGCCGGCCTCAAGCAGGATGAGATGGTGATGCACTGGCACCAGGACACCTTCGACCTGCCCGAGGGGGCCGTGCACCTGGCCTCCAGCGATGTCACCGCCAACCAGGCGTTCCGCCTGGGCCGGCACGCCTACGGGCTGCAGTTTCACCTGGAGGTGACGCCGGAGCTACTGGCCGAATGGCTGGAGGACCCCGCGGTGCGCCAGCAGCTCGTCGATACCGGCGGCTCACCCGAACAGCTGCTGGAGCAGTCGAAGGAACACGACAAGCGCCTGCGCTGGCTGTGCAACTCGGTGCTCACCAGGCTGATCCATTTGATGTGACCGTTCGTCAGCCGCGCAGCAGTCGCCGCAGCCTCTTCCCCCAGCGGTAGGCCCCCGGCATGTGCGCCAGCTCCAGCACCTCCTCGGGGGTGAGGGTCCCCGGCTCGTAGCGCTGCTGCAGCTTGAGCACTGCACGGCGGTCCAGCCGCGCCGCCAGCCGCCACATCCGGCGGCGCACCGGATTGCCCCGCGGCCCGCCGCACAGGCTGGTGGAAAAGTCCACCAGCCAGGCGTCGCCGTCCACGCCCACCAGGACGTCACGGTGGTGCAGATCCCCCTGCACCACGCCACGCTCATGCACCTGTTGCAGCACGCCCTTGAGCCGGGTGAAGAAGCCATCCGGCAGCGCGCGGCCCTTGTCCCAGTCCGCCAGGCTGGCGCCGTCCACCAGCTCCGTCACCAGCAGATAGGGGCCGACGCGCCCGGCGAACGCCGGGATACCCGGCAGGTCACGCAGCGCATGGTAAGCGCGCTCCTCCCGGCGCAGGGACCAGCGGCCCAGCGTGGCACGGACGCGCCAGGGGCGCGAGCGGTAGTCCTTCACCGCATAGCTGCGCCCGTCGAGGCGGACCACGTGGACATCCGCCTTGCTGGCGTTGCGCCCTGCGTGCAGCAGGGTCCATTCTCCACCCTGGAGCGTCTGTTCGTCCAATGCACTTCCCCCGCGCCGCGGCCTCCGTTAGGATGGTGGCGTTCCAGCCGGGCGTGAGGCCTGGCATGGTACCCCAACCGCGGCCCCGTGGAATCATGGCGCAGTGTATGCACATCCCCCGCGACATCCATCAAGCCGAATCCACCGTCCTGGTGAGTGGAAAGGGCGTCAAGGCGGACCTGCGCCGGGTGGAATGGCAGGGTGTGACGCTGGTGGTGAAGACGTTCCTGAACAAGTCCGCGCCGGTGCGCTGGTTCGGGCGCTACCAGGTCATGCGCGAGGCCCGGGCCTACCGCCGGCTGCAGGGCATGACCGGCATCCCGGTGCTGCATGACGGCCCCGACCCCTACACCCTGGTGATGGACCATGTGGAGGGCCAGCGCCTCACCCACATCCGGCGCGAACCCACGCCCAAGCGCCCGGTGGTGGAGAAGCTGCACCGTCTGATCATCGCCATGCATGAGCGCGGCGTCGCGCACCTCGACCTCAGGCGGCGCGACAACATCCTGGTGGGCCCCGATGGCGACGTGCACCTCATCGATTTTGCCACGGCCCACGTCTCGAGACCCGGCAGCCTGCGACGGCGTTTCCTGTTCCCGCGCTTCCGCTCCATCGACCGCAGTGCATTCCTGAAGTGGAAGCGCCTGCTGACGCCGGAAGATCTCACCGAGCACGAGAAACGCAAGCTACGCCGTCACCGCCTGCTGCGCACCGTATGGTTCTACAACCGGCGCGGCCTCGGTCCGTCGGACCGCGCACGGCTCGCGGAGGAGCAGCGCCAGAAGAAGCTGGCGCGCCAGCAAAAAAAGCTCGACCGCCGGGTGAAGTAAACCGGGGTCGGAGCCAAACCTTATACCTCGCTCTGCCGAGCCTTTGGAGGACAATCGACGTTCGAGGTATAAGGTTTGGCTCCGACCCCGATCTACTCAACGGCTCGGCCGCGGGTGGCACTGGAAGCAGCGATCGTTGAGGGGGTGGTTCTTGCTGCGCGGCGCCGGGCCGTCCACGTGGTGGCACTGGACGCATTCCTGGGCACGTCGCGGCTCGCGGTGGTAGGCGTTGCCGGGGATGGTGGGCGGTTGCTCCCACGTGGACAGCAACCAGACCATGACGGCCATGGCCAGCACACCGGTGAGAATGCCACCGATGACGGCTCGCCTCAAGAGCTCTCGTCGGGAGCGGAGCCGGGGTCCTTCAGCGTGCGCACCTTGCCGCTCACGCGCGCACCCTCGGCCAGCGACACCGAGCGCGCCGCCACCTCACCCTTGACCCGGCCGGTGCCCTCCACCTCGATGCGCCGCGCCGCGGCCACGTCGCCATCCACGATGCCCGCCACCACCACGCGGGCGGCGGAGATCCGGCCGCGCACGCGCCCGGAGCGCTCCACCCGCACCTGGCAGGTGGACTCGATGTTGCCCACCAGGATGCCGTAGACCACGACGTCCTCGGCGGTCACCAGGTCACCCTGCCAGTCCATACCCCGGCCGATGACGGTGCCCACTCCCGGCAGGGTCGGCTCCGGCAGCGGCCGGAGCTTGGTGCGTGTGCGGCCAAACATCAATCGTCCTCCGTGTCCGGCAAGAAGCATACCCTGCCGGCGGTGGCCTCCACCAGTCGCTCGCGCAGGGCGGACTCCTGCGATGGTAGCACCACTGCCGTCAGGCGCGCCCGCGCGCCGTAGGCCTCCTCGGCAAAGCGTCCCCCGGCACCGAATACCACGCGCTGCACCGACGCGACGTCGGTGTGCTCCACCTCGAGATCCACCCGGCTCTCGCGCCGGCGCTGCCGCACACCGGCGGCCTCCAGCGCCTCGCCGGCGGCGCCGCCGTAGCAGCGGATCAGGCCCGGCGTCCCCAGCTTGGTGCCGCCGAACCAGCGGGTGACCACCACCAGCGTCCCGGTGAGCCCGCGCTTGTCAATGGCCGCCAGGATGGGCGGCCCTGCAGTGCCGGCGGGCTCTCCCGCATCGCTGGTGCGGCGCCGCGCCCACCGGCCATGTCCCAGCACCAGAGCCCAGCAGTGATGCGTGGCATCGTGGTGGCCCGTGGCGATCTGCTGCACCTGCCGGCGCGCGCCGTCCTCGTCACGCGCAGGGAAGCACTGTGCCAGGAAGCGCGATCCCTTGTCCCGGATCTCGGCCCGGGCCGGGCCCGCCACCACGCGGTAGATGTCGTCCTCCGCCGGGGCGGTTCGTAGTGATCTGCGTGTGCTCAAGGCCGGTCCATGCTACTCCGCTTCCCGCTGGAAAGAAAGGTAACGTTGACCGGGAACCGGACCGGTGGAATACTCGCGCCGGGAGCGATGATGGTGGATTCACGCAGCATGGGGCGGATTCTCGGGTGCATGGTGGCGCTGGCGCTGGCCGGGTGCCTCCCGGCCGGCGCGGACGACCCGGTCCGCCTGGTCAGGGTGTTCGACGCCGACACCATTCTGGTGCAGCTCGCGGGAGGCACGCACGAGAGGGTGCGGCTGCTGGGCGTGGACGCGCCGGAGGTGAAGGGCTACCGCGAGGCCGAGCCGGGGGGCGAGGAGGCCAAGGCCCGGGCGCGCGAGCTTCTCGGCTCCGGGCCGGTGCGCCTGGAGGCGGATGCGACGGCGGACGACCGCGACGGCTACGGGCGATTGCTGCGCTACGTGCGCCTGCCTGACGGACGCGATCTCGGGCGGACGCTCATCGAGGAGGGCTATGCCCGTGCGTACCGGCGGTTCACCTACGGACGCAAGAAGGAGTATCTCTCGCACGAGTCCCAGGCGCGCGACGAGCATCGCGGATTGTGGGCAGAGGGCAAGCAGGGTCCTTGAGGTCAGGGTGACGCGGTGGTCGCAGTTCCGTTGGCGTGCGACAACGCCTGGTTCAACGTGAGTCCCTCGAAGCGGGCACCCTTCAGCAGGATCTCGGTGCGGCCGGGAACCCCGGGCATCTCGCCGGCGATGACTGCCAGCATGCCGGTCTGCACCTCCAGCCAGATCTCCGTGCCGCCCTTCATGGCGAACAGGCCACCGATGTCCTTCGGGTCCTCGTTCCACGGCGTGAGGTCCATGCGCCGCAGCAGGAGCGAGAGTGACTGCTTCTCCCCGTCACCCAGGTCCTCAATCTTCAGGGTCCGTGACATGGACTCGCCGAATACCACCTGGAAGCGGATCACGCGGCCCTTGGTGGCGACGTAGTAGTCGGCACGATCCACACCCTCACGCCGGCCAAGGTCTGCGACCATGTTGTAATAGTCGCGCACCGGTTGGCCCTGCGGCACCGGCGAGCCGTCGTTGAGCCTGTACTCGCGGAAGCGGTCCCTGGTCTTGGGCCACGTATCGGGCGGCGTGTCCTCCTGGCCCTCCGCAGGACGGAACTGCAGCTCCTGGTAACCGTCCTCGCGGAACAGTAGCTGCTTGACCCGCTTGCCGCGCTTCACCTCGCGGAACTCCACGGTACTCCCCGTGACCGGGTCAATCCAAGAGAAGGTGGTGACCGACCCGACGCTGCCACCGAAGACCACCACGCCGCTCTCGGTCTTGATGAGGGTGAGCATCTTGCCGGCGTACGGCCCGCTGCCGTTGTAGGCCCGCTGTCGCCGGGTCATCTCCAGCTTGCCGTTGAGGAACAGGAGGCGGTTCACGCCCAGCTCGACCTCGCTCCAGACGGGCGCGGTGGGAGTGACGGCTGTGGATCCAGACATGCCGACAGACGCCTCCAGCGCTTGCACAGGTTCGCTCCCTGCGTGCACGTCGTTCCGGGCGAGTCCAGCGGGAGCAGCCAGCCCCAGAACAACCAGTCCGGTCAGGATAGATCGGCGTGCGTTCATGGTGGAGGTGAAACGATCCGCCCCCCCGTGATGTTCCGGGTGACGGAAAACACCACCCTACTCGCAGCCGTGAAACCGCGTCAAGTGGCTGGAAACCGGGCGTTTGTCTGTCTGACCCATCCTCACAAACGTTGGGGCGGCTTCCCCCTCTTCCTGGATGCCGCTATGCTCAGCGGGCGGTTCCGCCTGTCAAGCCGCTGACCTCCAGCCCGGACGCGGACGGAGTTCTACCCAAGGAGGGCCTCGCATGTTTCCAACTTCATCGGCGCTGCTTCTCGTCGGCTTCTACTGGTGGAACCAACTTCGCATATTCTTCTACCTCGTTGCCCTTGCTCTCCTTTGGTGGAAGGCAATCCGTGAATTTCAGGCGGAACAAGAAGGGGCGGAAGTGAAGAAAGGGGCGGTCGGGGCCATGTTCAGAAGTCCCGCTGCGCCTGTAACATTGATGGTTGCAGGGGTCTTGCTGGTGGACTATGTGCGGTTATTAAGCCCCGTGCTCGTGGTCTTTGGCGCGGTTTGGCTCCTCGTTCAACTCACGCAAAAGAGGAAGGCCGAAGGAAAGGCCGGCGTTCCGTAGCTTGCGAGCTGTCCCCAACCTTTCTCGACACACGTTCTCCGCGTCTCGCCACATGCCGGCTCGGCCCGCGTTCTGGGGGTACATCTGCGGGTACGCGCCTTCCCCATCGCTGTCCACGGCTTCGCACCCACGTGTCGGGCAGCATCCCACGACGTGCTCCCCTGTCGGCCGAAGCCGCGTCAAGTGGCTGGAAACCCGACGCTTGGCCCGACTTGACGAGGCTGGGCGCGGACCGTAGGATGCACCGTCTGCCGAAGCCGGCGTAGCTCAGTGGTAGAGCAGCTGATTCGTAATCAGCAGGTCAGCGGTTCGACTCCGCTCGCCGGCTCCAATAGAATCAACAACTTGCAAATCCGCCTTTGACGCCACCCCGCCATTTGCTACCACTTTCGTGCGCCTGAAGGAAGCTTTCGATTTCGGAAACCAACCGCTTGTGGATCAGCGCCTTCCCTCCGGTGGAAACATTGATGACGTCACTCGCCTGCGGAAGGATTGGCTGTGCCGGATCAAGACTCCCCCGGACAAGAAACGTAGCCCCGCACCCGAAGATCAGCACGATGCCCAGTAGGGCGAACAACACCAGCTGCTGCGACTTGGCCATGGGGCGATGATACGTCACGGGCGCTTCTGGTGCGCGCCCGCCCTCCCACTTGTGCTCAGGGTTCTGCCAAGCCCTCTGGGCTGCACACGTCTCCCAT
>CBDVAL010000178.1:0-7340 GCA_965371955.1 uncultured bacterium | reverse complement strand
CGGCATGGAGGCGCTGTTCGTCGAGCCGGGCGTGAAGACCGGGATGCCCATCCTGTATGACAACGCGCAGGAGGTGGGCGCAGATCGCATCGCTAACGGCGTCGCCGCACACGCACGCTACGGGGGTCCGGTGCTGGTGGTGGATTTCGGCACGGCCACCACCATCGATGCGATTTCAGCCAAGGGCGAGTATCTCGGCGGTGTCATCGCACCGGGGGTGCAGATCTCCAGCGAAGCGCTGTTCCAGCGCGCCGCGCGCCTGCCGCGCGTGGAGATCCGCCGGCCGGACAAGGTCATCGGGCGCAACACGGTGCAATCCATGCAGTCCGGCCTGTTCTTCGGCTACCTGGGTCTCATCGAGGGATTGCTGACCCGACTGCGCCAGGAATTGGACGCCGAGGCGCGGGTAGTGGCCACCGGGGGACTGGCACCGGTGTTTGCCCAGGAGTTCGATGGCTTTGACAGCGTGGATCCGTTCTTGACCCTGGAAGGCCTGCGCCTCATCCATCTTCGCAATCGTGGATGATGGAGGCGTGATCGTGCCGGTACAGAACATCCTGTTCATCTGTTCCGGAAACATCTGCCGCAGTCCCTTCGCGGAGGGCTATCTGCGCTGGCGACTGGCTCAACGGCGCCGGCAGCACGTCCAGGTGCAATCCGCAGGGACCCTCGGCATCGTGGGTTCGCCCGCTTCGTCCGAGAGCATCGCGCTGGCCGAGGAGGTGGGATTCGACCTGAGCGAGCATCGTTCCCGTGGCGTGTCGTTCGACGCCGTGGATGAGGCGGAAATCATCCTGGTGATGGAGGAAGCGCACCGCCGCGAGCTCATCCGTCTGTTCCCGGAACAGGCGGAGCGCGTGCACCTGGTCAGCGAATTCCACCCTTCGGTGAGCGATCCGGCTCGGGCGCCGGACATCTTTGACCCCATCGGCCTGCCCATCGAGGACTACCGCCGTTGCTTTGCTCTGGTGCGGGATTGCATCGATGCGTTCGTTGACCGGTCCGGATGAGCGAGACAACTCCGGACGCGGCGGACACCGACTACTTCGAGCAGATCGAGGCCTGTTTTGCGCGCTTGCGCGGCACTCCCTTGTTGCTGAGCCCCAAGGACTGGGCCCTGGTGGGGTCGTGGCAGATGGAGGGCGTTCCTTTGCGGGTTGTGCTGCAGGCGCTGGAGTCCGTCTTCCTCGCGCGTCGCCGATCCGCAGGTGAGGGCACGCCCCGTGCCATCCTCTCGCTGGGCTACTGCCGGCACGCCGTGCAGGAAGCGTTCGACGCGTGGCGCGAGGCGCGCCTGGGCGCACCTTCCGGGCGCGACCCGGCGGCCGGCGAGGCGGGCGATTCCGGGGTGGAAGAGGCGACCCGCTGTTTGCAAAGCTGGATCGAGGAGCTACAGCTTGCCGGCGGCAACCCCGAACTGCCCGAGCGGCCCATGGAGGAAGCCGCCGAGAACTTGCGGCGCGTGGCAGCATCCCTGGGAGCCCCGGACGCTCCGTCCCTGGCGCAGGTGGAGGAACAGCTGGAGCAGACGGAAGACCGCATGCTGGATCAGCTCCTGAAGACTCTGCCGAGGCCGGTGATGCAGGAGATCGAAGCTTTCGTGCGCCGGGATCTCGATGCCTTGCGGCCCAGGCTGACCCGGCGCGCGTACGAGTCCACGTTCCTGGTGCATCTGCGTGGCCGCCTGCGCGCCCGCCACCACCTCCCACGGCTCACCCTCTATTAGACGCCGGGCGGCCGGGCCTTTGAGTTTGACACGCCCGGGGCTGCGTGCTAGCGTCCGGCGCGGAGAGAGGCTGGTAGCCGTGGAGGCCGGATGGCCGTGCGCGCTCCTGTCCTCGCCGCGTTCGTCGCGTTTGCCGCCGGCGTTGCCGTCGCGCTGCACTTTCCCGTTCCTCACCCTCCCGGCTACCTGCTGCTGTCCCTTCTGTGTCTGTCCCTTCCGCTGGGACTGGATCTCCATGCAACCGCTTGCCGGGTAGTGCTGGCGTGGGTCAGTCTGGTCCTCTCCCTGCTGCTCTCCGGATGGGTGGCCGGTCACATGGCAATGCACGTGCCGGGTGGGCTGGAGGCGGCGCCGCAGCTGGAGGAGTTGCTGGAGAGCGGCATGGGAGTCCGTCTGGTGGGCAGCGTGCGCGGGCTACCCCGGCCGCAGGGCGGCGACCTGCTGGTGGATCTGCAGGTGGAAAGCGTGCAGGGGACGCCGGTGCGAAGCAGGCGCGGACCCGGATGCGTGCGCCTGTTCGTGCGCGGCGGCCACGACGGCGGGGGCAAGCCGCTGGTGCTTCCGGGGGACCGGGTGCAGGTGACCGCGTCGTTGCGGAGACTGCGGGACTTCGATAACCCGGGTGTGGTCGCGCGCACGCCCGGTCTGCGCCGCGCGGGAATCGCGCTACGCGGGACGGTGAAATCACCGCTGCTGGTACTGCCCCGGGGGCGCAAGGGTGGGCTGCTGCGACGCCCGATTGCGCTGCTGCAGGGACGGCTCCGTCGGGCGCTGGCGCACGCCACGCGGCCGTGGCCCGGAAAGGCGAGGGCGACGCTGGCGGCGCTGCTCCTGGGAGACCGTCAGGAGCTCGATGCGCAGCACCGGCGACAGCTTGTGGAGGCGGGAACGTTCCATCTGCTGGCCATTTCCGGGATGCATGTGGGTCTCATCGCCTGGCTGATGTTGTGGGCGGCCCGGGCGGTAGGGCTGTCACCGCGCTCCGCCGGGATCCTGTTGTTGCTGCTCCTGCCGGTGTACGTGGCCGTCACCGGCGGGCGGCCGTCGGCGGTGCGCGCCTGCTGGGTGGCGGTGATCCTCCTGTGCACCCGTCTGCAGGGTTGGAGGGCGAAGCCGTTGAATGCTCTGGGGTTCGCCGGACTCGTGGGGCTTGCCGTCGCTCCCGGCGCGCTGCTGGAACCCGGTTTCCAGCTGTCGTTTCTTGCGGCTGCCAGCATCCTGCTGTTCATCAGTCGGCTGGAGCGCAGGCTTGCCGGCCCGACCTGGCTGCGTCGGGGGCTGGCGGCCTCCATGGCATCCACGCTGGGGGTGGCCCCGGTCCTGGCCCGATGGGCGCACTGGGAGGCCCCTATCGGCGTTGTGGCCAACCTTGCCGCAGTGCCTCTGGCAGCGGTCGCACTGGCCACCGGTGGCGTGGCGCTGGCCCTGGAACTGATGCTGCCAGGCTCGGGGTGCTGGCCGGCCTGGGTGGCGCTGAAGGCGCTGGAGGCCATCGTGCAGATCTCCGCGATGCTGTCCGCCGTTCCGCTGGGAAACTGGCCCACGCCCGGCCCCGATGGCGGCGTGGTGGCCGCGTATTACCTGCTCCTGGGAGCACTGGCCCTGCGCTTGCCGTGCGGTCTGCGGCGCGTGCTGCGCACTTCTTTCCTGTTGGCGCTGCTGGCCGTGGCTGCCGGTCGCGGCGCGATGGCGCCGGCTCACACCGTGCAAGTGCACATCCTGGACGTCGGGCAGGGCGACGCCATCGTGGTGCACGAACCCGGCGGCGGTGCCATCCTGGTGGACGGCGGAGGGTTGGCGCATTCGACCATGGACATCGGCGAGCGCGTGGTGGCGCCCGCGCTGTGGGCCCTGGGCATCCGCCGGCTCGATCTGGTGGTGGGAACGCACGCTCACCGGGATCACATGGGCGGCCTGCCGGCGGTGGTGCGCCGGTTTCCCACCGCCCTCGTCTGGCTCCCGCGGGGGGTGAGCCTGGAGGCCCATCCGGACGCACGGGCGCTCTCTCGCGTGTGCCGGCGCAGGGGGATCCCCCTGCGTCAGGTGGGACGTGGCGTCGCCCATCGGATCGGGCCGGTGCGGGTGGAGGTCCTGCACCCGCAGGCAACAACGCCCGGGGGCGACCCGAATCGGGCGTCCCTGGTGCTCCGCCTGGAGATCGGCAAGCGCTGTGTTCTGCTCACCGGGGATGCAGGTCGCAAGGTGGAAGCAGTGCTCGCTCAGGCGGGACAGGTGCAGTCGTGCGACATCCTGAAGGTCGGGCATCACGGCAGCCGCAGCGCCAGCTCGGCCGGCTTCCTGGAGCGGGTCCGGCCACGCCTTGCGCTGATCTCGGTGGGGCAGAGCAACCCATGGGGTCATCCACACCCGGAAGTGCTGCAGGCTCTGGCGCTGGCGGGGGCCCGGACGCTGCGGACGGATCGCCACGGCATGATCACGCTGGAGACCGACGGCAACTGGATCCGCTGGAGCACAATGGCCGGAAGCCTTGATAGGTAAGGCTTTCCGGCCTTTTCTCTTTTCCCTGCCACGAGTTACCCACGGAAGTTCAGGGACGGACAGCGCAGTCTAGCGCAGCCTGATTCCGTCCAAGTCGGCCATCCCGTGTCATACCAGCGCCACACTGGGCGAATCATCGAGACGGCGCGGCCGGCACGCCGCGACAGGAGTCAGGTTTGACATGCACGACGAATCCGGGATACTATTACTCCTCCTTATCCCACGAGCCCCACCACCACCGTCCACCGTCCCGTATTCCCTATGCAACGCCGTGGTGGCACCAGGAGTGAATGGTGAATAAGGATATCCGGCTACACGCCACCTTCCCGCCGCAGACACCAGAGCAGTTCTCCGACCTGTTGGAAAGCATCGCCACGTTTGGATGGAACGAACACCACCCCATTGTCCTGTGCGAGGGCAGCACGAAGCGGGCTGAGCTGGGGGGCGTGTGATCTAATGGCTCCGCCCCACCGCCTGCTCACCGTCCAAGAGGCTGCCGCCGATCTCAGGGTGAGGCCACGGACGCTGCTGGCCTGGGTCCGGCGAGGTGAGATCAATGCCATCGTAAAGTTCAGGCGGGACGGCCGGCCATCGTTCGTCAGATTCCTGGAGAAACACCTAGACGATTTCATTCGCCGCCATGAGAACTCGGCCTGACGATGTTGCGCCGGGACACAACGCAAGAACGGGCCGGGACAGAGGCCGGGACACAATATGTCCCGCTCCAGGGTGGCCCGGGGCGGTGGGCCTTCTTTCCGCTGGGGCATCGCTAGGGGGTGACAATGAGACTGCGCCGCTGGAGGGAGTTTTCGTACGATGAACAGTATACCGTCTGGCGAATGCGCCGCATCGGCCGCCGGTCCTTTGTGGATCACAACGTTCCGGGCGGGCCGGTGTATCACCCCAGCGACGCTGATGAACTCTTCTCTGCGTTCGCGCAGCTTACAGAGCCGGACGCTGCCTACCTGGGGCTAGAAAGCAAGCAACGTTCCCACAATGCGCGGGGGTGGAAGTGCAAAAACGTAAAGGACAAGTACTGGGAGTTCGCAGACTCCAAGGTGCGGGTGCGGGCTGGGAAGCAACGCTCCTGCCAGGCCCGCCACGATAGTGAAGAGCTCTGGCGGACCGGGGGCAAAGCGCCGGATGCCTCGCGGGACTTATTCGAGGATATCGAGCCCCAACGGCTGTTGGAGGCGCCGCTGTGCTTTTGTCCGGCCCTCGGGGAACTCGCCGCCGGGGTGCCCGGCACCGTTTGTGAAACCTGTCTCCTTTGGAAGGCGGAATACATCGGCAGGCTTCCACCGGAGGTGGAGCAAGGGCGGCTGTCTTTCCAGCGGGCCGGCGGCATTCCGCATGTCTCGCCGCTGATCTACACCCTGTCCACCCGCGAGGTGGGAGCTGCTCGCAAGTTCCGCGTTCACTTCCTCCGAGAGAGCGACTGCGATGCTGCCGCCGGGTCGATGTACGATCTTGAGGATGCCGTACTCGGGGGGGACGGTGGTGGGTGGCGGGCCAGGGAAGTGGACTGGCGCTTAGTGAAGTGGACCGTCTACGGCCAGCCGCCACGGGGGCCGGGCATCTGCGTTCTTGAGCCGCGGGGATCTACCTGGGTCCACAGGAAGCTCCACGCGCTTGCTCTCTCGCCGAGAACGATACGGCGGCGCGTAGAGCCACATCACCACGCGATTGAGGCGGTCGTGGCCGCGTTCGCCCGGGGGCACGTTCTCCCACCGGCCTTCGAGCGGGTGGAAGGCGAGGGCGTGCTGGAGGCGATCGCGCGCCGAAGGCGGCTCAAGGAGGAGCGTCAAGCGTACGAGGCCAACCTAATACCAAAGCTCTGGCTCCGTGGGCTGGGGCGCCCAGACACCACACTGTAACGCCGCCGCGCGCCACCGCCAGCAAGTCATCTGCACCACTTCCCCTTGAATCTAAAGAGTTTCCCCCCCGTCCGTGACCGGGCCTATGGCCCCGGCTCCTGTGTAGTGGGGAGGGCTCTGTGCAGTAGAGAGCGCCCCACGTGGAGGAGTCATGAGTGAGATGCAAGAGAAATTGCTGACCGCCGCGGAGGTCGCCGCCGTACTGGGCGTGCGAGTCCGGACGATCTACGACGCGGTTGTGGCGGAGAAAATCCCCCACGTGGAGATGCTGATCCTACGATTTCGCGAGGCGGACGTTATCGAGATCCTCGCGTCTCGAACCTTACCCGGCCCGCCTGTCATCCCGGCCGGGGTGGTCAGTTCATGAAACAGGCCACGGGCGCCGCGCCCACGAACGACACCCGCCCCCTGGCCGCGTTCAGCGGTGAGGCGGAAAGGGCCGCCGACCTAGAGGCGACGATGCTACTCAAGCTCCATCTCGGCCGGTTCCTGGACAAAACGCAGGACACCGCCGAGCTGCGGGCACTCCGAGAGACCGCCTTGCGGCTGATAGGGGACGCGCAGGTGGATATCGAGAGGATGGAAGCGTGAGCCGGGGCAGACCCACCTCTCCAGAGGACGAACGCGCCGCACTCGGCGCCGCCCTGGTGGACCCATCCCTATGGCCGGACACGGCGGCCCGGGTTGGTGCGAAGGACTTCACCACGGCCGCCGGCCGGATCTGTTTCGAGGCCATGGACCGCCTGGCAGCCGGCGGGGTCCCGCTGAACACGATCACCCTGGTACGCGAGCTGCGGGACGGCAAGATGCTCGACCGGGTGGGGGGTGCCGCGTGGGTCGCCAGGCTGCCCGATGGCGTCCCGGCGTCGCTGTCATTCGCTGACCGTGTGGCTCGTGATGCTCGCCGGCGGCGATTCGCCGACCTGGCAGAGGACCTGCACCAGGCGAGCACCGGGGGAGCGCCTGAGTCGGACCTGGCGGCATTAGTGGGGCAGCTCCAGAGGACGGCCGAACCGACCGGGCAGCAGCTTGAGGCCCTGGACCTGTCCGTCAAGCCGGATCCGCCGCAGTGGCTAGTGCGAAACATCGTCGCGGCTGGCGGCAAGACCCTGATCGCAGCGCAGAGCAACTCAGGCAAGAGCTGGCTGGTGGAGTCGCTTGCCCTGGCCGTGGTGTCCGGCACGGCCTGGATGGGCGAGTTCTCGGTCACCGACAATTCCGGGCCGGTGATCCTGGTG
>CBDVAL010000177.1:0-7501 GCA_965371955.1 uncultured bacterium | reverse complement strand
GCACCGGCTGCGTCCTATCCTGATCACGGCGGTCACCACCATTCTGGGCATGCTGCCGCTGGTGGCGCCGATCCTCATGCCGCAGTGGTTCGGGCCGCTGGAGGGCCGGGCAGCAACGTGGGCGCCCATCGGACTGGTCATTCTCGGTGGGTTGACCACGTCGACATTCCTGACTTTGATCATTCTCCCCACCATCTATTCCCTGGTGGACGATCTGTCCCGCTTCGTGCAGCGTGCCGCGAGGGCCGCGTGAGAGGCAAAGCGATTGTGGTCGCCGGCATGGCGATGTTGCTCGCCTGCATGGCGGGTTGCTCCGAGGGAAACAGCGTGGAGACCAGGGGCCGCGACAGGGGAGGCCCCGGCGGCCCGGGAGGCGGCAGGGGGTCGGGCGCCGGCTCCCACGGTGTGGCTGCGGTGCCGGTGGAAGTCTTGCCGGTGGAGCGTCGCAACATCTCCTCCTTCATCGAGACCAACGGCATCCTGGAGGCCGAGACCGAGGTGGACATCGTCGCCCGTACCTCGGCGCCCATCGTCGAGTTGCTGGCGGAGGAGGGCATGGAGGTGAGCCAGGGGCAGGTCCTGGTCCGCCTGGACGAGCAGGAGCTGCGCGCCCAGGTGGAGATCTCCCGGGTGAGCCTCGAAGACGCCGAGCAGGTGTATGACAGGGCCAAGGTCCTGTTCGCCGAGTCGCTCAACAGCTCGGAGGCCTTCGAGCAGACGCGTTCAGACCACGAGACCGCACGGGTACAACTCGAGGCTGCGCGCATCCAGCTGGGGTACGCGGAGGTCACAGCTCCGTTCGCCGGCAAGATCGTGCAGCGCTACGTTCATTTTGCAGAGCAGGTGAACGCCAACACGCCGCTGTTCCGCCTGTCCGACTTCGATCCGCTGCTGTGTCCCATCCAGGTGCCGGAGCGCGAGCTGCCGCGTCTGTTCGACGGCCAGCAAGCGTACCTGACGGTGGAGTCGTGGCCGGACCAGAAGTTCAAGGCGCTGGTGCTGCGTATCAGTCCGGTCATCGACTCGGCCACCGGCACCGTGAAGGTCACGCTGCAGGTGGACGCGCGCCGGCGGCTGCGGCCGGGCATGTTCGCGCGCGTCTTCCTGGAGACCGACTCCCGTCCGGACGCGCTGGTGATCCCGCGTTCGGCGCTGTCGCTGGAGAGTCTCGGTGACACCGTGTACGTGGCCGTCGACGGTGTCGCCTCGCGTCGGGAGGTGGAGCTCGGCTTCCGTGAAGGCGACCTGGTGGAGGTGGTATCGGGCCTGGCCGCCGGCGAGCCGGTGGTGGTGGTGGGCCAGGACGGTCTCAGCGACGGGACACCGGTGCAGGTTCTTGCCTCCGTCGCCCCGGCCGCCGTCGCCCGGCCGGTTCCCGGCGAGGGCCATGGAGGCCAGGGCCAGCGACGCGGTCGCCCGGACTTCTCGCAGATGAGCCCCGAGCAGCTGGAGCGGGTCAAGGAGCGCATGCGCGCCCGCGGCATGACGGAGGAGCAGATCGAAGAGCGGCTCGGACAGGCGTCGCAGAGCCCGCCCCAGAGTTCGGACCCGTGATCCCATCATGAAGCTGGTGGAGTTCTCCACTCGCCGCCCGGTGACCGTGATCGTGTTCGCCCTGGCGGCCATCGTGTTCGGCCTGCTGGCCTTCACCCGCCTGGCCACGGATCTCCTGCCCGACATCACCTATCCATCGCTCACCGTACGCACCACGTACGACGGCGCAGCGCCGCTGGAGGTGGAGAGTCTCGTCACCCGGCCGGTGGAGGACGCCGTCGGTGTCGTGAACAATGTCATCCGGGTCACCTCCAGCTCACGCACCGACATCAGCGAGGTCACGCTGGAGTTCTCCTGGAGCGCCAACATGGATCTGGCGGCTCTGGACGTACGGGAGCGTCTGGATCTCCTGCGCCTTCCCACCGACGCTGAACGCCCGGTCCTGTTGCGCTACGACCCGGCGCTCGATCCCATCCTGCGCCTGGGACTGCACGGCGAGGACGATCTGATCCGCATGCGGCTCATCGCCGAGGAGCAGATCAGGCGTGCCCTGGAGCGCATCGAGGGCGTGGCGGCGGTGGTGGTGAGCGGCGGACTGGAGGAGGAGATCCAAGTGGAGCTCGACGAGCGGCGCCTGGCCAGCCTGGGCCTGAGCATCGATCGTGTTCTCAGCCGTCTCGCGCAGGAGAACGTCAACTTGACCGGCGGCCGGCTGCGGGAGGGCAAGACGGAGTACCTGGTACGCACGGTCAACGAGTTCCTGCGGGCCGAGGACCTGCGCCCCATGGTGGTGGACAGCTCACGCGGTGCCATCGTCAGGCTGGACGACGTGGCCCGCGTGGTCAAGGGCCACAAGGAGCGCGAGATCATCACACGCATCGACGGGCAGGAGAGCGTCGAGGTGGCGGTCTACAAGGAGGGCGGGACGAACACCGTGCGGGTGTCCGACGTGGTGCGCGCCAGCCTGGAGGATCTGCGCGTGCGCCTGCGCCAGATCGAGCCGCGCCTGCAGCTCACCGTGGTCACCGACCAGGCGCGCTACATCCGTGACTCGGTGAGCCAGGTGCTGCAGACCGCCCTCTACGGCGGGGTGCTGGCCATCCTGGTGCTGTTCCTGTTCCTGCGCAGCTGGAAGACCACGCTGATCATCGGCGTCGCCATTCCCATCTCGGTCATCGCCACGTTCTTCCTGATGTACGTCTCGGGGATCTCTCTCAACGTCATGTCCCTGGGAGGCCTCACCCTGGGTATCGGGCTGCTGGTGGATAACTCCATAGTGGTTCTCGAGGCCATCCAGCGTCGCCGCGACGGCGGCATGAGCGACAGGGAGGCGGCGCAGGCGGGCACCGACGAGGTGTCACGGGCGGTGGTGGCCAGCACCCTCACCACCATCTGCGTGTTCGTGCCCATCGTCTTCGTGGAAGGTGTGGCCGGACAGCTCTTCGGTGACCAGGCGTTGACGGTCACGTACTCGCTGGTGATCTCGCTCCTGGTGGCGTTGACCCTGATCCCGATGCTGGCGTCGCGCTCCTTCGGCTCGGGTGATGGGACCGTCGGCGGTGAAGTAGTGTCTTCGCGCTCTACGATGTTGCTGCTGGGAACGGGGTTGGCGAGGCTGTTCAAGGGCGTGATGCGACTGCTGGAGCGCGGCATAGGCATCCTGGTGGCGCTGCCCTTGCGGCTGTTCCACGCCGGCTTCCGGGCGTTTGCCGCGGTGTACGCGCGCTTGCTCGACTGGGTGCTGCCGCGCCCGTCCCTCACGCTGCTGGTGGCAGTGGTGCTTCTGGCAGGCAGCTTGAGTCTGTATCCGCAACTGGGGCAGGAGCTGGTTCCCGAGCTGGTGCAGGGCGAGTTCTACATTGACACCGAGCTCCCGCCGGGCTCGTACCTGGAGGTGAACCAGCAACGCCTGAGAGGCGTGGAGCAGGCGGCGCAGGCCATGGATGGCATCGACACCGTCTACATGGTGGCCGGGACCTCCGGCGAGCGCGGCGGGGTTGCGGGAGAACTGCGCGAGAACGTGGGCCAGCTCACCATCCGCGTGATCGCGCCGGTTTCCCGCGAGCGCGAGGAGGCCGTGATGGCCGCGCTGCGCGAGCATCTGGACCGGCAAGAGGATCTGCATTATCGCTTCGGCCGGCCGGCCTACTTCAGCTTCCGGACACCGGTGGAGGTGGAGATCCGCGGGTTCAACCTACCGCTGCTGGAGCGGCTGGCCGACCAGCTGGTACTGCGCCTGCGGCAGATCCCGGAGCTGGCTGACATCAAGTCCTCCACCGAGGGCGGCAACCCGGAGCTGCAGATCCGCTTCGATCGCCAGCGCCTGGCAGTCCTCGGGCTGACCCTGAGTGACGTCGCCTCGGTGGTGCGCTCCAAGGTGCAGGGGACGGTGGCCACGGAAATCCAGCGTGAGGATCGCACCGTCGATATCCGGGTGCGCACCGCGGAGGAGTTCCGCCGCAGCGTGGCGAACCTGCGCCAGCTCACGGTGCACCAGTCCGGGACCACTGCCATTCCGCTGTCTGCTGTGGCGGAGGTGCGCGAGGCGGAGGGGCCGGCCGAGATCCGGCGCGCCGAGGGGAACCGCGTGGCGGTGATCACCGCCAACCTGGTGGCGGGGGATCTGGGCAGGGTGTCCGAGAAGATCCGTGCGGAGCTGGAGTCGCTGAGCCTGCCTGCGGGGTTCGACTGGGAGCTCGGCGGTCAGCGCCAGGAGATGGAAACCTCGTTCAGCAGCATGCGCCTGGCCATCTTCCTGGCCATCTTCATGGTCTACCTGGTGATGGCTTCGCAGTTCGAATCGCTCCTGCACCCACTGGTGATCCTGTTCAGCATGCCGTTCGGGCTGATCGGGCTCCTGGCCACGCTCTACCTGTTCGCGGTGAGCATCAGCATCGTGGTGCTCATCGGGGCCATCTTGCTGGCAGGGATCGTGGTGAACAATGCCATCATCCTGGTGGACTACACCAACCGGCTGCGGCGCGTGGATGGGCTCGGCAAGCAGGAGGCGCTGCGGCGGGCCTGCAGGGTGCGGTTGCGGCCCATTCTGATGACCACGGCCACCACGGTGCTCGGGCTGCTTCCCATGGCCATTGGGCTGGGGGCCGGAAGCGAGTTGCGCGGACCCATGGCTCTGACCGTCATCGGTGGATTGATCGCCTCCACCGCGCTTACTTTACTTATCCTCCCTGCGGTCTATACGATTCTCGACCGCGGGCGCTAGTGACCGGCTCCTCCACAACCGATCCGGGGAACTTCAGATGAACCTCACCCGATCCGCCTTGCGCCGTCCGCTCACCGTCCTCGTGGTGGTGGTCGCGATAGCGCTGGCCTCAGGGCTGGCTTGGCAGCGGATGCCCAAGGATATTTTTCCGTCCCTGGATTTGCCGACGATCTATGTCGCCCAATCGTACGGCGGCATGGATCCGGCGCAAATGGAGGGTTATCTGGTCTACTTCTTCGAGTATCATTTCCTCTACCTCACCGGCATCGAGCACGTGGAGTCGAAGTCAATTCAAGGCGCAGCCTTGATGAAACTGCAGTTTCATCCGGGCACGGACATGTCGCAGGCGATGGCGGAAACGGTCGCGTTTGTGAACCGGGCGCGGTCGTTCATGCCGCCCGGTACCGTGCCCCCGTTCATCACGCGTCTCGATGCGGGTGGCGCGCCGGTGGGGTATCTGGTCTTTTCCAGCAGGACGCGATCCGTGGCGGAAATGCAGGACCTGGCGCTCAACCGGGTGCGCCCTCTATTCGCCACCTTGTCGGGCGTTTCGGCGTCGCCACCGTTTGGCGGGAATGCGCGCAGCATCGTGGTGAACCTGAAACCAGAGCGGTTGCAGTCGTACAAGATGTCGCCGGACGAGGTGGTGCGGGCCATCGCCGACGCCAATATCATCAGCCCGTCGGGCAATATCATGATGGCGGGAAAGTATCCGATGGTGCCGTTGAATTCGGTGGCGTCGAACATCAAGGACCTGGAAGCGGTGCCGATCCGGACCGGAGAATTCCCGGCCGTGTTCATCCGGGACGTGGGCGAGGTCGTGGACGGGTCCGACATTGTCACGAGCTACGCGCTGGTGGACGGGCGGCGCACGGTCTATGTGCCGGTTACCAAGCGGGCGGATGCATCCACCCTGGCGGTGGTGGATCTGGTGAAGCGCAACCTGCCGAAGTTCCAGGCGGTGCTGCCGCCCGATGTGACGGTGAGCTATGAGCTCGATCAGTCTCCGCACGTCCGGCGCGCCCTGGCGGGGCTGCCCTGGGAAGGCGCTCTGGGTGCGCTGCTGACCGGGTTGGTGATCCTCTTGTTCCTACGCGATAGGCGCAGCGCGTTGATCGTGGTGGTGAACATTCCGCTCTCGTTGATGGCGGCGGTGCTGGGGCTGTGGATCAGCGGACAATCGATCAACATCATGACCCTGGGCGGATTGACGCTCGCGGTGGGAATCCTGGTGGACGAGGCAACCGTCTGCCTGGAAAACATCCATGTGCATCTGGCGCGCGGCGAAAGCCTGGCGGTGGCGGCGCTGGACGCCACGACGGAAACCGCCGGGCCGCGTCTGCTGGCGATGCTCTGCATTGTGGCGATGTTCACGCCCGTGCTCTTCATGGCCGGTTCGGCCCGGGCGTTGTTTCTGCCGCTCTCGATGGCGGTGGGTTTTGCGATGGTGGCCTCGTATCTTCTGTCAAGCACCCTGGTGCCGATCCTGGCAATCCACCTGTTGCGCCGAGGAGAAAGTGCGCCTGGCATCTCCGGGTTCGCACGGTTTCAGCGCGGCTACGGTGGCGTGGCCGAGAGGGTGGTGCGGGCGCGAGGGCGGCTCCTCCTCGGTTACCTTGGCCTCGCCGTGGCGGTGCTAGTCTTGGTGACCGGCCGGTTGGGGACGGGAATTTTCCCACAAGTGGATGCAGGGCAGTTGCAGGTGCGGCTGCGTGCGCCGGCGGGCACCGACATTGATGGAACGGAAGCGGTCGCGCGACAGGCGTTGGAGATCATCGAGCGCGCGGTGGGGCCGGAGAACGTCCAGATCTCCCTGGGACTGGTGGGCCTTCACGGGTCGGCGTACGCCATCAACTACCTCTATCTCTGGAACGGCGGAACGGAGGAAGGCGTGTTGCAGGTGCAATTGAAGCCCGGCTCGCCGGTCCGTCTGGAGGAACTCAAGGAACGGCTGCGGCGGGATTTTGCCGCGCAGCTGCCGGCGGTTCAATTCTCATTCGAGCCGGCGGACATTGTGAGCCGCGTCATGAGCTTGAACGTGGCAGCGCCGATCGAGGTCGCGGTCAGCGGGCCAAACCTCGACGCCAACCGCGCCTTCGCGGAAAGAGTGAAGGAGAAACTGGAAACGGTTTCCACCCTGCGCGATGTGCAATACAGTCAATCCCTGGACTATCCTACGGTGGACGTGACGGTGGATCGCGAGCGCGCCGGGATCATCGGTGCGAGCATGGCGCAAGTTTCGCGGGCGCTGGTGCCGACGACGTGGTCAAGCCGGTTCGTGGTTCCGAACTACTGGGCGGACCCGGACAGCGGCATGGGTTACCAGGTTCAGGTACAGATTCCGCAACGGCTCACGACGTCGTTGGAGGCTCTCGGGAATCTTACGGTGACGGAGGTTGATGGCCAGCGGGTGTTGTTACGCAACGTAGCACGCATCAACGCCGGCACGGCCATGAGCCAGCATGACCGCTACAACATGCAGCGGTTGATTGCGGTGCGGGCCAACATCGCGGGTGAGGATCTAGGTGGTGCGGCGCGCGAGGTGGCCCGCGCGCTCCGGGAACTCGGCGCGCCGCCCGCGCGGGTCAATGTCACGCTGCGCGGCCAGGTCGTGCCCATGCAGGAGATGCTGGATGGATTGCGCCGCGGCGTGCTGCTGGCGGTGGCGGCGATCTTCCTGCTGCTGGCGGCGCATTTTCAATCGGCGAAATTGTCGTGCATCGTGATGTCCACCGTGCCGGCGGTGCTGGCGGGGGTGGAACTGGCCCTGTGGCTGACAGGAAC
>CBDVAL010000176.1:0-7504 GCA_965371955.1 uncultured bacterium | reverse complement strand
AGCCAGGGCTCGTACGCCTCCGGCGGCAGGATCACCGGCATGCGGTCATGGATCTCGGCCACCAGATCATTGGGCTCGGTGGTGAGGATGGTGCAGGACTCCACCGGCTCTGTCGAGAATCATTATTTATTGAGTCCACCCTATTGACGGGCAAAGTTGAGTGCCGGCCAAACCATTGATTGTAAATGGGTTACTGTGGCGGGAGCGATGGGGCTTGAACCCACTGGAGGCCAAGAAGCTAACCTGCTGATGGCCAGGACGAAGGCTGTCTTTCCTCATCGTCCTCGCACTATGCGCCACGCTGTCTCCCAGTGCCCCCGATCTTCTCAGGATGTGACGATGCGCATGAGGTGCGCGCAGATCCAGGCGCAGTACGTTCCCAGGGCATAGCCCAGGACCGCCAGCAGCACGCCCACCGGCGCCAGCGCCGGGTGGAACGCAGAAGCAACGATGGGTGCCGAGGCGGCGCCGCCCACGTTGGCCTGGCTACCCACGGCCAGGAAGAACACCGGCGCGCGGATGAGTCGCGCCACCACCAGCAGCAGGATGCCGTGGAACGCCAGCCAGATGCCGCCGATCAGGAACAGCCAGGGCGCGTCGAAGATGGCGAGGATATCCATCTTCATGCCGATGGTGGCCACCAGCACATAGAGAAAGGCCGAGCCCATCCGCGAGGCGCCCACGCCCTCGAGTTGCCGGAAGCGCGTGAATGACAGCAGCAGCCCGCCGGTGGTGGCGATCACCACGAGCCAGAAGAACCCGCTGGTGAGGCTCAGGCGTGCCAGACCCGGGGCCACCTCCCCGATCCAGGGCGCGATGGTATCGGCCCCGAGGTGGGCGATGCCGGTGACCCCGAAGCCCACCGCCGCCACCTTCATGGTGTCGGCCAGGTGGGGGATGCGCGTGATGCTCGACTGGTAGGCGGCCACCTTGTCGCGCAGGGCGTCGATGGCACTGGCGTCGGCGCCTGCCTTGGCGTCGATGGCCTTCGACCTGCCGGCCATGTAGAGCAGCACCGCCATCCATACATTGGCCACCAGGACATCCACGGCGATCATCTGCGAGAACAGCCGATCTCCCACCTCGAAGACCTCCTTCATGGCGGCCATGTTGGCGCTGCCGCCGATCCAGCTGCCCGCCACGGTGGCCATGCCCTTCCAGACGGCCTCCGCGCCCTGGCCGCCGACGACCTCCGGGTTGATCCAGCCGACGATGACGAGGGCCAGCGGCCCGCCGATGACGATTCCCGCCATGGCGGTGAAGAACATGATGAGGGCCTTGGGCCCCAGACGGAGGACGCTGGGAAGGTCGATGCTCAGGGTGAGCAGGACGAGACAGGCAGGCAGCAGGTAGCGCGAGGCGACGAAATACAGCCGTGATTCATCCCCGGAGATGATCCCCAGCGAGTTGAAGATGGACGGGATGAAGTAGCACAGCAGCAGCGACGGCACGTACTTGTAGAAGTTCTTCCAGCGCGGGCTGTCGCTGTGCGACGTGTGGAACACGAAGGCCAGGATGGTCATGAGCAGGCCGAGGACAACCGCGTCGTTGGTGATCAGTGCCGTGGATTCGGGCATCAGGCCTCCTGGGGAGGTGCGATTCTATCGGCGGGTTGCCTGGGGGTCAAATGATGGTCGTGTTGCTGTTGTTGGTACGCCGAGGCCCGTCATCCTGTCGCGGCATGCGCGCGCTCCGGCGCCCGGCGTTGCGCCGGGCTTGTCGCTCTACTCACGGGCGGCTTCTGGACGTTGTGTCCGACAGCCGCCCGTTCAACGGCGCTTTGCCGCGACAGGATGACGGGTCGCTCTTGCCATGTTCCCTTGTTGTGGCTCTTTTGGGGCGCTAGAATGCGCTTTGGGTTTTTTCATGGATAGGGAGAAGGGTTTGCAACAGGTGAGGAAGGTTGTGGTTATCGGTGCGGGGACCATGGGGCGGGGGATTGCTCAGGTTGTTGCGCAGGCGGGTTGCAAGGTCACGTTGACGGATCTTTCGCGCGATCTTCTGGATGGGGCGGTGAACGGGATCCGGGAGGCGTTGGAGCAGGGGGTCGAACGCGGCAAGGTATCTGAAGAGGAGCGGGATCGGGCGTTGCATCTCATCGGTACGTCGACGGAGATGGAGATTTCTGTCGCGGATGTGGATCTGGTCATCGAGGCAGTGCCCGAGAACGCAGATCTGAAGGCGGGGATCTTTCGTGCTCTGGACAAGGCCTGCCATGAGCGAACGATTCTTGCCAGCAATACATCTTCTCTCTCGGTGACGGAGTTGGCCCGGGTTACATCGCGCGCCCCGAAGGTGGTGGGGATGCACTTCTTCAACCCGGTGCACATCATGAAGCTCGTGGAGCTGGTCGTTCCCGGGGCCACCAGCGAGGAGACGGTGGATGCCGCGCGCGGGTTGGTGAAGGCCATGGGGAAGACGGCCATCGTGGTGACGGACAGCCCCGGGTTCGCCAGCAGCAGGCTGGGCGTGGTACTGGGGCTGGAGGCCATGCGCATGCTGGAGCAGGAGGTGGCGTCCGCGGAGGATATCGACCGCGCCATGGAACTGGGCTACAAGCATCCCATGGGGCCGCTTCGACTCACCGACCTGGTGGGCCTGGATGTGCGGCTGGCCATCGCGGAGCATCTGTATGATGCGCTGGGCGGACAGCAGTACCGCCCGCCGGAGATCCTGCGGCGTCTGGTGAAGGAAGAGAAGCTGGGGCGCAAGTCCGGAGAGGGGTTCTACCGTTGGGAGGAGTGAGCGGCGTCACCGACCTGCACGTTCATATCCAGCCGTGGGATATGCTGAAGCCGGAGGTGTCCCAGGCCCTGGGTGGCTCCCGCCATCACGATCACCAACTCATCCAGGCCTGTCAGTCGGATCCGGGACGGCTCGTGGCGCATCTGGACAGCGAGGGGATCCAGCGCGTCGCGCTGATCAACTACTCCAGCCCTGACGTCATGGGGTTCACCGACGAGGTGAACGCATGGGCCCTGGCCTATTGCAAGCCATACCGCGAGCGCCTGTTGCCGGTGGGGTCCGTACACCCACGCTATGTCTCCGCTCCCGGGGAGGAAGCCCGCCGTCTGATCGATGCGGGGCTGCGCATGTTCAAGGTGCATCCGCCGCACCAGTTGATCCACGCGAATGCCTATCGTGACGGAGGGGAGTGGCCGGGGCTGGCGGAGGTCTACGGTGCGGCTCAGGAGGCACGCATCCCCGTCATGGTGCACACGGGAACGTCGGTCTTTCCCGGGGCGCGCAACAAGTACGGCAACCCCCTGGAGGTGGATGATGTTGCCGTGGACTTCCCGGAGCTGGACCTGATCCTGGCGCATGGGGGGCGGCCGCTGTGGATGGACGAGGCGTTCTTCTTGCTCCGCCGGCACCCGCGGACCTGGCTCGATGTGTCAGGAATACCGCCGCGACGGCTGCTGGAATACTTTCCTCGCCTCGAATCCATCGCGCACAAGGTGCTGTGGGGAACGGACTGGCCGGCACCGGGGGTGCCGGGGCTGGCAGCCAACGTGGCCGCGTTCCGGGAACTGGCGCTGCCGGCGGACGTCCAGGATGCCATCCTGGCCGGGAACGCCTCTCGCTTGTTCCCGTAACCACGGTCATGACCGGCGGGCAGACCCTTTGCTCGGCCGGGCCGCCAGCTCGGCAACGAATGCCCGCGTGATCTCATCGCCCGGAAAGAATGACTCCACCACCAGCTCCTCCAGCGTGATGTCACCGGCGGCGCCGAAGGTTGCCAGGGTGCTGAACCAGGTCAGCACCCTATCGCCCTCGCGCATGCGCATGGGTACCAGGATCGCCGGCGTGCCCGCCGTGCGGTCCAGCGCCTCCACACCGGGCAACGCCAGCAGGCGCGTCCAGGTATCGTGCAGCGGATCGGTCGGCCCCACGCGCGCCGTTTGACGGCGCAGCCGCCGCAGCACTGCCACGGCCACCTCCTCCCAGTTGAGCAAGCTCTCCCGGACGCGACCCGGGACGAACACCAGGTCCAGGGCGTTGAGATCTGCCGGTGATCCCTCCGGGCCGTGGAGGTCGCGCAACATGAGGGCCTGGGTGCGGTTCCAGAGGATGATCTGCCAGTAGCGATCGAGAACGAAGGCCGGGTTCGGCTCGTGCATCTCCAGGATGATCTGCAACGCCCGCCGGGCCTCGGACAGTTCGGCATCCTCCAGTGGACGCTGCGAGAAACGCGGCGCGAATCCAGCCCCCAGCAGAAGGTCGTTGGTCTCGCGCAGGGGAAGGTCCAGCGCCCCGGCGAGCCGCGACACCATGGCCTTGCTGGGGCGCGCGCGGCCGGTCTCCAGGAAGGAGAGGTGCCGGGCCGAGACGCCTGCCTGCAGCCCCAGGGCGAGCTGGCTGACCCCCCGGCGCCGGCGCCAGCCGCGCAGGAGGGAGCCGAAGGAGGTGGCTTCCGGCGACGGTGGAATGGACGAAATCATGGTAGTCTTTACCTATAAAGTAATTGTCAACATTACTCCACAGCGTCAAAGTTACACCCATCGACGGAGCGGGGCAACCCGGTGAGGCGACACGGGCCCGACCCCTCTCCAAGGCGCGAGCGGGCGGTCAGCCCTGCTCGCGGGGCCTTCCGGCCCCCTGGAGGCGGAGGATGGATCGCATCAAGATGGGTGGAATCCTGCTGGGACTCTTGTTGGTGGCCGGCGTGCCGCCTGCCGGCGCGGCGGAGAGCGCCGGGGCCGTGGTGGATCGTTTCCAGGCGGCCTATCGGGAGGGTTCGGCGGAGCGAATGCTTGGCCTGTATGCCGCCGATGCCACGTTCGAGGACGTGAACCAGCGACACCTGTTCACGGGAACCGAGCAGCTTCAGGCCATGCTGATGGGCCTGGTGAGCGCTCATCACGAGATGGACCTGGCGCAGGTGCGCCGGGTGGTGGCCGGCGATACCGTGGTCGTGGAGTCCGTCTACAAGGGCCAGCTCAATGGTGCCGTTCTCGGCGCGGCGGTGGGCAAGGAGGGCTGTCCAGATCTGACGTACGAGCTTCCCGTGACCTCCTGGTTCAAGGTCAAGGGCGGCAAGATCGTTCAGCAGAAGGATTTCCTGGACTGGGCCACTTTCCTGGAACTGCGTCAGCAGATGCTCGCCGCCGGGAAGGACATTCCCTAGCCGGGAGGGCCGCCAGGGAGGCTCAGGACTCCGCGGTGTCGCCGCCGAACAGAAAGGCGGCCTCGATGAGGTCGAGGGACTCGGGCGCGATGTGGTGCTCGAACGACAGCCGCTGGACTCCGGCAGGAAGCAACGCCTCGACGTCCTTCTCCACCAGCGGCGAGACATAGAGCGAGTCGGCGCGCAGCGCTTCCCGGCGCAGCCGCACCGGGTCGTGGGCTTCCACCAGGTGGATGCGCTTGCTCGCACCCGGGCTCAGGCCCAGGAGGGACAGGGCGCGCAGGAACGGCCCCATTCCCGACGCATCGCTGACCACCATCAGCAAACATCCCGACTCGGCGGCCCTCATGAGGGTCGGGGCGAAGTCAGGGTGGAGTTGCACCTGCAGCACCGGACGCTGGGAGAGCTTGCGCACGGCTTCGAAATGGAAGTCCGTGGTGACCACGATGCGTGCCTTGGTCAGCGCGCCGTCAGGATTCGATTGCAGCGATCGCAGCAGTATGGGCGTCGCCCTCACGCCCAGCGATGTGCGCAGCTCATGGGCGAGAAGATCAAGATGCTCGCGGTTCTCCTCCACAACCGCGATCTGCGCGTTCCACAGTGCCTGCCGGGAGACGAAGGAGGCGAACATCTGCGCGGCGGTCTGCGGGTCCACGCCCATGCGCCCGCATTCCTCCACGGAGTGCTGGAAGAAACGGTGCATGCTGAGAAGCCGGTCACCATCCAGTATTCCGCGATGGATGGGGCCGATGTAGGCACCGCTGCCGGCGCGCAGCTGGACGTAACCATCGCTCGCCAGCCGCTGGTAGATACGATGGATGGTCTTCGGGTTTACCTGGTGCACACGAGCGAACTGCCGCACTGAGGGCAGCTTGTGACCCTGCTGCATCCGCCCGACGTGCAACGCGGAGATGATCTGCTCGCGAATCTGCTCGTAGAGGGGAGTGCGACTGTTCTTGTCCAGAAGGAAGCGCAGCGGGCTGCCCGGCCGCGGCGCGGGGAATCCCGCAATCGCTCCGGGGGTGGATACCGCGCATCGCTCCGGGATCCCGCGGTGGGCCTTGATTCGTTTCTCGGAGGTCAGTTCCATGGTCTTCCGTTTCGAGAATGAGAAAGTGACCGGGCCCCCTCGGTCGGGCCCGGCCGGTGACGTCCCCCATGAATTTTCTTTAGTTCAAAGCTGCTTTCGACCGTCGCGCTGGAGCACAGGTTTGGGAAACGGAAGAAACTGCGGGCCGGAAACTCTGGGGTGTGGGATAGCCAGAAAACCGCGGCTTCCGTTTCCCAACCTGTTCAGGCCAACTGGCCTGCCCGACAAGGAAAAATATATTGCCGGATACTTGCGAACGGTATTGGACTAGGGGCCAATTCGACCGTTGGGAGGTCCTACGACTGCGGTCCTATGCAGGAAGTGTACGGCGCTCAAGACACTCAGGAGCCGTCGATGTTCGCCAGGCCGTGTCGGATGGCGTACAGCGCCACCTCGACGCGGTCCTTGAGCCCCAGTCGCTGGTAGATATGGGTGAGATGGGTCTTGACCGTCTTCTCGCTCACGAACAAGCGGGCGGCGATCTCCTTGTTCCTCAAGCCGGTGGCCACCAGCTCCAGAACCTCGCTTTCGCGGGGCGTCAGGCCGCCGGGCCGGGATGCCCTGTCCTCCATCTGGCCCTCCACGGCGGCGCGATACTTGTTCATGATGCGCGACAGGAACCCCTCGCCGATCCAGACCTCGCCGTCGGCCACGCAGCGCACCGCCCGCACCAGCTCCTGCGTCGCCGTGTCCTTGAGGATGTAGCCGTGGATGCCGGCTTTCCAGGCGTCCAGGACAAAGCGCTCGTCATCGAAGGCGCTCAGCATGAGGATGCCCACCGGTATGTTGCGGCGCTGCAGCGTCCGCAAGGCGGTGATACCGTCCATCCCGGGCATGACCACGTCCAGCAGGATCACGTCGGGGCGCAGCTCCAGCGTCTTCTCCACCAGCTCCTGCCCGTCGGCCGCCTTGCCCACCACCTGGAAATCGGGCTGCTCGTCCAGCAGGCGCGATAGGCCCTCGCGGAACAGTGCATGATCGTCGCAGACGATAATCTGCACCGGGGTGGTGTGGGAGCCGCTGTCCGTTGTGGTCATGATCCCATTCCTGGCCCGTCGAGGATGACTATACTAACCGATTGTGACCGTCACCGGCGGAGGGCGTGTGGCCGAGAATCTCCAGGTGGGCGAGCTGGTCAGCTATGTGGAATCACCCGGCGAGGAACTGGGCGGGCTGGTGATGGAGATCCGCCGCACCGATTGCCGTGTCCTGAACCTGGACAGCGACCGCTCCTACTGGATCCCGCAGACCCATCTCCGCCGGGGAACCTCCACCATCCGCAAGGG
>CBDVAL010000175.1:0-7568 GCA_965371955.1 uncultured bacterium | reverse complement strand
TTGGTAGACGCGCTAGGTTCAGGACCTAGTGGGGGCAACCCCGTAGGAGTTCGAGTCTCCTCTTCGGCACCACTCCCCCCACGACACACCGGTACACGGAACCCTTGGCCGCACGACCAAGCGTCGGACTGGGCTAGCGCCCGCTAGAACAGGAAGAGGGAGATCAGCGCACCAGAGGCGCCGGCGAAGAGGGGAAGGCCAACTCGTCCGCCGCGTAGGCAACCTCGCCGCGGCCGCTGCACAGCACACAGCGTCCGCTACCCTGACACGAGCGACAGTCGTCGCCCCAACTCCCGGCCTTCTTGAGATCCAAGCCTCCGCCGCTACAATGGAAACACCGGCCGTCGCCGTAGCACTGGCGACAGGGTCTGAGAGCGCCTGGCTGGCTGGACATGATCACTACCCCCGCGGGTGCCTGGCAGTGCCCGCATGTGTCCGGTGGAACACAAAGCAACAATGGATCGTAGATCAAGATAGAGACACCCGTCAACCGGGCGCCCAGCACCCCGCCCGGCAACCGCCGCTCGAAAGGGGGCGTCGTGGAAGACTTTTCGTGGATGAGTCTGGCCATGCAGGTCGCCTTGGGCTTCAGCCTGGCTGCCGTCGCGGGGTTCCGTGCCTTCCTCCCGCTGTTGGCAGCCGGCGGCGCGGCTCGCCTGGGGCTGATACCGCTGGGCAGTGCCTTCACCTGGTTGCAGTCCGACGAGGCCCTTCTGATCCTGGGCGTGGCCACAGTGCTGGAGTTCCTGGGCGACAAGATCCCCGTGGTGGACCATGTTCTCGACACTGCCGGGGTGCTGGTCAAGCCGGCTGCGGGGTGGCTGGTTGCAGCGGCGCCCCTGCTGCAGCTTGACGTCAGGTGGGCCACGGTGCTGGCCTTGATCACCGGCTCCACGGTGGCAGGAGCCATCCATCTCACTCGTGCCCCACTGCGTGTTGCCTCCACCGTCACCACGGGAGGCCTGGGAAACCCCTTGATCAGCCTCGCCGAGGACGTGTTCAGCATACTGGCCACCGCCGTGGCCATATTCCTTCCTGTGCTGGGGTTCTTGCTGATCTGCGCTGCCCTGTGGGGGCTATGGCTGCTATGGTCGCGCCGGCGGCGCGCGGCAGTGCCCGCATCGGCAGCGCCACTTTCTCCGTAACGTCTTGGGCAATAACGAATAAAAATTTGTCAAATCGCCAGAGTCCCGTTTCCGGCAGCCTCGCCTCGGCTGCCGTCGAGGGGGCTCAAAAAGAAGCATAACGCCAACATCATCAGTCACTTACAGACATACCCTCCAGTCTTGACAGGCGTCCTGCCATCCCCTAACATACGCAGTGGCAAGAGACACCCTCCAAGCCCACTGAGTCGCCAGTGGTGCCGCGCTGTCGACCCCGGCCCATTCCGGGTGGTCATGAGGGGTGTTGTTGCCCCACTACAAGGCGGGGGGAAGCGATTCTCCCCGCCTTGTCTCTCTTCAGTCCCCCCTGACTCTCTCAGAACCCTTTGATGGCAATGGATTTGGTAAACCAAGGACCTTGGTGTACAATGCGCCGCCCTGTTTTGGTGGTCACCGGGAGAACCACACCCGGGTCACGCGGAGGGGGCCGGTTTCGTCCGGCTTTCGCTCTTGCCGGGCGGGCCGTCGGGTGTGCGGCGTGAGGAACGAACCATGCAGATCACCGACGACCTCAAGGGGGACGTGGAACCGCTGAAAGGCCGACTCCCGGAGGAGCAGACCCAGCGGTTGAGGAGCCTCGGGATCAACACGGCCGAGGAACTGCGTGATCAACTGGCACATGGCAACCCCATGCTGCTCTACAACTACCTGAACAGCCCGGGAGCGCCTGCGGCGCCGCTGCTGCGCGCGCCAAGGGTTGCACGGTCCGCGTGGGGCCGCTCGGCGGCCATGGCTCCCTATCGCATCTTCTCCTCCGTGGCGGACAAGGGCACCGCGCTGCTCCAGCGCCGTCCCCGCGGCATCCTGCTCACCGACGATCAACGCAGCCGTCGCGGGTTACCACCGCCCGGGATCCGCACCGACCCGGATGGACAGCCTCATGTGGGAGTGGACCTCCGGGCCCGTATGCCGGATATCCGCAATCAGGGCAACCGCCCCACCTCCGCTGCATTCGCGGTGTGCTCGCTGCGCGAGTCGCTGCTGCACTCAGCAAAACAGAAGGTAGTGGCGTTGTCGGCGCAATTCCTCTACTGGCAGTGCAAGAACCGGGACGGCGACCCGCTGGAGGAGGGCACCCGCCTGGGCGTGGCCATGGACGTGCTGCGCGAGGTCGGCGTTCCGGCGGCGCGGCTGTGGCGCTACTCTCCCAGCCCGGACCCCACCGGCAACGAGGGACAAGGCGCACCGCCCAAGGAGTCCACCCTCCTGAACAAGGCCACCGACTTCAAGGTCAACCGTTTCATTCGCCTGCGCTCGCGGGATGTGCGCGCGCTGCGCTCGGTGCTGGACAGCGATAACGTCGTGACCTTCGCCGCAAACACGTTCGCCTGCTGGGACTACCCTGCCACCGTGCTCTCAGGAGACATACCGCTCCCCCTGCCCGGGGAGAACACGGACGGTGGTCAGGCCGTGTGCCTGGTGGGCTACGAGGACAACCCCGCCCTGCCCGGAGGCGGCGCCTTCCTCATCCACAACTCGTGGGGCACCGGGTGGGGCGAGAAGAACCGTTACGGCGCCGGCTACGGCACGCTGTCCTACGCCTACGCTGCGCTCTACGGCCTCGAGGCCTACACCATCGAGGGTTAGCGCGCGGGCCTCTAACAGCCGGGCTGGGATTCGCTGGCGCTCGCCGAGATGTTCACCGTTCCTTGCTCCAGGAAGGTGAGCAGCGTGTCCAGGAGCTGATCGATCTGGAACGGTTTCTGGATACACGGCGCTCCGGTATCGCGCAGGAAGTCACGTGTCTCCTTGCTCACCATGTCGCCGGTTGCGAAGAACACCTTCGAGACCATGCCCGGGTGGCGCCGACGGATATTCTCGAACACTTCCCGTCCGTCCATCCCCGGCATGCGCAGATCCAGCACTACCGCGTCGAAGGAATGCGCCGCCATCTTTTCCAGCGCCACCGCCCCGCTCTCCGCAGTCTCCACCTGCACGCCCTTGGCCTCCAGGAGGTCCAGCAAGAGATCCAGGATCACGGGCTCGTCGTCCACGACCAGGACGCGCCGCGCCGGTGTTGCACTGTCCGCTGCGGAGAGGCGGTCGCCGCTCGTTTCCGCCTGCGGATCGGCCTGATCCTCCTCCTGATACATCGGCAGATCCACGGTGAAGGTCGACCCCTCATCCGGGCGACTGGAGACCAGGATGTGTCCCTGGTGGTCCCGCACGATACCGTAGATCATGGACAGCCCCAGTCCCATCCCTTTCCCCACATCCGCTGTGGAGTAGAACGGATCGAAGATTCGTTCCAGGTTCTCCGGTGGGATGCCGATGCCCGTGTCCTGCACCTCGAGATGAACCCGATCCTCGAAGCGAGCCAACCGCAATCGCAGGCGACGCGGGCCTGACTGCTCTTCCATCGACCGGCAGGCGTTGGCGATGAGTTGCTGGAGCACCCTCTTGAAGTCCAGCCGATCCACGGGAATGGCCGGGATGTCGGGATCGGTCTCGCAGTGGACCTCCACGTTCATCCTCTCGAACTCGTCGGACAGTTGTGCCAGCACACCGTCGAGGATGCCATACAGATCCTCGCCCTTGCGCTCCGGCATGGAGCGGTTCGAGAACGACTGCAGGTTCTCCAGGATGCCCTTGCAACGCGTGGCCTCCCGGAACACCTTCTCCAGGTTGCGGTGCGTGGCTTCATCTTGAGGGGTTGTCCTCATCAGGATTTGCGTGAAACCCAGGACGCCGGTAAGAGGATTGTTGAGCTCATGAGCAATGCCGGCCACCATGCGGCCCAGGGCCGAGAGCTTCTCGGTCCGTGCCAACTCGCGCTGTAGCGTATCTTTCTCCTCCTGCGCCTGAACCAGGTCGGTGACATCCTCCAGCAAGACCAGGTAGCCGATGGAATCCTCGTTGCGCTGCACGCTCGAGACCTTGATGAGCACGCGGCTGTCGCCCACGTGGAACACGTCGTGCCGCCGGCGAGGCGCATCCTTGCTCTCCAGAACGCTCTCCCACTCCTCCGGCTTCAGTCCCAGCACATCGACGAACGTCTGCCCCAGCACGGTGAGCTCATCGACGTCGGCAAGGCGGCAGAAGGCCGGGTTCACCGACAGAATGCGGTGCGAGGAGTCCAGTTCCGCCGTTCCCTCCACCAACGACGTGATGACGTGCTCGCGGAAGCGTTTCTCCTCCAGGAGCTCGGCCACCACCTCGCGCCGGAACAGATCCTCGAACCCCTCCACGGGGATCTCAGCGCACCCTTCCTCCAGCCGGCGAACCACACTGGAGAGCTTGGGAAGCAGTCGGTCCAGAGGCATCTTCGCCACGTAGGCGTCGGCACCGATCTCCTTGACACTGTCCATGTCCTCCACGAGAATCCCGGAAAGCACCACCACTGGGACGTCACGGAGTCTGGCGTCGGACTTGAAGAAGCGACAGACCTGCGTGCCGTCCACCTTCGGCATGACCAGATCCAGCAGCACCATGTCCGGACGGCGGTTCTTTGCCTCCTGCAGTGCCGCAAGGCCGTCGGACGCTTGGGCCACGTCGTACCCTTCCTCGACGAGGAGGTCCGTCAGCACCTTGCGGTAGAACTCGTTGTTGTCGACTACCAGCGCACGTTTCATTCTGCTCATTCTCCTCGCCCCCGGGACTCCGAAAGCAATGTAGTCGGTAATGCGAAGCAGGTGCCAGATCCGAGAGTATTTTTTCTCAAGAATTTCCGTCTGCCCTTGCGCTCCGCAGGCGCTCCCGAGTGTCAAATTTGCGGCGACATGCCGAAAGGCCGTCGGTTCCTTGACGAATTGCTGCGCAAATCCGCCTACCGCCTTGTTGACACCCCCCGGCCCTTCCCTTACCTTCTTTCCATGGAACACCCCGTCCGTGGACGCTTCGCAGCCTGGCTCACGGTGATCTGTACCCTGCTGATCTCGGGGAGTCCGAGCACCGCCGGCGAAGCAGAGCCCCGGCCCACCACGTGGTCCGAGAAGCAGGCGGGAATCCGCCTGGACTTGCCCCGCTCCTGGTCCATGCAATCGCTGCCGGGGATTGCGCCGCTGATGCTGCAGGAGGGTACCGGTCGCGCGGTGATAGGTGTCATGGTGGCGCCGCTGCCGGAGAGTGACACGCCGCCCGACCTGCAGGCACTCACCGACAAGTCGCTCGACGCGCATCGCAAGAGCGTCGATCGCTTCAAGCTCCTGAACCGCCATGATGTGGAGGTGGCAGGAACGCCTGCGACAGAGGTCTACTTCCGCGGCAAGCGATCCGGTGAGGCCTACAAATGGATCCAGACGATGTTCGTGTCCCGGAATCACAAGGTGTACGTGCTTTACACGGCGCCCACCAACCTCTACACGCAATACCTCGGGGACTATGACCAGCTGGTGCGCTCCATCCGCTTGCTACCCTAGAGACCTTCTCCTCGTCGTGGTGTGCCTCCTGGGCATCCCCGGCCTCGCGCACGCACAGACGTCGGCGGTGGGAGACCTGGGACTGCCCCTGTCGCAGTGGCACGCAGGACCGGTACGCTACCTGCTGACGCGCAAGGAGAGCAAGGCGGTGCGCAGGCTCGGCTCCGACGAGGAGCGCCTGGTCTTCGTCGATCGCTTCTGGTCCCGGCGGGATCCCACGCCGGAGACGCCGGAGAACGAGGCGCGAGAATTGCTCTGGCGGCGCGTCATGGAGGCCAATCGACTGTTCACGGAGACCACCAAACCCGGCTGGAAGACGGACCGTGGGCGGACCCTCATCATGCTTGGCCCCCCGGACGAGCGTGAGGTGGATCCGCTGCCCCAGCACGGGCGCGGCGAGATACGCTGGATCTACCGGGGCTCCCCGGTGCCCGGAAGCGGCCCTAATCAGATCATCGCGTTTCGCCAGGATCGTTCGGGTGAGTACCGCATGAGCAACAATCCGGGTGACTACAGCCTGGTCTGGTCGTACTACACACGCAGCGATCTGGTTCTCGTTCCGCTATTCCTCACCCGGCCCGCCCCCAGCGTGACACGCGCGCAGTTGCGGCTGGACCTGGGCCAGATGGAGCGCCCGCCCAGCGAGGAGGAGGTCTTGCGGGCCATCGTCACGGTGAAGGAATTGCCGGGGGCCCTACCGTTTCATAGTCGATTCGATTTCTATCAGTCCACGGAGGGCCTCACCTTCGTGGCCATCAACCTGGGCGTGCAACGCTCGCTTCTGCCGGACGTGCTTGCGGACGGAGAACTGCTGCCGGTGGCCCGCCTCCAGAGCCTCGACGACCTCGGGTTCAGTTACGACTTCGTGTATCGCAACCCCTTCGCGCCCGCGCCGGACAACGATTCGATCGGCGGCCGCAGGCACCTGGTCTTCCAGGCCGGCCAGGGGATCCGGCCAGGCCGCTACCGCACCTTCCTGGGGATGTTCCTGGGCAGCGACGGTGAGGTGGCGTCGCGTCACGGCACCGTGGAAGTGCCGGTGTTCCTCGCCGACGGGCTGGCACTGAGCAGCTTGACCCTGGCGAGGAGGATGGAGCCGGCAGAAGCCGGCGAGTCGGCAGGCCCCTACAAGCGGCCGTTCGTCCTGGCCGGGCGGCGCGTGATCCCGGCCATCGACAACACGTTCTCCAACGGGGAGACGTTCTCGGTCTACTACCAGGTGTACAACGCCGCGTCGGGACCGGATGGAGTGGCCGAGATGCGGATCGCCTATCGTTTCTTCGCGCTGGAGAGCGACGGACCCAGGCCGCTGGGCGAACCCATTGTCACCCGCTCCATCCGCGAACAGGCCGTGGGCTGGTCCTTCCCCCTGGTGGGTTGGCCTGCAAGCGCCTTCCGTCTTCAGGTGACGGTCACCGATGAGATCCGCGGCGCCTCTGTATCGGGCCAGGTGGACTTCGCCATCGATGAATGATCCGCCCCCGAGACCTGCCCTAGGACGTGTCGCGCTGATCGCCGCGGTCTCCGGCAGCGCGGGCCTGGCCTACGAGGTGGGCTGGGCCCGGGCGTTTGCGTTGCGACTCGGGGCGGAGGTTCCGGTCTTCACCGGGTTGCTGGCGGGATTTCTGGCGGGACTGGCCCTGGGGGGATGGTTGGGCGGGCACCTGTCCGCGCGCTCCCGCAAACCCCTGGCCCTGTTCGCCGCCCTGGAAGCGGGCACTGCCTTCAGCGCCGTCCTGGTCCTGCCCGCACTGCAGTGGCTCGCGCCACTGTTTTCATCGCTCTACCGCCGTCACCTGGAGACCGGCGCGTCGTTCTTGCTTCCCGGCGTCGGCCTGGCTGCTCTGCTCGTCCTCCCGCCCACGGTGCTCATGGGCGCGACGTTCCCGGCGCTCGTGGAGCACCTGCGACGCAGCGGTGCCGGCACCGGAAGAAGCTGCGGGCTGCTCTACGGGGCGAACACCGGGGGTGCGGTGGCGGGGGCCCTGGGCACCGGGCTGCTGGCGCTGCCGCTGCTCGGACTCGCCTCCACCCTGGCCCTGGCGGC
>CBDVAL010000174.1:0-7599 GCA_965371955.1 uncultured bacterium | reverse complement strand
CGCTGCATCGGGGTGCCTGGGTGATACATCCAAGTTGAGAAACCGGGCACGGTCGAGGTTTTTGGCTGAAACCAAGGAAATAATAAGGCCGCGCTGGGGGGCTTGTCAAGGAAGAATCGACAAGAGTAGAATGTAAACGGGTCCTGATCCCACGTTGGGGCCCGCACAGCTCAGGAGGCCCGGGTGGGCCGAAGCGATGGTCAGCCCGGTCGCAACGAAGATGACCATTAGACCGCGCAAGAGAAAGAAATTGCTTCTCGTCGGCTCCAAGATCCGAAAACTGCGCAAGGAGCGCAGCCAGACCCAGTTGGCGCTGGCGTCCAGGGTCGGAATCCAACAGTCCGACCTGTGTCGTATGGAGACCGGTGAATACAAGGTTTCCCTGGAGACGCTGTTCAAGATCCTGTCGGTGTTCGAGATGAACATCGCCGAGTTCTTCCACGAAGAGTTGGCTCTGGAGCAAAGCACCGAGGAGTCCGAGTTCCTGAGCCTGTTCCGACGACTGGAACGTGAGGATCAACAAGAGGTTACCGACTTCCTTCGCTTCAAGGTGTATCAGAACGTGAAGGATGAGGAGGAGGAAGCAATCGCGCCGACGTCTCCGGAGGTGGAGCAGGAATCAGGCTAGGAACAGGTCAGACTCGTCCCATGGGGGGGGCAGCAACTTCATGTCGGTTTCGCAGGAAGTATACGACGACTTGCTCCGGCAACGAGAGGACGCGTTGCAGCGGGGCAACTTCCACAAGGCCCTGGAGTTCTGTGAACATGCGCTGCAGACCGCGCACCAGCTGGGCTCCCAGGATCTGGTTCATCGCGCCGTCTACAGCCGCAGCGCCATCCAGCTCGAACTCGGCGATCCCAAGCTAGCGGAAGAGGGTCTACGGGAGATCATCCTCCGCTCGGACAAGCCCGCCATCATCTGCGGCGCCGCCTACAACCTGGCCGTGAGCATGCGGCGGCAGAAGCGCTGGGACCGCGCGCGATTCTTCGCCGAGATGGCCATGGAGAAGGCCAGAACGCTAAACAGCAATCTCTGGGTGGCCCGCTGCCACAACCTCCTCGGCAACCTGCACCTGTGCCAGAGCAACCCGGACGATGCCGTGAAGGAGTACCGCAAGTCCCTGCAGTTGCGCCTGGGCGAGCAGGGCGATACCCGATTCCCACGCGCCATCCTGCTGGACAACATCGGCTATTGCGGGCTGCTCAACGGCGAGTACCGCAAGGGACTGCAACGCATCCACGAAGCGCTGGACCTGGCCACCGAGATCGGCGCCAGCCGCTGCCTCGCCGAATCGCTGCAGGATCTGTGCTTCGGCTACATGAAACTCGATGAGCTGGACCGGGCCGCCGGCTACGGAGAACGCGCCCTGAGCCTCGGCGAGGAGCAGCAGTACCCGGAGATTATTCGCAACTGCTACTACCTGCTCAGCGAGGTCTACCACCTGGCTGACGAGGAGCAGTTGAGCGACGACTACCTCGACAAGTTGCAGGCGCTGTTCCCGGATATTCCGTACCTCCGGGACTTCCTGCGCACCTTTGACGTGAGCAATATCATCGCCCTGAAGAGCCCCTGAGGGAGGGTGCTATGGTCAACAAGAATCGAATTCGGATTTCGCGATTGCTGATCGCTCCATGCGTGGTGGGCCTTCTGGGCCTGGCACCGCTCCTGGCCGCAACGCAAACCGCACTGACCCCGGGCGATCATCATCTCCTGCGCGTCGAGGAGGTGCGATCGCATCCGCGCGACGTGGCCACCAGCCTGGAATGGTCGCTGGTGGGCGACCGAGGCCGCAGCATCGGCGGCGTGATCCCCGGTAGCGACGGACCGGAGTTCGATGCCTACCCCTCGCTGTTCAACGACGCCGACACCGGCGCGCCCATGCTGGTCTGGAGCCGCTACAACGGCGCGGACTTCGACATCGCCTTCACCCGCTTCGACGGTGAGTCCTGGACGGCCCCCATCACGCTGGTGGGCACCGCCCGGGATGAGATCCAGCCGCAAGCCTATTCAACGCCCGGAGGCGAGTTCCACCTGGTCTGGAGCTGGCCTGATGATGGCCGCAACTTCCTCTACGGACGGTTCCGCGTGGACAGCGGCGTCGCCCTCATCGAGGCGGAGCACATCGTCGCCGACCTCGGGCCCAGGGCTGACGAGCGCTGGGTTTCCACCGAGGACGGGGGAGGCACGGACGATCCGGGAACGGGGCGTTACCTCTGCGAGCCCGAACAGCGTTGCCCCTGCGACTTCATTCCCGGCGGGTGCACCAGCACTCCCTCGCTGGAGGGCGCCACGGTGTGCGAGTCGCTTTCCGTGGTGGTGGGCTCCGGGCGCAATGCGTGCATCCTCACGCGCACTCCGGACGGCTGGGCCCTGGGCACCTGCCAGGCATTCCGAGGCGGCGCCGGGGCGCGCGAGCTGCTGCTGTCCCTGGGCAGGCTGCAGAACGTCGGCTGCCCCTGATTCCCAGCATGAGATGAAGACAAGAGGCGCATCCTTCGGATGCGCCTCTTGTTTGCCCACCGAGCAGATCCGGCACTTAGTGAAACGGAAAGTCGTCGTCGCGTCGGTCCATCACCCGGAAGCGTCGGCGCCGCATGCGCCAGCGAAGATCGGCCACAAACGGGCGCAGTCGCCAGGCGCGCTTCAGGTAGAGGTAGCCCACCAGCATGCCTCCCACATGGGCCGCGTAGGCGATGTTCCCCCGCACGAAGAGCAACGAGTAGAGTTCCAGCCCACCGAACAACAGGACCATCGTTCGTGCCCGCATGGGGATGATCCCCCAGATCAGGATGATCTTGTTGGGCCACAGATAACCGAAGGCCAGCAACAGGCCGAAAACAGCACCGGAGGCGCCGATGGTAGGGGCACGAAACGCCGGAAACAGCAGGGCCAACACGACGGTCATGAGCGCCGCGCCGATACCACAGACAAAATAGTAGCGCAGGAAGGCACGAGTTCCCCAGTGGCGTTCCAGCGAGGTGCCGAACATCCAGAGCATGAGCATGTTGAAGGCGACATGCCAGATGGTGTCGGTACTGTGAAGAAACAGGTAGGTGACGGGCTGCCAGACCTGAAACGCCGCGTCCGGGATACCGCCAAGGGGGGGCACCAGACCGAATAGCAGAACGAACGCGCGGTCCGCACCGGCCCCCTGCATGCGCAGGATGCTCTGCAGGAGAAAGACGCCTGCATTCGCAATGACGAGCCACTTGATCCCCGAAGGCAGTGGCCCCCCCGGTCCGAGCGTCATGTTGCGCTGCATCTTGGCTCAGTCTCCTGCAAGCTCACCGGCAGGGTACCACAGGGCCGCCCGGGCTGGAGGCCGGGCTGGAGTCGCCTCGCAAGGGCCGCTAGAACGCAGGCTCGAGGAAGTTCTGCCAGGCCTCGTAGGCGGGCCCCGAGTAGCTGAAACGGATGATGGGATGCCAGCCGGCCTTCACCGGCTTCTTCAGCAGCCGCAACCCCGCCTCCGCCGGCAGGCGATCACCCTTGTGGGCATTACACTTCAGGCAGCAACAGACAACGTTCTCCCACGTGGAGCGCCCGCCACGTGACAGCGGCACCACGTGATCCAGGTTCAGATCACGGCGCAGGAAGTGGCGACCGCAGTACTGGCAGCGATTACGGTCGCGCAGGTAGATGTTCCTGCGCGTGAAACGCACCTCGTGCGGCGGAAGACGGTCCAGATGGGTGAGAAGCACCACGCGAGGCACCCGGATCTGCATCCCGGGCGTGCTGATGGCCAGATCGCCCGGCTCCACCGGAAGGTCAGCCCAACCTTGCCAGTCGTGGGTGGAGTAGTCCGGCTCCACCGCCTTGGCCTCACCCTTGTAGATCAGGCAGAAGGCGCGGCGCACCGAGGCCACATGAATCGCCTGAAACAGCCGATTCAGAACCAGCACGCCTGAGTTGAGCACCGATTTGGATTCCAGCATCTTCATAGTTCTCAGGGGCTTAAGATACGTTGGCCGGGAGCGGGCGTCAAGCCAGGGTGCGTCGGCTCCTTTGCACCTCTGCATGGCGCTCCATGGCCAACTCGACGAGTTGACCCACCAGTTCGGGTAATTCCATACCCTCGTGAGCCCACAGGTTCGGGTACATGCTGATGGAGGTAAAACCGGGAAGCGTGTTGATCTCATTGAGGATCAACTCCCCCGTCTGCTTGTCGAGGAAGAAGTCCACCCGCGCCAGCCCGGAGCAACCCAGGCAAAGGAAGGCCTCGATGGCCAGACGGCGTGCCTCCTGGACGCACACGGCGTCAACCTCCGCCGGGATCACCAGACGCGTGGTGTCCTCGAGATACTTGGCCCGGTAGTCGTAGAACTCACGCTGCGGGATGATCTCCCCCAGGGTCGTGGCCCGGGCCTCACGGTTGCCGAGCACCGCGCACTCCAGCTCCCGGGCGTCCACGGCGCGATCGGCCAGGACGTACTCGTCATATCGGGCCGCCTCCAGCACGCGCGCGGGGATCTCGTCGGCGCTGTGGGCCAGCCCTACGCCGACGCTGGAGCCCGACCCGGACGGCTTGAGGAAGCACGGGACGCCAATCTGTTCCAGGATGCGGCGGGTTTGCCCCTCGGGGTCCTGCTCCCATTCGCGACGGTGAATCTCCACCGTCTCCAGGACGGGCAGCCCGGCCTCGCGCCACAGGCGGCGCTGCAGCCTCTTGCTCATCCCCAGAGCCGATGAGGTGACATCGGAGCCCACGTAGGGCAGATCGGCAAGTTCCAGGAGTCCCTGCAGGGTGCCGTCCTCGCCACCGATGCCGTGGATCAGGGGAAAGACCACGTCCACCGGCAGCCTGTCCCAGCCACCACCTGCCGCGGGAGCGGCAAGACCGCGGATCTGGGGATCGGGCACCAGGGCAATGCTGCTACCACCCTCCGGGCTCTCCCCGCCCTGCAGGAGCTTGCGGGCCCCTGAGCCACTGAGCCAGGCCCCCTTGTGGGTCACCGCCACCGGCAGCGGCTGGAAGCCGGCCTGCGACAGTGCATCCACCACGGTGCGGGCCGAACGCAGCGAGATCTCATGCTCCACCGAGCGGCCGCCGAACACCACCGCCACGCACTTGCCGGTGCTCATCCTCCCTCCCCTGCCGCGCGCCGGACCCGCTCCGCCCACGGGCGCGCGACCCGGTAACGGACCTCCACCTGAGTGCCATGATAGACGGTCTCCAGGATCTCTGTCTCCCGGTGTAGCCGCGCCATGGCGGCACCGTCCTGCACGGCCAGCACCAGGCTCTCCTCCACCGTGCCGCTGCGCACCACCCGGTCCACCAGCTCCGGGATGCCCGCGCCGGTGAACGACGATACCAGACATGCCTCGGGATACAGCCGCGTGGCGCGCTCGAGGATGCCCGGCTCCGCCACCTTGTCCACCTTGGTGAACACGTCAATGGTGGGCGTCTGCGACAGATCCAGCTCCGCCAGAACCTGGTGCGCGGTCTCCATCTGCTGCTCGTAGCCCTCCACGGCAGGGTCCACCACGTGCAGCAGCAGGTCGGCCTGGGCCGCCTCGCGCAAGGTGGAACGGAACGAGGCCACCAGCGCATGCGGCAGCTTGCGCACGAAACCCACCGTGTCGATGGCCAGGATCCTCCGACTGCCCGATCGCCTCAACGGCCGCACCAGCGGGTCCAAGGTGACGAAGAGGCGATCCTCCGTGCTTCCGGTGGCCCCGGTGAGCCGGTTGAACAGGGTGGTCTTGCCTGCATTGGTGTAGCCCACCAGCGCCACCTGGAACGTCCGGCGCCGGCGCTTGCGGCGCTCGCCGCGGGCGCGATCGATCTTGTCCAGCTCGGAACGCAGGCGCTGGATCCGCCGACGCAGCAGCCGACGGTCGATCTCGAGTTGCTTTTCCCCCTCGCCGCGCACGCCGATACCACCGATCTGCCGCCCGAGATGGCTCCAGCGTCTTGTCAGTCTCGGCAACAGATAGTTGAGGCGGGCCATCTCCACCTGGGTGCGCGCTTCCCGGGTGCGGGCGCGGCGGGCGAAGATGTCCAGGATGAGCGCCGAACGATCCACCACTCGCACTCCGGTGGCCTGCTCCACCTTGGCGGCCTGGGCCGGTGACAGCTCGTCGTCAAAGACGACGAGATCGGCCTCCAGGCGCCCGACCTCCAGCGCCAGCATCTGCACCTTGCCCACACCGATGAACGTGGCAGGATCCGGACGCTCCCGGACCACCTGCAGCCGGCCGACCTCCTCACCACCGGCCGTCTCCAGCAGGCGGCCCAGTTCGTTGAGTGTATTGTTGTCGCCGGAAGAGCACGGCTGCGAGACGCCCACAAGGACGGCACGCTCCGGCTTCCCGGACGGCGTGGGTTCAGGATCTTGTGTGGGGCGCTGTGGGGATGGGGTGCGCAGGCGGGGGCACAAGTGTCACTCGGTGCCTAGAAGCGGTTTCAAAACCCCTTCCGGGCTTCGACCGGCTGCGGTGCGTCTGGCCTTCGTTCCCGCTTCTCCCCGATGCGCAGCAGCATCGCGTCGTCGCGGCGCCTCGGCCAGACGCGCCTCGCGCGGTCTCGGGCCGGGCGAAAGGGGTTTTGAAACCACTTCTACAGAACCTTGGCGATCCGCTCCTCCAGTACCTGGCGCGGATGATTCCCCACGAGTTGATCGGCCACCTTGCCCTTGCGCAGGAACAGCAGAGTGGGAACCGAGAGAATTCCGTACTTCATGGCGGTCTGCTGACTCTCCTCCACGTCGATCTTGGCGACCTTCAGCCGACCGTCGTAGTCCTTGGCGAGTTCCTCCACCAGGGGAGCCAGTTGCTTGCAGGGGCCACACCATTCGGCCGAGAAGTCCACGAGCACAGGCTGGTCGCTCTCCATGACCTCGGACTGGAAGTTGTCATCGTTCTCAGCAACCACATGACTCATGATGATTCCTTTGAAAAGTATTGAGAACGAAGGGTTTTCGTGGCACCGGGACCGCCCCTATTGTAGGACAGTCGGGCCCCGGACGCAACCCTAGGACGCCCCGGGGACTACCTCGAACTGTGTCACGTCCACGGTCTGGATGGAGGGAAACAACGTGCCCTGGAAGCGCACCTGCGCGCCGCGAAGATCGGGCTGTGCGGCCAGCTTCGCGCCGGCGCCGAGATTGGCCAGCGTCCACACCTTCCCGTCCGGGGTCCGGATGCCGGAATGATGGGTAAGCATGCGGCAGCGGCGCTGCTCTTCCGCCGAGCGATGTCCGAGTTCGCACTCCATGCACACGACCCGGCCTTGCAGAGCCACCGCGTTGTGCGCCGGCGGCACAGGCTCGGGCACACCCAGCCGGGCCGTCGGACCGAGGGGAAGGGCCAGGGCCAGCAGCAACGCGGCCGCCAGTCCATATCCGGCCGCCGGATGCAACACCACGCGTACCCAGGTCGATGCACGGACGGGGAACTCGTGCTGCAGTCGACGGCGAACGCTCTGCACCACCGAAGCCGGCGCCGGGGGCGCCGCCAGATGGTGACGCAGCATGCGATCGAATTCGGATTCGAAGCCTTTCCTGCGCCGGCACGCCTCACAGTCGGATAGATGCTCCTGCACGGCAAGCTGCTCGCTCGCCGCCAGTTCCCCGTCGAGGAACGGGCCCATCAATTTC
>CBDVAL010000173.1:0-7634 GCA_965371955.1 uncultured bacterium | reverse complement strand
CATCCAGGTATCTCCTTCGCGGCGGTGCGGATCACACCGGCACGGGCGCACATCGTACTTCAGCCGGAAACGATTGTCATCCAGCCCCATAAGCGCCCTGGAAGTGGCTGGACGCCATCCCGGAAGAGGGGTAATCTATGGTCCCATTCTGTCTATCTGACTGATTTCAGAGGAGGAAGATCATGCGTGATGCCGTCAAGCGGCTGTGGCCCGAGCTGGAGTGGATCAGCGACGAGAGCCTGCGCGAAAAAGTGCTCGACACCTGGGTCAAGGGTTTCGAGCTCAGCCCTCTGGAGCCCGACGACCTGCACGCCATCCCGTTCACCCTGCTGGTGCCGGACTGCCCGGCCAGCTTCATGGAGCACAAGCGTTGCGTGGTCCACATCTCCAGGCACGCAGCCAAGGCCATGCAGGAGCAGCTGGGCAAGGCCCTGGCCATCGACATGGACACCGTCGTCGCCGGCGCCATCCTGGCGGACGTGGGCAAGCTGCTGGAGTACGAGAAGGTGGACGGGGTGGCGATACAGAGCGCGCGCGGTAAGGCCCTGCGCCACCCCTTCACCGGCGTGCATCTGGCCATGAGCTGCGGCATTCCCGACGAGATCTGCCACATCATCGCAGCGCACGCCACCGAGGGCGACCTGGTGAAGCGCAGCACCGAGGCCTTCATCGTCCACCACGCCGACTTCATGAGCTATCTGCCGTTCAAGAACCTGGTCAAGGACTGAGGATCACCGTGAGCGACACGATCACCGCCACCATGGCCCGCTGGGCCGCCGAGTTGCGCTTCGAGGACCTCTCCGACGAGGCCGTGCATGAGGCGCGCCGCTACCTGCTGGACTCCGTGGGCTGCGCTCTGGGCGGCTACCTGCAGCACGACTGCAAGATCGCGCTGGAAGTGCTCGGCGCGCATGCCGGCTCCGGCTCCTGCACCGTGGTCGGTAGCGGCCGGAAGATGGACCCCATCAACGCATCGCTGCTGAACGCTCTGATGGTGCGGGTGATGGATTACAACGATATCTACTGGAAGCAGGATCCTTCCCATCCGTCGGACATCATCCCGGCGGCCATGGCATGCGGGGAGGTCCGCGGCCTGAACGGGATGGAGCTGGTGGTGGGCATCGTCCTGGGCCACGAGTTCGAGCAGCGGCTGTGCGAGGCGGCGTTCCCCGGCATCCGCGAGCGCGGCTGGCACCACGCCACGTTGACGGCATTCGCCTCGCCCATCGTGGCCGGCCGCATGCTGGGCCTGGGCTGGGAGGAGATCCAGCATGCCATCGGCATCTCGGCCAGCCGTCATGCCACGCTGGGCGCGGTGACCGCCGGCAAGCTTACTATGATGAAGAACACGGTGGACCCCATGGCCACGCAGAGCGGTGTCATTGGCGCGCTGCTGGCCGAGAAGGGCTACACCGGCCCGGAACACGTTGTGGACGGCAAGGAAGGGCTGGTGCACTGCTTCGGCCCCGAGTGGAAGCTGGAGATCCTGACCGATGGGCTGGGCGATTCCTGGCGCATCACCCAATGCGGCATGAAGGCCTACCCCACCGAGGCGCTCACCCATGCGCCCATCTCCTGCGTCCTGGATCTGATGAAGGACAACGACCTGGCGGCGGACCAGGTGGAGAAGGTGCACATCCGCTCCCTGGCCCGGGCTGCCGACATCCTGGCCGACCCGTCCAAGTACGACCCGCGCTCCAAGGAGACCGCGGATCACAGCCTGCCGTACGTGATCGCCGCGGCGGTGGCCGAGCGCCAGGTGACCCCGCTGCAGTTCACCGACGAGAAGATCATGGACCCCACCATCCGCGCTCAACTCAACAAGGTGGAGGTGGTGGCCGACCCGGAGATCGAGAAGCTGTTTCCGGAGCTGCAGCGCGTCATCGTCACCATCAAGACCACCGACGGCCGCGCGCTCACCAAGCAGGTGGACTACCCCAAGGGCGACCCACGCAACCCGCTCACCGACCGGGAGGTCGAGGAGAAGTTCGACGCCCTGGCGGAACCGGTGGTGGGGCTGGCGGGGCTGCAGCCCATCAAGGATGCCTGCTGGGAGCTGGAGAAGCAGAGCTCCATCACCGCGCTCATGGAGCTCACCAGAGCACGGAGCTGGTAATGGGCCAGACCGTCGTCGAGAAGATCGCCCAGGCGCACCAGGCCGCCGGTCCACAGCGCGCGCTGCGGGCAGGGGATTTCCTCACCATCCGGCCGCACCATGTGATGACCCACGACAACACCGCCGCGGTGATGAAGAAGTTCCGGTCCATCGGCGTGCCGCGCTTCCACGACCCGAAGCAGCCGGTGTTCACCCTGGACCACGACATCCAGAACCAGTCCGAGACCAACCTGGCCAAGTACCGCGCCATCGAGGCGTTCGCCGCCGAGCACGGCGTGGACTTCTATCCCGCCGGATCGGGTATCGGCCATCAGGTCATGTGCGAGCAGCTCTACGTGGTGCCGGGTTCGTTCGTGGTGGCGTCGGACTCGCACTCCAACATGTACGGCGCCATGGGCGCGGTGGGCACCCCGGTGGTGCGCACCGACGCAGCGGCCATCTGGGCCACGGGTGAGTTCTGGTGGCAGATCCCGCGCAGCGTGCAGGTGGTGCTGCAGGGCAGCCTCACCCACGGGGCCACCGGCAAGGACGTCATCGTGGCGCTGTGCGGGCGCTACAACCAGGGCGAGGTGCTGAACGCGGCGGTGGAGTTCGTCGGTCCCGGCGTCGCCGGCCTGAGCATGGACGAACGCCTCAGCATCTCCAACATGACCACCGAGTGGGGAGCGCTGGTGGGCTGGTTCCCCGCCGATGCCACCACGCTGGGGTTCTTGCGGGTGCGCAAGGCGGTGCTCGAGGCCCGGGGCGTCGAGCGCGTCAGCGATGAGGACCTGCAGCGCTGGGAGAACAGCCCGCCGCAGCCCGACGACGATGCTGCCTACGCGTCGCGCATCACGTTCGACCTCTCCAGCGTCACGCCGCACGTCTCCGGCCCGGATACGGTGCAGGTGATGACCTCGCTGGCCGAGATGCAGAGGAAGAAGGTGGCCATCCAGAAGGCCTACCTGGTGTCGTGCGTCAACTCCCGCCTGGAGGACCTGGAGGCGGCGGCCGACGTGCTGCGCGGCCACAAGGTGGCCGACGGTGTGGAGCTCTACGTGGCCGCTGCCAGCCGCGAGGTGCAGGAGTCGGCCGAGGCCAGCGGCGCCTGGGGTGCCATGCTGGAGGCGGGCGCCAGACCGTTGTCGCCGGGCTGCGGTCCGTGCATCGGGCTGGGCGTGGGCCTGCTGGAGGCGGGCGAGGTGGGCATCTCGGCCACCAACCGCAACTTCAAGGGCCGCATGGGCTCGCGCGAGGCCGAGGCCTACCTGGCCAGCCCCGCCGTGGTGGCCTCCTCCGCGCTGGCCGGCTATATCTGCGGCCCCGCGGGCAACCGCCGCGAGCTGGATACCTCCCTTGTGGAGCTGGAGGCTGCCGCACCGGCGGACGAGAAAGTGTCCATCCTGCCGGGTTTCCCCGAGCAGGTGCAGGGCCGCCTGGTGTTCGTCCCAGCGGACAACCTGAACACCGACGGCATCTACGGTAAGGACTACACGTATCGCGAGGACATGACGCCGGAGATGATGGCCGCGGTGGTCATGGAGAACTATGACCCGGAGTTCACCGGGCGCACTGCCGAGGGCGACATCCTGGTGGGCGGCTGGAACTTCGGCACCGGCTCCAGCCGCGAGCAGGCGGTGACCTCACTGCAAGCCAAGGGACTGGCCATGGTCATCGCCGCCAGCTTCTCGCAGACCTACCTGCGCAACGCCTTCAACAACGGCTTCCCGTGCGTGCAGTCACCCGCGCTGGTGACGCGCATCAAGGAGCAGCTCTCCGGCGAGGACGGCAAGACCGTCATCCCGGGCGACGAGCTGCTGGTGGACTTCCCGTCCGGCGTGATCACCTGGCGCGGTGAGCCGTTCCGCTTCCCGCCGCTGGGCGAGGTGCCGCAAGGGCTGGTGGTGGCCGGCGGCGTGGAGAACCAGGTGCGCCAGAAGCTCGCCGCCGGGTAGTAGGAGTTGTCACGGTCCTCCATCGCGCTGGCACTGGGCGCGGTGGCATCCGTGCTGCTGCTTGACCCGACCCCCCTTGTATGGTAAAAATTTACCGGGTCCCCGATCGTCGCCCCCACGGCGGGAAAGGCACCAACGGACCCGGGAGATTCCATGATGCCCCGTGTACCGTCGTGCCACCGCCTGCCCTGTGGCGGCCTCCGGGCCGCAAGAACTCTCGTCTTCGTCGCCCTGGTGTCGTACCTCGCGGCATCTTCCGGCGCGACCCATGGAGATCCCGCCGTGAGCCGCCCATGGACCGACGAGGAGCTCGCCGGGCTGGTGCCGTTTCTTGCTCCGGGAACGGTGCTCGTCCTGGGTGAGCTCCACGGGACCGTGGAGTCGCCCGACTTCGTCTCACATGCCGTGAAGCTGGCCGTGCGCCGGGGGCTCTCGGTGACGGTGGCGCTGGAGATCGCACGACAGGAATCCGGCCGGGCCTCGACCTTCCTGGCGTCGGCCGGCGAGGCACAGGACCACACGGCGCTCCTCGCAGGTCCGTTCTGGCAGTCCACGTACCAGGACGGGCGCCGCAGCCGGGCCATGGCTGCACTCCTCGACGACCTGCGCGGGAGGATCCGCGCCGGAGATCCCGTGCACGTCGTCCTGTACGATCGTACCGGCGTGAGAGCGGCGGAGCGCGAGCAGGCCATGGCCGAGGCAGTGGCCGAGGCCGCTGCCCGCGCCCCCGGGGACGTGGTGGTCACGCTGGTCGGAAGTCTCCACGCCCGGCTGGCTCGCGGCGGCCATCGTGGCGTCTCGGATCCCATGGCGCTTCGCATCACAAAGCTGCTCCCCGAGCATCGTGTGGTGACCCTGCGGCTGTCCTATGCGGGCGGGACGGCCTGGACGTGTGGGAGTGACGGCTGCGGCACCGGCGAGTTCACCGGACGCGACGAACCCGGGCGACGGCAGGTCGTCGCCAGCGACACGCCCGACCGCTACGGTTTCCACGGGGCTGTGCACCTGGGAACGATTCACGCATCGCCTCCGGCCGTCGAGGCCCGGCGGATCTCCTCTACACCGACCCGACCTCCCTCCAGGACGATGGCGACAGAGCACGTTCCCCGGGGCCTCGAATCCCGGCAGCACTCCGCCCGCCAGCCGCGCTCACCGGTCAGCGGCCTGGGAGAATGGCCGCAATGGATGGGCCCGCATGGAAACGGCGCCCTCGACCTCGGGATGTTTCCCCTCGACACCGACGTTAGCCTCGAGATCGACTGGCGGCGAGACATCGGCACGGGCTATTCCTCCATCACCATCTCCCGCGGACGCGCCCTGACGCTCGAGCTCGATTCCAAGGGCGTGGGGATCGTCGCGCTGGATGTGAGCGACGGGTCGGAGCTCTGGCGTGCCCGCCTGGCGGACCCGGAGCATGCCGCCAGGGAAGAGAGGCTGGAGAACCCCCTGTCCACACCCGCGAGCGACGGTCAGCGCGTCTTCGCCATCCACCCGGCAGGCCGGCTGTTCGCCCTGTCGGCCGCGGACGGGTCGCACCTGTGGTCACGCGACCTCGTCGAGGACTTCGGCGCCGCGGTCCCGTCCTACGGCATGTCCACTTCGCCGGTGCTGCGGGGCAATCGCCTCTACGTCATGGTGGGCGGGCAAGAGGGCAACAACCTGGTCGCCTTTGACCCGGCCACCGGAGAAGTGCTCCTCTCGGTGGGATATGGCAAACAGGGCTCCTACGCAACACCGGTGGTCGATGTGGCCGGCGACCGGCCGCAGATCGTCGTGCCCGCCGGCGACAAGGTATATGCCGTGCGTGGCGCCGGAGAACTCCTGTGGAGCTACAGCGGTCTGTCCTATCCCGATCGAGACCCGCTGCTGCTTCCGGGGGATCGGGTGTTCATGGCCTTCCAGGAGTACGCGGTGATGCTCGACGTCTCCGAGAAGCTTCAACCGTCGCAGGTCCGGGAGATCTGGAGGTCGGAGCGACTCGGCAACTCGTACTCCCCTGCCGTCCACCACGAAGGGGCGATCTATGGTTTCGGTGGTGACCACCTGACGTGCGTCAAGGCAACCACCGGCGAGGTCCTGTGGCGCCATGCCATGGGGGACGGCTCGCTGGTGCGCGTCGATGACCACCTGGTGGTGATGGCCGCCATGCGCGGACAGCTACACCTTGTGGCCGCAAGGCCGGACGCCTATCAGGAGACCGCAGCAACCCTGACGGTCTTCCCACCCGGCAACCACAGCCCCACCCCACCCAGCGCCGGGGCAGGTCGCGTCTTCCTGCGCGGCAAGTCCGAGATGGTCGTCGTGCGGCTGGTCGGAGCTTCGCCGACAGTCCACATCGGGCGACGAGGGCCGGAAGGTGACACGAACCCGGAGACCCAATCCCCCGACTAGTTCGATCCAAGACCAGTGCGAGGATGGTATGCTGTTTCCATCGTGCGACTCCCATCGCGCACGCGCGCCGCGCAAGGCGGCAGCGCCGGGGCGATGCCCGGAGGAGATGCCGTGAGCAGAACCGTGGTGACCATGCCGGGGGACGGCATCGGAGGGGCCGTATTGCCCGAGGCCATCCGGGTGCTGGATGCCGTGGGCTTCCAGGCCGACTACGTCCACGCCGATATCGGCTGGGAGTTCTGGAAGCGGCAAGGGAACCCGTTGCCGGACACGACCGTCGACCTGCTGGCGCAACACAAGCTGGGTCTGTTCGGCGCCATCACCTCCAAGCCCAAGGGCAAGACCGCCGAGGAGCTGGCTCCCGAGCTGCGCGACAAGGGCTACACCTACTTCTCGCCCATCGTGACTATGCGTCAGCGCTTCCAGCTGGACGTCTGCATCCGGCCGTGCCGCTCGTTCCCCGGCAACCCGCTGAACTTCATCCGCCGCGGCCAGGGAGATGCCATCGATGAGCCCGAGGTGGATGCCGTGATCTTCCGGCAGAACACCGAGGGCATGTACGCCGGCATCGAGTGGACGGACCCGCCGGCACAGGTGCTCGAGGCACTGGCCACGCACCCGAAGTTCCGGGCGTTCGCCGACGTGCCGCCGGCGGATCTCGCCATCTCCACGCGCCTGTTCACGCGCGCCGCTTGCCGCCGCATCCTCACCGAGGCGTTCGCCTACGCCCGGAAGCAGGGCTACAAGTCGGTGACGGTGTGTGAGAAACCCAATGTCCTGCGCGAGACCTCCGGCATGATGGAGGACATCGCCAAGGAGGTACAGGCCGGCTTCCCCGATATCGATCTCCGGTCCACCAACATCGATGCCCAGATGATGTGGCTCACCAAGAACCCGGAACACTACGGCGTCCTCGTGGCGGGCAACCTGTTCGGCGACATCGTCTCCGATGCCTTTGCCGGCCTGGTGGGCGGCCTGGGCTTCGCGTGCTCGGGCAACATCGGGATGGAAGTGGCGGTGTTCGAGCCGACGCACGGCTCGGCGCCCAAGTACGCCGAGCACGACCCGCCGTTCGTCAACCCCATCGCCATGATCCTGTCGGCGGCCATGCTGCTGGATCACGTCGGCGAAAGGGAGGCCGCGACGAAGGTGCGGGATGCCGTGGCGGCGGTGATCCAGGAGGGCGAGGTCCG
>CBDVAL010000172.1:0-7667 GCA_965371955.1 uncultured bacterium | reverse complement strand
TCCTCGGGCAGGGGCGCGGCGCCCTGGGGCGGAGTGCCGGGGTCCAGGCCCGAGGCGTCAGCGATCTCCAGGCCGGCGTCGGGCACGTTCAGCGGTTCGGTGCTCTCCACCGGCGGTAGCAGGCCGGCGGCGTTGGTCTCCAGCTCCGCCGGCGACTCGGGGGTGGGCTCCTCTGCCTCCGGCTCGCCGCCGCAGGCCAGGAGAAGGAGGGCGCACAGCAGCAGGGGGATGGCTGCGCCGCCCCCCTGCCGGGTCATGATCCTCCCCCGCTCAGCTGCCGCGGGCCCGGCCCGGCGTGCAGGCCGATGCGCGCCTCGTAGGTCGCCTTGTAGCGCGCGATGCTGGCCACCAGCGATTGCGCAATCTGCTCGCGGTAGTCGGACTGGCGCAGCAGCGCCTCCTCCTTGCGGTTGGTGATGAACGCCACCTCCACCAGGACCGCCGGCATGGCGGCGCCCATGAGCACGCGGAACGGCGCCTGGCGTACACCGCGGTCCTTGGTTCCCAGCATCTCGTTGAACTCCTGCTGGATGGTCTCGGCCAGCAGGAACGACTCGGTGAGATGCTCGGCCTGCGCCATCTCCCACAGCACCATCTCCAGGCCGCCGGCCACGGGGCGGCGCGCCGCGGGCGTGTGGCCGGCCCGGTTCTCGCGCAGTGCCACGTTCTCAGCCTCGGCATCATCGGTCTGGTAGGCGAGGAAATAGGTCTCGGCGCCGGAGGCGCTGCGACGCACCGAAGCGTTGGCGTGAATGCTGACGAACAGATCGCCTTTGCGATGATTGGCGATGGCGGCGCGCTCGTCCAGGGGAATGTCCTGGTCGCGCTCCCGGGTCAGAAGCACCTCCAGGCCGAGCTGGTCGCGCAGTAGACGCGCGGTGCGCCTGGCCACGTCCAGCACCACGGATTTCTCCAGCAAGCCGCTGGGTCCGGATGCGCCCAGCTCCTCGCCACCGTGCCCGGGGTCCAGGACCACCGTGCGGATGCCCCGTGCCACCGGTGGCTGGAACGCGGGCGGCGCCAGGGGTTGCGGTCCAGCCACCGGGAACTGCGTTCCTCCGGCGCGGTCGAAGTCCAGCACGATGCGGAACGGGCGGTCGAGCTCCGAGGTGCGCACGCCGGCGTAGGTGGAGCCGGCCTCCAGGGCGAAGGTGCCACCCACGCCCTCGGGACCCTCCTCGAAGAAGACGCGCTGGATCTCCGTGCCCTCCACCACGGCGGGCAGGCGCACGTCGCGCAGCGGCGCGTCCAGCATGCGCAGGCGGACGCCGCGGGAGTCCGAGTCCACCTCGTACGTCACGCGTCGCGAGAACTCCAGCACGGCGCGGGTGCCACCGGCGTCGCGGCTGGTGCGGAACTTCACGTACAGCGGTGCCGGGCCGCCGACGAGGAAGCGCGTGCCCCGGCGCTCGATGGGCCGGTCGAAGATGGGGGCCAGGGCATCCTGCACGAACTGCGGCACCACCCACAGCTCGCCTTCCAGCAACTGGTTGGGGTGGCTGAAGGTGAGGATCTTGGCGTCCAGCGAGGCGAGCCCCTCGGTGGCCGACAGGACGACGCGCCGGCCCTGCAGCTCGTAGACGAAATTGCCGCTGCGCCGGTCCATCTGGAAGCGGCCGCCGAAGGCGCGGACCATGTCGGATACCTTCAGGTACTCCACGCCGGCGATCTGCCGCGCCTCCAGGGGGTATCTCTGCCGATCGATCTCCACCGACCACGACGCGGCAAGCAACACCGACGGCAGGAGCATCAGCAGGGCAGCCAGGGCCAGGCGAGGAATGCGTTCGTTGGACACGGATCTCCCGAAACGTCCGGCAGGAGAGGCCTTCTCCGGCATCTGCCGGGTGGGGCGGCGGGGACGGGGCCTGCCCGTCACAAGATAGGCTCATTCTACCACGCGTTGACGGCATCTGCCGGGAGACGGGACAATAGGGGGACTCAGGGAGGGAAAGCGTGTTCAGAGGCCGGACAGCACGGGTATTCCTGGCGGCGCTGATGGCGGCGCTCACCATTGCGTGCGGCGGACCGGGGAGCACGGGCCGGGCACAGGTGGCGCCGGCGCAGCTGACCCTGGGCTACGGCCAGTCGCAGCCGCTGCGCTTGACCTTCCAGCCGCTGTTCGAGCTGGACAAAGTGCACGGGACGCCCACGGTGTTCGTGCACCTGCTGCACCCCACCGAGAAGCTGGTGCGCACCTTTGATCATGCGCTGCCGGGTCCGTGGGTGCCGGGTCAACAGCAGAGCTACGAGATCGATCTCTACCAGTCGGTGCTGGCCGAGGCGCTACCGGCGGGCAGCTACCGGCTGAGCATCGGTCTTTACGATGATGAATACGGCTACCGCTGGGTGCTGGACACGGGCGGTGAGGAGCTGGGACGGCGCGAGTACATCGTCGGCGGCGTGGAGGTGCCGGAACACGGCAACCATCCGCGCTTCGCTTTCAGCGGTGGCTGGGGGCCGGCGGAGACGATGCCCGGCAGGCAGGTGCTGGCGCGCCGCTGCCTCGCGGCACCGGCGACGCTGGAGGTGAGCGACGCCCCCGGTGACGGCTCGGTGCGCCTGCTGCTGGACGTCCCTCCGCCACCCTCGGGCGGGGATACGGCGTTGCGCCTGGGCAGCGATTGCGGCACCGAGGCACAGGATCTCGGCGCGGGCCGGCAGTGGCTGGACTTCCCGGTGACCGGGGAGAACGTGCAGAAGGGCTGCCGGATCCTGTTCCAGCCGACCGCCGGGGCGGAGAGCCCCTGCCTGGAAGTCCTGGCCTGGCGCTAGCGCGAGTAGAACGACATGGTCACGTGCATCAGGGTCCAGTACTGGAAGTTCTTCACGTCCAGTGTGACCCAGAGCGGGACCAGGTCCGGATCGCTGCGGTAACCGTAGACCCACACGGCGGCAGCCACCAGAACGACCAGCAACGTGCCCAGGTGCAGGATGTTGAAGCCTGCCGGCGTGGCGCGCAGCCACTGCCAGCTCAGGTGGCGCGGCGGCGGCTCCAGAGGCGGCTGCCGTCGTAGCCGGCGCAGGTAGAACACGTACCACGCGGTGACGTGCAGGATGACAATCACATGGTTGTGGCGGGTGAAGAATCCACCCACCAGCACCAGCAGCAGGCTGCCGGCGAATACCGTGTAGATCGGCCGGTGCCGGCGCAGGTGCCCGGGCAACGCTCCCTCGCCGCTGTGGCGCCACAGGCGCTGCAGGCGGAGCAGCGATGCCGCCGTCGCCAGCAGCAGGACGCCCAGGCCTCCGAAGGTCCCGGCCGGGAAGGAGGCCAGCATCTCCTGGAACTCGGCGGTTCCGGGCAGACCGGCCGCCGTGGCCAGGGCCACCAGCGAGAACGTCGCGAGCACGACGCACAACGGCATCCAGAACAGTAGACGCGGCACCACGTCGCGGTTGAGCTGCTCCGGGGCATCGTGGTGCTCGAAGTAGAAGTACACCTGGTCGCGAAAATCATGGACGATGAAGTAGAGGAAGAAGGCCGTCGAGGCAAGGCGCGGGCTGATGCCGCCCAGGCCGGCGAAGCTGAAGCACACCGCCACGCCCAGGACCGCCGTCGACGCCAGCACCAGGGACGAACGCAGCGAGCGCATCCGGCGGGAGGTGAGCAGGTAGAGCGTGGCGATGAGGACATGGGACACGCCGAGCAGGCGCATCACCGTCTCCGAGGGCTTGTAGACCAGCCGCAGGTGATCGTTCCAGCGGCCCTGGTTCATCTCGATGGCGTAGACAGCGCCGAAGAGGAACAAGCTACCGGTGAGGATCAAGGCCGAGTAGTACCAGTTGCGCTCGGTGTCGGTGAGAGGGCGGGCCGCGGACATGGGGTCAGACTACCGGATCCGGCCCGGGGGGTGAAGGGTTGGCGTTAGCCTTGCATCGCAGCAGACCGTCCGGGGGCTTGATGGCCCATCTGGCGGGGTTTCCGGCCGTATGGCGAAAACGGGGCCCCCTCTGATACCGTCGCCTCTTCACATCTGCGTATTGGGGGGGGATATGCCGCACCCAGAGCGGGGCGCCCCACACGAGGAGAGATCATGAGCAGCTTCACCGAATCATTCCTGGCCGGCGTCAAGGCGAAGAACACCGCCGAGCCCGAGTTCCTCCAGGCAGTGGAGGAGGTCGCCGACTCGCTCGGCCCGGTCCTCGAGCGTCATCCGGAGTATCGCAACGCCAAGGTGCTGCAGCGCATGGTGGAACCGGAGCGGGTCCTGATGTTTCGCGTTCCGTGGGTGGATGATGAGGGTGAAGTCCAGGTCAATCGCGGCTTCCGCATCGAGATGAACAGCGCCATCGGACCGTACAAGGGCGGCCTGCGCTTCCACCCGTCGGTGAACCTGAGCATCCTCAAGTTCCTGGCCTTCGAGCAGGTGTTCAAGAATGCGCTGACGACGCTGCCCATGGGCGGCGGCAAGGGCGGCAGCGATTTCGACCCCAAGGGCAAGAGCGACAATGAGGTCATGGGCTTCTGCCAGAGCTTCATGAACGAACTCTACCGCCACATCGGGCCCAACACCGACATTCCGGCCGGTGACATCGGCGTGGGGGGCCGTGAGATCGGCTTCCTGTTCGGCCACTACAAGCGACTGGCCAACGAGTTCTCCGGCGTGCTCACGGGCAAGGGACTCAACTGGGGTGGCTCCCTCATCCGTCCCGAGGCCACCGGCTACGGTTCGGTGTACTTTGCCGCCGAGATGCTGGCCACCCGCGGCGACACCTTGACAGGCAAGGCGTGCCTGGTGTCGGGCAGCGGCAACGTGGCGCAGTTCACGGTGGAGAAACTCCTGGACCTGGGCGCCAAGGCGGTGACGCTGTCGGACTCCAGTGGGTTCATCCACGACCAGGAGGGCATCGATCGCGACAAGCTGGCCTTCGTGATGGATCTCAAGAACGTGCGGCGCGGCCGTATCAAGGAATACGCGGAGAAGTACAAGAGCGCGACCTTCACCTCCTCGGATGGCGGCCAGGACCACAACCCTCTCTGGGATCGCAAGGCCGATTGTGCCTTCCCCAGCGCCACGCAGAACGAGATCAACAGCCTGGACGCCACCAACCTGGTGAAGAACGGCGTGTTCGTGGTCTCCGAGGGCGCCAACATGCCCACCACTCCGGAGGGGGTGAACTTCTTCCTGGACGAGAAGCTGCTCTACGGCCCGAGCAAGGCGGCCAACGCCGGCGGTGTGGCGGTGTCGGGCCTGGAGATGGCTCAGAACAGCATGCGCTACAACTGGACCCGCGAGGAGGTGGACAAGCGCCTGCAGCTCATCATGAAGGAGATCCACAAGGCGTGCGTGGAGACGGCGGAGCGCTTCGACACTCCGGGCAACTACGTCAACGGCGCCAACATCACCGGCTTCCTCAAGGTGGCGGACGCCATGCTCGACCAGGGAGTGGTCTGATCCCATGAAGACCGGATCCGGCGTTCCTCCGTTCGATCCGGGTCGTGTAAGCCAACTGCAGCACTTCCACGACCTGATGCCGTTCCGGGTCCACGACATCCTGCTGGTCTCCAGCCTGTACGACTCGTTCATCCTGGCCGAGGATGGGCAGGTGAGCGAGTTGATCCTCAGCGACTTCCTGGACCTGAACCTGCACCACACGCCGGGCCTGACCCGGGTCGACACCGGAGAGGCCGCCCTTGCACATCTGAAAGAGGGGCGGCCGTTCCCCCTCATTGTCACCTCGTTGCACGTGGGCGACATGAACGCCCTGGAACTCGCCCGGCGGGTGAAGCGGGACGGCCACGACGTCCCGGTGGTGGTGCTGGCCTACGACAACCGCGAGCTGCTGGAGTTCAGGCGCAAGCACGACATCTCCGACATCGAGCGTATCTTCCTGTGGCAGGGTGACGTCCGTATCCTGCTGGCCATCGTCAAGTATATCGAGGACAAGCGCAACGTCGAGCACGACACCAGCACGGTGGGCGTGCAGTCCATCATCGTCATCGAGGACAACATCCGCTTCTACTCGTCGTTCCTGCCGGTGATCTACACCGAGCTGGTGAAACAGACACAGAAGGTACTCTCCGAGGGCATCAACGTGTCGCAGAAGCTGCTGCGCATGCGCGCCCGCCCGAAGATCCTGCTGTGCGACAACTACGAGGAGGCCTGGGAGTACTTCTCCAGGTACCAGAGCGACATCCTGGGCGTCATCTCCGACATCCAGTTCCCGAAGGACGGCAAGCTGTCGCCCGAGGCGGGCCTGAGCTTCGCCCGGGCAGCCAAGGCTGCACGCCCGGACCTACCTCTGATGCTGCAGTCCAGCTTGCCGCAGAACCGCGAGCTGGCCGAGTCGGTGGGCGCGGACTTCCTGCTCAAGGGATCGCCGACGCTGCTCAACGATCTGTTGCGCTTCATGAAGCACCACTTCTCCTTCGGAGACTTCGTGTTCTACCTGCCCGAGGGCCGCGAGGTGGGTCGCGCCACGGATCTGCGTAGCCTGGAGACGATTCTGCCGAAGGTGCCGGCGGAGAGCATCGCGTTCCACGCCGAGCGCGACCACTTCTCCAACTGGCTCAAGGCGCGCACCGAGTTCTCGCTGGCCCAGAAGATGCGCACGCGCAAGGTGTCGCACTTTCCCGACATCGAGGCACTGCGCCAGGACGTCATCGATTCCATCCGCGCGTACCGCAAGGAGCGCGACCGCGGCGTCGTCGCCCAGTTCGACCGTGACCTGTTCGACGCCAGCGCCGATCTCTACCGCATGGGCGGAGGCTCGCTGGGCGGCAAGGCCCGTGGCCTGGCGTTCGCCAACTACATGCTGAGCGCGTATCCCATGGACGACCGCTTCCCCGACGTGAAGGTGTGGGTGCCACCGGCAGTGGTCCTGGGGACCGACGTGTTCGACCACTTCATGGAGGAGAACAATCTCCGTGACTTCGCCATGTCCACGCAGGACAATGCACGCATTCGCGAGCGCTTCCTGGAGGCCACGTTCCCGGAGCGCATCGCCGCCGACCTGGATGTCTATCTGGATCTGATCCACTACCCGCTGGCGGTGCGCTCGTCGAGCCTGCTGGAGGACTCGCCCTATCTGCCGTTCGCCGGCATCTACCAGACCTACATGCTGCCCAACAATGAGAAGCGGCGCAGGGTACGGCTGGAGCAGCTCATCACCGCGGTGAAGCTGGTCTACGCCTCGACGTTCTCCGAGCACGCCCGTTCCTATCTGGCCGCCACCCCCTTCCGCCTGGAGGAGGAGAAGATGGCGGTGATCATCCAGAAGATCGTGGGCAGCGCACACGGCAGCCGCTTCTACCCGGATTTTGCCGGCGTGGTCCGTTCGCACAACTATTACCCGACCGGACGCATGACCCCGGCGGACGGCATCGCCTCGGTGGCGCTGGGACTGGGGCAGACGGTGGTGGAGGGCCGCGCATGCCTGAGCTTCAGCCCGCGCTATCCCCGGGCACCCGTGCCGTTCGCCTCCAACGAGGACATGCTCAATAACTCGCAGCGCAGCTTCTACGCCCTGGACCTGAAGAGCCGCGGCAAGGGCTCGGAGATGGCGGTGGCGTCCTTCGATCTGCAGCAGGCCGAGGCGGACGGTGTTCTCGGGGCGCTGGGCTCCACGTACTCGGTGCAGGACGACGCCATCTATGACGGCCTGTCGCGTAGCGGTCCGCGGGTGGTGACCTTTGCCGCGGTCTTGAAGCACGCGGAGTTCCCGCT
>CBDVAL010000171.1:0-7715 GCA_965371955.1 uncultured bacterium | reverse complement strand
GTCGGGCTGCAACAGAATGAGACCGAACGGAACCCCGGCCAGAATACACAGCACCGCCAGGTTGCGCGCGCCCAGGTGATGGCCGGAGCGCTGGCTCAGGAAAGTCGCCATGGTCAGGGCGGTGGCCACCTTGGCCAGCTCCGCCGGCTGGAAATTGAACGGGCCGATCTCGATCCAGGAACGTGCTCCCCCGATCTCGCGTCCGTAGAACAGCGTGTAACCCAAGGCGAGGACCGAGAAACCGTAGAGCGGCCATGCCAGCGACGCCCAGGTGTGGTAGTCCACCGCGAGAATCACCAACATCACCGCAAGACCCACTACCAGCCACAGCGCCTGGCGTCGCAGCATCTCCATGTCCGCGGTGGAGGCGATCATCAGCATACCCACCGAGCACAGTGCCAGGAACGCGCCCACCATGGGCCAGTCGAGCTGGGATCGCACCCTATCTCCCAGCAAGCTCCACCTCCCTGCGGCCATCGAAGTACACCTCCAGGACCTCGCGGGCGATGGGAGCCGCCCGCTCCCCGCCGTGCCCACCGTGTTCCACGAACACGGCAAAGGCGATGCTGGGGTCGTCCGCCGGAGCGTAGCCGATGAACCAGGAATGGTCGCGCAGATCCTGCGGCAGCTCGCTACTGTCCACATCCGCAGAGGCCTGCACCACCTGCACCGTACCGGTCTTCCCGGCCACCGCGAACTCCGGGTGGCGTTGCAAGCGGGCCGCTCTACCGGTGCCGCCCTCGTTGACCACGCCGCGCAGCGCCCGCCGCAAGATCTGGACCGTGCGCGGCGAGAGTTCCAGACTCCTGCCCGGACCGGCCGGTGCCACCGCCTCTCCGTCGATGCTGCGCACCAGACGGGGCGGCACGAAGCGGCCGCTGCCGAGGGCGCCGATGAGCACTGCCAGCTGGAGCGGCGTCACCAGCACCGGACCCTGACCGATGCTCACGGAGATGGTCTCGCCCGGGTACCACGGTGTCCCGCGCACCCGGCGCGACCACGCCTCATCCGGGATCAGTCCGCCCTCCTCGGGCAGATTCAAACCGGTGGGCTCGCCCAGGCCGAGCTGGCGGGCCTGTCGGGCTATGGACTCGATGCCCAGCTCCTTGCCAAGATGATAGAAGTACACGTTGCAGGAGTGGACCAGCGCCTGGTGCAGATTCATCCATCCGTGCCCACCGCGGCGGTGGCAACGAAAGTCGCGCTTGTAGAAGGTTGCGAATCCCGGGCAATAGATGCGCCTGGCAGGATCGATGCCGCCCGCCTCCAGCACCGCGGCAGCCACGACCAGCTTGAACGTCGAACCGGCGGAGTATTGGCTGCGTGTGGCACGATTCTGTAGCGGATGTTGCGGGTCTCGCGCCAGCCTCTCCCAATCCTCGCGCGTGAACCGGCCCGCGAACAGATTGGGATCGAAGTCCGGGAAGCTGGAAAGAGCGAGAACCTCCCCGGTCCGCGGGTCCAGGAACACCGCCGAACCCACGCGCTCCCCGAACGCCCGCACCAGCTCCTGCTGCAGGTCCAGATCCACGGTGAGTTGCAGCTCGGCGCCCGCCTGCGGCGGGGTGCCGCCCGGAAGCTCATCGGTCTCGCGGCCCGCGGAGTTCACGGTGGCCATGCGCACGCCCGGCTCCCCGGCCAGCTCTGCCTGGTACTCCCGCTCCAGGCCCGCCTTTCCCACCACGTCCCCGGAGCGCGCCAGGTCGAACGCACCGCTTTGCAGCTGGCGAACGGAGATCTCCCCCACATAGCCGATGAGATGCGTCGCCGACGTGCCGCCCTCGTAGAGACGCCGATGCTCAACCAGCACGCGCACGCCGGGAAACGCCTCGGGGTGTGATTCGATGTAGGCAATCTGACTCAGGTCCACATCCTCCTGGATGACGATCCCTCCGGCGCCGGGCGACCATCGGGCGCGGCGGCGCCTCCCTTCCAGCAGTTCGGGGTCCGCGTCCAGCACCGCTGCCAGCAGCGCCCGGGTCTCGTCCCACTGCGGCAGTCGACGGGATTCCAGGGCCACGGTGAAGGATGACTGGTTCTTGGCCAGCACCCTGCCACGGCGATCGCGGATGACTCCCCGCAAGGGAGAGACGCTGAAGGATCGGATACGGTTGGAGTCCGAGAGTCCTCGATAGTGATCGGCGCGGACGATCTGGAAGAACCACAACGAGCCGAAGTAGAGGAGAAACAGACCGATGAGGGCTCCGCGCAGAACAGCCATGCGGCGCCGCAGCGATACTTCGCGCCGATAGTTCAGGAACTCCCTACGCTGGCGATGGTCATGAGTCAACGCATCCTCCCCTGCCGCCGGCGCAGTGCTGCGTAGAGCAGTCCACCCAGAACGACATTCCCCAGGGCCCCCAGGAACAGATGTCGGTGCCCAGGCAGGTCCGAGGATAATCCCAGCACCCGCTGCAGGACGAAGAGGACGAGCGCTTGCAGCAGCGTTGCCACCCCCAGGACCGTCAGCTGCGCCGGCGCCTGATGCAGCAACCTCTTACTTCTCAATCCGCCAATGAGATAGCCCAGAAGCGCCTTGGCAAACGCGTTCACGCCGAGGATGGGCGAGAACAGCGCGTCCTGGACCAGGCCACACACGACCCCCACCAGCATCGCGTTCACCGGCTCGCTGGTCAGTGAGTAATATACGACCACGATCAGGAAGAGGTCAAAAAACCCTGCGATGGCGGGAACATAGATGGTCAAAGCGTGGCCCCCGATGGCCAGCGCGACCACGCCGATGCCACGCAGGAAGCGGTTCACGGGTTGGATTCGCCGTCCCCGGCAGGCACCGGCTGCGCAGCCGCGGTGGCAGCGTCCTCCTGCACGCCCACGAGGATCAGAACCTCTCGCAACCGCGAGAACCGCACTGCGGGTTCCACCTCGATATCCATCATCAGCCCGGTGTGCGCCCTGTCGTCCTCCGGACCGCCGGAGGAGGCTGCCACCACGCAGCCCACGTGCAACCCCTGCGGATAGATGCGATCGTGGCCGGACGTGACCAGACAATCCCCTTCTCTTACGTCCTCCTGCTCGGGAATGTACTGCAGGCGCAGCGTCTTGCTGCCGCGTCCTGCCAGCATCCCCTGCAGCCCGGTGCGCACCACGCGCACAGCCACCGCCGCCCCGGCGTCGGTGATCAGCTCCACCACCGACTCGCTCGCTCCTGACCGGACAACTCTTCCGACGATACCCTCTTGCACCACCACCGGCATATCCCTCTCAACCCCCATGTCCGTGCCCTGATCCACCAGGATGGTCCGCTGTGCACCAGCGGCCTGATTGACCATCAGCCTGGCTGCCGCGAAGACCGGGGGCAGGCGGTCGCGCAGCCGGAGAAGCTCACGCAGGCGCTGATTCTCGCGCGTTAACTGCTCCATCTGCTGCTGCTCCACCTCGAGTTCCAATAACCGATGCGATAGCTCGTCGTTGGTGCGTCGCACATCCCGCAGGTCGAGATAGTTTCTCCAGCCTGATTCCATCATCGCTAGCGTGCCGAAGGCCAAGCGCACGACAGGAGAGGTGGCGCCGAAGAGGGTCTGCTCCAGGAGATGGGACCCCTTGCCCCGTACCTGTAGGGACATCAGTACCAACAGACTGAACAACACCACGACCAGCAGGACGTGGGCGCGATTCTGCCGGGTCAGGCGCAGCATGATGTCCTCGATCCGTCGTGGGACGGCCGGCGTGGCCTGGAAGTTCGATGGAGATCTTGCGCAGCAGGTCTGCGGCTTCGGGCGGCTTCCCGTTCAGTATGCTTTCACTTCTGCAAAACGGTCCACGACCTTCTCGTTGCCGGCGGCATCCTGGGCCACGAAGCGCACCCGATTGCGACCCTCCTTGCGCAGCCGCACGATGGTGGTGAAGGCCCCACCGTCCCCTACATCCACCTTCTTCCCGTTGGCCTCGAGAATCGCTCCGGACTCGGTCCGCCCGCGCACGATGACCTGCGTGGAAAACACCATGAAATCATCAATCACCAGTTGCGGCGGAATGGTGTCATCGACGTTCATCACCCGTCCGGTAAGAACCTTGAACTTGCGGGTCTCGCTGAAAGCGCTTTCCAGTCCTTTGGGCGACTGGAAAGCCGCACGCCAGTAGTAGCTCCCGGGCTCGGTGGGCGGGAGCTTCACCCGGATGGAAGTCACGTTCTCCTTGTCCAGGAGGAGATGCCCGAACAGGGAGGTGGCGGAGATCTGCAGATGATAGGTTCCCGGAAGGTCCATATCTTCCCACTGGAGTTCGATCTGAGAGCCTTGCTCATCCGCGTCCACGGTGAAGATCTTCTGGTCGATGGGTTCCAGCAGGATCGGTGTGGGCGGCAGCTTCACCGTCGGGCTCAGCCCTCCCTTGCTGTCCACCGACACCTGCTCGCGACCGCCCAGACGGCGTTCGCGACCGCCGGACTTCACCACCGCGCTGCCCAGGTAGACACCCACCGACGTGCCCGCGTTGAGCTCATCAAAGCGTATCTCGAACTGCGAGCGCCCGGTGGCTTGAACGGTCGCGTTCTCGGTGCTCACCTCGTGGAACGACCCGTCCACCGCCGTGCGCAGGGTGCTGGACACCACCCGACCGGTGCGCAGCGTCTCCCTGACCTGCTGGACCCTGCTGTCGGGATCGTCGAAGAGTTCCTTGATCTCCAGGATGGAACCGGGCTTGATGGTAGTGAGGCTACCGTTGAAGTAGATGATCTGCGCCGACGAGGACGAGCTTGTCTTGATCTGATCGCCGGCCTCCAGCCGCAAGTTCTTCGTGGCGTCCTTCCAGATCAACTGCCGCGCCTTCTTGACCTGCACCTTGCCCTCGAGCTTGTAGAACTGCACGGCCGCTTCGGATTCCTTGCCCTCCGCCCTTGCCAGGAACAGCCGGCTCGCCTGTTGTGACTCCAGCGCCGCCTGCTCGGCAACCGCGAAGCTCGACTCAGCCAGCGCCTGGCGCGCCGCGCCCAGCCGGCTGCGCGCCTTCTGGCGCAGCGGCTCCAACTCGTCGGGGGCGGTGGTGGCCACCGCCTTCTCCAGCAGACGGTCCGCGCCGCGGATGGCTCGATACGCTTCCGCGCGCGGATGGGCTCCGCCCCCCAGGTAACCCATGAGGTAGAAGGTCACCAGGACCGAGAGGGCCAGAATGGCCAGTCCTGCCAGAAGGAGGGTCTGATAGGAAACGTTGAACCAGTCCAGGTGAACGCGGTCCTGCTTGCGCCTCGCCGCCATGTAGGATTCACCTCGGGCCGGGTCGGCCTCCCGATCTCCCCTCCGGCCGACCGGCCTATCGTGCGGTTTTTCAAGGACTTGCCGCACCGCGGGGAGCGCTGAATATAGCATAGGCCCGGCTACGCTGCAAGCAACTGGACAGCTTGAAAACCGCCGATAAGGGTTCTACAATAAGTGGTTTACGGCAATTGGAGGGTGGCGCTCCCGGGCCCCGCCCTGCGAGGAGATGTTTGCGCCATGCTGAACACCATGCGTAGGAAACTCAAATCGCTGAGCTGGGTGCTGTGGGTGGTGGTGATCGCCATGGGCCTGTTCGCGTTCACTTCGTTCGGCGATGCCTTGAGGTCGCAAGACTCACGCAGATGGGTTGCTCTGGTGGACGGCGAACCGGTCTCGGTGGAGGAGTTCCAGCTGCGCTACAGGGCCCTGGCCAGGGCCTACCGGCAGGCCTTCCAGGGGAACTACGATGCCATTGCGGCGCGACTGCCGCGCGACGTTCTGGATCAACTGATCGACGAGCAGGTCGTCCTCCTCGAGGCGCAGCGCGTCGGCCTGGCTGCTTCTCCCCGAGAGATCAGCCAGCTTGTCACGCAGGACCCTGCGTTCCAAGTGGATGGCCGGTTTGTCGGCAGGGACCGCTACCAGCGCTTGCTGCGCGAGGGCGGGCGCGACGCCGCCAGCTGGGAGCACACCGTTGCCCGCAGCATCCTGTCCACCAAGTATCAACGGCTGGTAACCGACCCCATCACGGTATCGTCCGAGGAGGTTCGGGAGGAATACCGATCGCGCAATGAGAAGGTCAAGGCGGACTACTTCGTGCTCGGCACCGAGGAACTGAGCGCCGCGGTGGTATTGGACGAGATCGCCCTGAAGGCATTCTTCGATACCCGACGAGACGCCTATCAGAGCGCCGAGCGCCGGCGGGCTGCGTACGTGCTGATCAACGCCGAGAAACTGGGCGGCCTGGAGCCGGTCTCTGATGAACAGGCGCGGGCCTTCTATGACGACAACCTGTCGCGCCTCTACTCCCGTCCAGCCCAGGTCCGTGCCAGCCAGATCTTCCTGGAAGTGCCCTCCGGCGCCACTCCAGAGCGGGAGGCCGCGGTGCGCACCCGCGCCGAGGATCTTCTCCTGCGCGCACAGGGAGGAGAGGATTTCGCCGCGCTGGCACGCAGCTTCTCGGAACACAGCACCCAGGCTCTGGGAGGCGACATGGGCTTCTTCGGAGCGGGCAGCATGCGCCCGGAATTCGAGGCAGCGGCCTTCGCCCTGGGGGTGGGAGAGATCTCGGAGCTAATCCGCAGCGACCTGGGCTTCCAGATCCTCCGTGTGACGGATCGCCGTGATGCGTCGGTGCAGCCGTTCTCGGAGGTCCGCGATGCCATCCTGCGGCAGCTCGAGTTTTCGCGTTCGCAGGAAGCGGTGGCTCGCGCCGTGAACTCGCTGCGCGACGAGGTGAGGGCCGACCCGACACGGTTCCTCGCAGCCGCGGAGCGCCTGGGCTTGGCCGTGCAGGATACCGGCCTGCTCTCCGCCGACGGCTCGGTGGAGAGCCTGGGCGCCTTTCCCCAGATTGCCAGCGCCCTGTTTCAGGTAAACCTCGGTGAGGTGTCCGCGCCCATCACGCTGCCGCAGGGGAGCGTCTTTCTGCAACCCACAGAGATTCGCCCGCCGGAGCCTCTACCGTTCGAGCAGGCAAGAGAACAGCTGGAGGTCGACTACCGTCAGGCAGAGGGCGTGCTGGCGGCCCGGCGAAAGGTGGAGAACGGCCTCGCGGAGGGTGGCGGCCTCGCCGAACTTGCGCAGAAGCTCGGGGCCACCGTGGAGTCCACCGTGGAGTTCACGCGCCGCCAACCGGTGACACCCTTTACTCCCGAGGCCAGGCGGGAGGCGTTCCTGGCCCCGGTGGGAGAGGTGGCCGAGCCGCTGGAGATCCCCGAGGGATTGCTGGTGTTCTCGGTGACCCAACACCAAGAACTCGAACCGACTCTGTTCTCGGCGGACGAGGAGAACCTGCGCCGCTCCCTGCTGCAACGCCGCCGCAGCCTGCTCTTCACCTCTGTCGTGCAGCAGCTACGGCAGGACAGCCAGGTTCAGATCAACGAGGCACTGATGGCCCAGTTCGAGAACCGGGGGAGCTAATCGGGCCGCACACCGTACTCCCCCCAAAAAAGAACCGCTTCCCCGCAGTGTCCATGGGACAGAGCCGGGAAGCGGCTATTCTCTCAAGCCAAGATCTTGGTGGAGCTGACGGGGATCGAACCCGTGACCTCGTGACTGCCAGTCACGCGCGCTCCCAGCTGCGCCACAGCCCCTTTTCTTGAATGCCGCCTCAGGCTACCACAGAGGCGTAAGGGGCGCTACTTCTTCTTGCGCGTTGTCTTCCGCTTGGCTCTCTTCTTGGTGGCTTTCTTCTTGGCCCGCTTCTTGGGGGCTTTTCTCTTGGCCTTCTTCTTGGCCTTCTTCTTGGTCTTGCGCTTGGCCTTTTTCCTGGTAGCTTTC
>CBDVAL010000170.1:0-7771 GCA_965371955.1 uncultured bacterium | reverse complement strand
CGAACCCACGCAGGGTCTTGCCGGTCAGGAAATGCCCGGCGCCGGGCAGCACCACGCTGATGAGCCGACGCCCCAGACGGGCGGCGCTCTGATGGCGCGCTACCTGGCGGACCTTGCGGCGCCTGGCCTGCGGATCACCGTCCTGCAATGGCTCGCCGACATCCACGCACTGGGGACACAGGCCCACCCGGCCCAGCTCCCCTTCGCAGTCCCGGCAATACGCGTCGCCACAGCGGCCACAGCAACAGGCCGGCGGGCCGCGCATCAGCCAGTTCAATCCAAGCGTCAGCGCCAGGGCAAGCAGGCCGGCTACCGACAGCGGATTGAGAAAGCCCGCCGTGGCGATGAACGAACCGGGGTAGAGCAACGGTGATGCGCTGGACTCGCGCGCCAGTTGCTCCCACACCTCGGACATCTCGATCCGGGCATCCACGGGAGTCACGCTACCCACGTTGTCGCTGGACTCCAGATACTGCACCACCGCCTCGGCATCGAGCTCGCGCGCCTGGAACAAGCTGGCCTCCGCCTCGGTGTAATGGAACTGCTCCTTCTGCGCCAGATAGGTGTTGAAGTAGGCCAGCGCGAAGGTGGGCTCCACCTCCGTGGCCCGGCGGTAGTAGTTGATGCCCTGGCCAAACTGCTGCGTGGCGAAATAGATGTTCCCCATGTTGTTGAACGCCCGGTAGTTGTCGGGCTGTATGTCCAGAAGCTTCTTGTAGTGCTCGAATGCTTGCAGGAAGTAACCACCATCCTTGAGCTGCGAGGCCAGCAGGAACCGCACCGTCAGATCGTTGGGGCGATCCTCGAGAATCTGCTGGATGTACTTGACCTTTTCCGGCTCGTAGCCGCCGGTGGTAGCCGAGACCGTGGCACGGAAAGTGTCGTTGGCCGTCATGTGGTAAAAGCTCAGCACGGCACCGAATGCAGGAGTCGCCACCAGGACGAAGACCAGCACCGCGATGGCCATCCCCCTCTCCGGGAGACGCATGTAGCGGAACGTTCCCACCAGCCAGTAGAGCAGGATCCAGGGTCCGGCGATCCACAGCAGCAGCGGCAGCACGACCAGGACGGCGGACAGCAGGCGCGCCAGGCCCTCGGGCATGCCCCGGGCCGAGAGCTTCTCGAACATCTCGTGTCGCCAGGAGGAGTGGTAGCGCAACAACATGAACAGGACGAAGCTCACCGCGAACAGGGACAGTGCCAGCAGGAAACGCAGCAACGTGTTGCCCAGCTTCAGGTAGGTCCACCAGAAGTTGCCCAGGGAGGCGCGCACGCCGCGTCCCATGTCAGTGAAGAAGCCGAAAAAACCCTTCCCTGCCAGCCGATTGGCGCGGGCCAGTCCGAAATGGGCCGAGGGGAGCAGCGGATCGAAGCGCAGGGCAAGCTGGAACGTCGTCACGGCAAACAGGTAGTCACGAGCCTCCAGCTGCTGCTGCCCCTCGTAGGCCAGCGCATTGGCCAGGTTCTCCATGCCGCGGATGCCGCCATCTTCCATGACGGCCAGGATGCGCTCCGTGGCGTACGCGGCGCCCTCGTGGTCACCCTGCTCCAGCAGGCGCCGGCGCTCGAACCATAGCTTGAGCACGCCTACCTCGGAAGTCTCGATCCCGGTGAGCCCCTCCGGCAGCCGAGAGACCTCCTCCGGCTGGGCCAGGTCGGCCGGCCGGAGCACCATGGTGGACCCCTTGCGGTCCGGTGCCGGGCTGCCGAGAGCCGGCAGGGCCAGGCCGGAACCGAGGGCCGCCATGAGCACAAAGACCCACAGGGCCGACGGGAACCGCCGACAGCACTTCGTTTGCCGGCGACTGCTCAGTGATTGCCGGCTTGCTGGGAAAACGCTATGCGTAGCTGGTAGAGCCATGTGTCCAGGAGGTTCTGCTCTTCGGGGGTCAGGTTGCCCTGAGTCTTGTCGCGAAGCATCCCCAGGAGGTCGATGACCTCGCGAGCGGCGGGAAGGTCGGCCTCAGCTTTGCTCGTGGCGGGATTCTCGATCTGGCCGAGATGGATCATCCCCAGCTGGCTGAGCGCCATGATGTGGGTAACGAACAGGTCTGCCCCGGGGGCCTCTCCCGGGCTCGCCCTCGAGCCGGTCTCCTGCCGGGCGGAATCCGGCGATGCGGACCCCTCGGAGCTCGGAGGTGCGGAGGTTCTGGACACGGTCTCGGACGAGACGCGCTCTCCCTCGCGCGTGAACTTGCGCCGGTCCGTCACCTTGATCTCGTCGTGCTCGGTGTTTTTCCGGCCATCATCCTGTTCCATGCACCGTTCTCCGGACAGTCCCCTGCACCCCAAACATAGATCAAATAGCAAGCACGGCCAAGGTACATCTCACGCACCGAGAATCGCTATGGTAGCATGCTGCCCTATGTCCGACAAGAGCTTCCGATGCAATGGGTTGCGTAGGTGTGATCAGAATCCGCCGGGCTCCGGAACGGGGGGGAAACCATGAGTCGCTTCGACGAGTTGCGCGCCGTGATGGACCGACTGCGGGATCCGGGGGGCTGCCCCTGGGACCGCGAACAGCGCCTGGAGGACCTGCGCGCCTATGTCCTGGAGGAGGCCTACGAGGTCATCGAGGCCATCGATCAGCGGGACCACGACCACCTATGCGAGGAACTGGGAGACCTGTTGCTTCAAGTGCTGTTCCTGTCGCGCATCGAACAGGAGGAGGGGCGGTTCGACGTGGAAGATGTGATCCGGGGCATCCACGACAAACTGGTGCGGCGGCATCCGCACGTCTTCGGCGACGCCAAGGCCGGTACGGCGAGCGAGGTCATCCGACAGTGGGAGGAGATCAAGAACGACGAGAAGGGCAACGAGACCCGCCGGCACCTGGACGGTGTACCTCGCGCCCTGCCGGGTTTGCTGCGCGCCCTGCGCCTCTCCACCAAGGCGGCGCTCACCGGGTTCGACTGGCAGAAGGACGAAGACCTGGAGGCCAAGGTCCAGGAGGAGGTACAGGAGTTCCTGGCCGAGTACCGGCGCAAGGACTCGCCGGCCATGGAGCGCGAACTGGGCGACCTGCTATTCGTCCTGGCCAACGTGGCGCGGCGCGCCGGCCTGGATCCCGAGGCGGCGGTGCAGGGGGCAAACAACCGCTTCGTGAGCCGCTTCGGCCACGTTGAAGACCGCATCCGGGAGACCGGTCGCAAGCCGAAGGAAGCCACTCTGGAGGAGATGGAAGAACTGTGGGAGGAGGCCAAGGCAAAGGAGGCCGAGTCCGCCTAGAGGCCCGGCCGGACCTCTAGAGAACGCTCTCTTCGAACCGGCCCATGCGGCGGAACTTCAGGTGGCGGGAATCGAGCAGCTCGACCACAACCATCTTCTCCAGCCCGCCGAGCTGACGCACCACCACCCCCCCCACAAAGCTCGCCGACCCCGCCGGGCTGGCGTGCGCGCCGCCCGGCACTTCGGGAACGATCTCGTCGAGCAACCCGAACTCCATCAGATCCTTCGCGGTGAGGCGCAGGCTCACCGCCGCCTCCTTCTTCTTGGCATCATCGCGCCACAGGATGGCTGCGCATCCTTCCGGGCTGATTACCGAGTAGATGGCATGCTCCAGCATGTTGATGCGGTCACCCACGCCCAGGCCCAGCGCTCCGCCGCTGCCGCCCTCCCCTGCCACCACGCACAGGATGGGCACACGTAGTCCGGCCATCTCGCGCAGGTTGCGGGCGATGGCCTCCGCCTGCCCGCGCTCCTCCGCTCCCAACCCGGGGTACGCGCCCGGCGTATCGATAAAAGTGATCAGCGGACGGTGGAATTTCTCGGCCATCTGCATCAGCCGCAGCGCCTTGCGGTAACCTTCGGGGCGCGCCATGCCGAAGTTGCGATAGATCTTCTCCTTGGTGTCGCGCCCCTTCTGATGCCCGATGACCATGACCGGACGATCACCGAAGAGGGCGATGCCCCCCACGATGGCCGGATCGTCCGAGAAGCCGCGATCTCCGTGCAACTCCACGAACTCGTGGAACAGGTGGCGGAGGTAGTCCAGCGTGTAGGGCCGGTTCTGGTGGCGGGCCACCAGCACCGTCTGCCAGGGCGTCAGGTTGGCATAGATCTCCCGGCGCAGCTTCTCCAGCTTCGTCTGCAGCTTCCGGATCTCGCTCTGCTTCTTCTGGTCCTCACCGAAGCCGGAGAGTTCGTCGATCTTCTTCTCCAGCGCCAGGATCGGGGCTTCGAAGTCGCTTTCGTCCACTGCCATCCGATGACCCTTCCGTCCAGCCGGCACGCCGGTGCCGTCCCGTCAGTCTAATCAGCCCGTCGAGCGTTTGGCAAGCAGATCGGGGTCGGAGCTACGCCCGAGGGTGGAACTTGTGGTACATGCGCCGCAGGCGCTCGCGGTTCACATGGGTGTAAATCTGCGTGGTGGAAATGTCCGCATGCCCCAGCATCTGCTGCACTGCCCGGAGATCCGCGCCGTGCTCGAGCAGATGCGTGGCGAAGGAATGCCGGATCACATGCGGCGAGAGATGCGAGTGCACACCGGCCATGGTGCCGTACTTCTTGATGATCTTCCAGAAGCCCTGGCGGGTGAGCTGTCCGCCACGGCTGTTGGTGAACAGGTAGGGGCATTCCTTCCCCTTCGTCAGCACATGCCGCGCGCCGTCCTGGTAGCGCCGCAGGCGCTCCACCGCACGCGAGCCGATGGGCACAATGCGCTCCTTGGCCCCCTTGCCGAAGGCCACCACGTAGCCCACGTCCAGGTCCACGCTATCCAGGCGGAGCGACAGCAGTTCCGTCACCCGCGTGCCGGTAGCGTAGAGGATCTCCAGCATGGCTCCATCCCGTGCTCCCAGCGGCGTGGACTCGTCCGGTGTCTGCAACAGCTTCTCCACCTCACGGAAGCTCAGAAACCGCGGCAGCGATCGGCTGGCCTTGGGCGTCTCCACGTCCTGGGTGGGATCCGCCGGCACCCTCCCCTCGCGATGCAGGAAGCGGAAGAACGTGCGCACAGCTACCACCGTCCGCGCCACGCTGCGCGGTGACCGCCCCTCGATTCGCAGTGCCCGGGAGAACTCCATCACCTCGGCCCGGGTCACCTTCGCGAGTTTGTTGACCTCGCGCCCGGCCAGGAAGCGCGCGAAGATCTGCAGATCGGACCCGTATGCGGCCAGCGTATTCGCCGCGAGCCCCCGCTCCACCTCCAGGTAGTGCAGGTAACTCGCGATGGCTTCCTGCGTCGAATCCACTCACCTCTCCGCACGGTCGCCGCTATCGAGGAGGAGCGTCACGGGGCCGTCATTGCACAGATCGACTTTCATGTGCGCGCCGAAGACGCCGGTCTGCACCTGTACGTCCCTGGCGCGTAGCTCCTGCACGAATTCGTTGAACATGGGCTCGGCCTGCTCGGGCCTCGCGGCGCCCTCGAAGGAGGGCCGGCGGCCGCGGCGCACCGAGCCTACCAGGGTGAACTGGCTCACCGCCAGGATCTCGCCGCCCACCTGCGCCAGGTCCCGGTTCATCTTGCCGGCATCATCCTCGAAGATGCGCAGGCCGGCCACCTTGCCGGCACACCAGAGAAGATCCTCCCGGGTATCGTCGCGCTCCACGGCCACCAGAAGAAGGAAGCCGCCTGCCATGGACGAGACGGTCTCCCCATCCACCGTCACCGCCGCGCGCGACACCCGTTGGATCACGATCTTCATGCGCCGCCTCCCGGCGTGTCACCGCGCCGCCCGCGTCCAGGCAGGATGGCCAGTAGCTCGCGCAGCTCCCGGCCGCCGAAGGCCAGGTGCGCAGCGCCGTAGCTCACCACACCCACGGTCACGGCAGCCGCCAGCCAGCCGGCTGCAGCCCATGCCCCCTGCATGGCGGAGAACGGCTGCCAGCGCTGTAGCCCCCACAGACACAGCGCCATCACGCCACCACACAGGAGGAACTGCGCGGCGCCCGTGAAGATCTCCCGCCTCCAGATATCCCGGCCGAGCCGGCGGCGCAGCAGCCACATGAGCAGCACGGTGTTGAGCGCTGACGATGCCGATGTGGCCAGCGCAATGCCGAGGTGCTGCAACGGGCCGACGAGCACGACACAGAGCACCACATGCACTGCCAATGTCACGCCGGCCACCTTCACCGGCGTGGCGGTGTCCTGGTGGGCGTAGAACGCCGGAGCCAGCACCAACACCGCGGCGAAGGGCAGCAACCCCAGGCAGTAGCCCAGCAGCGCCTGGGAGGTATTCACCGCGTCGCTGGCGCTGAACTCGCCCCGCTGAAACAACACGGTGATGATGGGCAGGCGCAGGAGCAACAGCCCGACGGTGGCCGGGATGGTCACGAACGCGATGAGCCGCAGCGCCAGCGATAACGTGTCTCGCGTGCGCTCCCCTTCGCCGTCCAGCACATGGCGGGAGAGCGTCGGCAGCACCACCGTGGAGATCGAGACGGCGAACACCCCCAGCACCAGTTCCGTGACCCGGTCGCCATAGTACAGCCACGAGACGCTGCCGTTCGCCAGGAACGACGCGAACTGCGCATCGACGATGACATTGATCTGATACACCGCCACCCCGAAGACACCGGGAACCATCAACAGGCCGATGCGGCGGATATCCCGGTCGCCGAACGCCAGCCGTGGCCGCACGGACATGCCGCGCCGCGCGAGGAACGGCAGCTGGAACGCGATCTGCAGGAAGCCGCCCACCAGCACGCCGATGGCGAACCCGTATGCCGGCTCCTCCATCCGGCGCCCCAGCACCAGAGCGGCGGTGATGATGCTCAGGTTCAGCAACACCGGAGTGAACGCGGGCACCGCGAACGAGCGCAGCGAGTTGAGCGCAGCCATGGCCAGAGCAGCCAGGCCGATGAACAGCAGGTAGGGGAACATCAGGCGGTTGAGCGCCACCGTCAGGTCCCACTTCTCCGGCGTCCGCGAGAAGCCGAACGCCACCAGGCGGACCACCAGCGGCGAGAACAGCACCCCTGCCGTTGCCAGCAGCACCAGGACGAACGACAGCGTGCCCAGGGCGCGCCCCAGCAGTTCCCCCGCCGCCTGCCGGCCACCCTCCTTGAGCCGGCGCAAGAACACCGGCACGAACGCCGCGGTGAGAGCGCCCTCTCCCACCAGCCGGCGCAGCAGGTTGGGGATGCGCAGCGCGATGATGAAGGCGTCGCTGCTCCCCGCGGCACCCAGTATGGAGGCCATGAGGAGGTCCCGCACGTAGCCGAGCACGCGGCTCATGAGGGTCATCGTGCCCATGGCACCGGCGGAGCGCACCAGCGTGCGGCTCGATTCTGCGTTCACATCCATGACGCGCATTCTCCCAACCGCGGCAAGCCGGCGCAACATCCGCCTGCGGGATCTCGAAAGGTAGCACCCTTCTTGACTTGCCCCACGGGTATGGTACCCTACGGCGCAAGAGGGCTGAGGAGGCTCCCCAAAATGGCAAGCATTAACAAAGTGATCCTGGTCGGGAATCTGGGCCGGGACCCGGAAGTGCGCTACACGCAGAACGGCAACGCCGTGGCCAACATCAATCTGGCCACCAACGAGGTCTGGAACGACAAGAGCGGCCAGCGCCAGGAACGCACCGAGTGGCACCGCATCGTGGTGTGGGGCAAGCAGGCCGAGATCGCCAAGGAGTATCTCACCAAGGGCCGCCAGATCTACGTGGAGGGCTCACTGCAGACGCGGCAGTGGGAGGACAAGGACAAGCAGAAACGCTACACCACCGAGATCCGCTGCCAGCGCTTCGTCATGCTGGGCGGTCGCGGCGGCGAAGAGCGTAGCGAGTCCGTGGGCGGCCCGGGGCCAGAGCCGGAAATGCCCCCG
>CBDVAL010000169.1:0-7797 GCA_965371955.1 uncultured bacterium | reverse complement strand
GAATCAGACCGCGATCCTGAGCCCCTGGCAGCAGATGCGGACGTTCTTCGACGACCCGGAGGAGATCTACTTCCACGGGATCCTGGGGTACGGTTTGCTGCGGCAGCTGGTGGTGGAGATCGACTTCGGAACGCCGCAAGACGGCGAGGCGCGCAGCGTCCTGGCCCCCGCGCCCGGCTGGGGCGCGATCTATCGCGCGGCGTTCGTCAATCCGCGCCCGCTGGAGCAGGCCCGCCGCGGCAGCGCGCCACTGCGCGCGGAGAGCGCGTCACAGGAGGCAGCCGGCTCCACGGCGGTCCTGAAGATCCACGTGGACGCCGATGCCCTCCATCGCATCCCCTGCAGCAGTCTCAGCGACCTGTCGGGCACCGATCCGGCGAACTGGAGACTCACCAACCGGGGTGTGGAGCAGCCCATCCTGGTGCAGGCGGGGGTCGGCGATCCGGCCTGCGACTTCGTGGAGTTCTGGGGCGTGGCGCGGCGCGAGGAGAACATGGTCTTCGAGGTGGACCCCGCACCGGCGCCACCGCTGTACCGCGACACCGATGTTGGAGGCACCAACTTCTACGTCCTCTCCGTGGGCACCGGCCCCGGGGCACGGGTGGCCAGCCTGGCCGCCGCTCCCCATCCGGTGACTCCGTTGCCCATCGAGGCGGACTTCGTCCATACCGAGCACTTCGAGGAGGAGTCCGTGTTCGTCCCGCTGGCCGGTGATGACGCGTGGTACTGGTGGCCCAGCTTCGGCTCCCTCACCACCGACACGCGGGTGGTGGATCTGGACCTGCCCGGGCTGTCCGGCGCCTCGTTCAACGCCGGCGTGCGCGTGGCGCTGCGCGGCATGACCTCCCGCGCCAGCGTCCCCGATGACCATGACGTGTCCTTCCTGCTCAACGGCCAGGCCCTCCCCGGCATCCTGTTCGATGGCGAGACGGTGGGGATCCTGGATACCACCGTGGCGCAGGATACGGTGCTCACCGACCCGTCGTCGCTGAGCATGACCGCCGAGCCGGTGCTGGACGGCGGCAACCCGGTGCCCAACTACAACAACGAGGTGGTGCCGGACTACGTGGAGGTGACCTATCGCCGCGAGTTCGTCGCGGTGGACGGTAGTCTGCTGTTTTCCTTCCCCGATGGGGATCACGGCTTCGCGGTGAGCGGCATCGCCGACGTGGAGGCAAGGGTCTACGATCTCTCCGCCAGCGTGGGCGTTTCGTCCGTCCCCGCGCCGTTGTTGCTCACCGGCGCACTCGTCTCGGGGAGCCCCGGTTGCGGCGGGCCCGACGCCTGCACCGTCTCCTTCGAGATCCATCCCACGGGGCAAGCCACGCGCTGGATCCTGGTCACCTCGGCCGGCGTGGCCGCCGCGCCGGCGCTGGTGGAACTGGATGTGCCCTCGCAGTTGATGGATCCCTCCAACGGGGCGGGCTACATCGTGATCACCCACCGGGACCTGGCGGACCGCACGCCCGGCAGCTCGTTCGAGCAGTTCCTGGCCCATCGCGCCGCCGGCGGGTTGCCGGTGGTGGTGGCTTATGTCGACGACATCTACGACGAGTTCAGCAATTCGCTGCCCGACTCGGCGTCCATCCGCGACTTCCTGTCGTATGCATTCCACAACTGGACCGGGTGGGACGCGGACGGGGATGGCAATCCCGACCCGCCAAGCTATGTCCTGTACGTGGGTGATGCCAGCTTCGACGCGCGCCAGCGTCTCACCTATGACGGGTCCATCCAGGCCTGGTTCAACAAGACGCCCACGACCATCTTCTATCACAACGCCGGCATCATCCTGCGCTGGTTCAGCAGCGACAACTGGCCTGCCGCGGTGTCGGGCGCCGACTCGCTCCCGGACTATCTGGTGGGACGCCTCACGCCACGCAGCATGGCCGAGACGGAGGCGGTGCTGGCGAAGATCATGGCGTACGAGACCGCACCGCCGGCGGGGAGCTGGACGTCGGAGGCGCTCCTGATCTCCGGCAAGGGCAAGTTCCAGCAGGAGACCGAGGTGTTCGAGAACATCGTCCTGAACGTCGAGTCCGACTTCATCGGCCCTCCGTTCACCAGCAGCCATCTGCTCTACTTCACCGACTTCGGCGGTTCGGATACGGCGGCCATGAACCTGGCCATCCGGGACGCCATCGACGCGGGAACTGCGCTGAGCAACGTGCTCTCGCACGGCAACTTCACCCAGTGGGGCGTGGCGCCGGGCATCTACCACAGCACCGACGTGGCCCTGCAGACCAACGCCGGCAAGCTGACCTTCCTCATCGTCGAGAACTGCCTGACCGGGGGCTTCTCGTGGCCCATCGCGCCCGGCATGGGTGAGGAGCTCACGTTGGCTCCCAACGACGGTGCGGTGGGTGTATTTGCACCGGCGGGGCTGTCCTCCACGCTGGTGGGGGAACCCTTGGTGCGCGGAATCTACGATGCCATCTATGGCCCCGACAAACTGCGCAGCTTCGGCGCACTGGCCGCCGTGGGCCTGAACGAGCTATTCCTGCGGGGGTTCACCGTGGATCTGATGGCGTACGAGCTGCTGGGCGATCCGGCGGTGCGGCTGATCCTGCCCGCGCCGGCACCGCCGCGCGACCTCTCCGCAGACGGGGATAACGGCGTGGTCCATCTATTGTGGACCGCCAGCGACGATGCGGTGGACGGTTATCACGTGTACCGGGCAACCAACCTCACGCAGCCCTACACGCGGATCACCGCAAGCCCGGTGACGGGCACGGGCTACGATGACAGCGCTGTGCAGAACTCGGTGACCTACTATTACGCGGTGGTGGCCGTGCAGCAGGAGTTCGAGAGCGCCTGGAGCAACCAGAACAGCGATTGCGGTGTGGCGGGCCCGGACTGCGTTCAGGCCACGCCCATCAATCTCGTGCCGCCGTCCAAGCCCACAGGGGTCGCGGCCATGCCTGAGGGGTCGCCCGACGAGGTGCGGGTTGCCTGGAACGCCAATCCGGAGCCTGATGTGGGGATCTACCGCGTCCGCTGGGGGCTGTCCTCCGGATCGTACACGGCGTCCATGGAGGTGAACGGAAGCGCTACCGAGGTCGCGATTCCCGGACTGCTCACCGGCACCACGTACTTCTTTGCCCTGGAGGCGGAGAACACCAGTTCGCTGGTGAGCCTGCTCTCCGACGAGACCTCGGCGGTGCCCAGGCTGATCATGGGAATCCGCCCGCCCGCCGCCGCGGACGGCCTGATGGTGGAGGTGGCTGCGGACGACTCCTCGTCTCTGGACGTGTCGTGGAGCCCGGTGACGTTGAACATCTACGGCGAGCCGGCCAGCATCGGCACGTATCAGATCTTTCGCGGCACCACGCCGGGATTCGTGCCGGGCGCGCCGCTGGGAACGGTGGCCGCTCCGGCCACCACGTTCCGTGACATCGGCGCGGCGATCACGCCGGCAGACTACTTCTACCTCGTGCTGGCGGTGGATATGCTGGGGTTCACCTCCGGCGTGGCCCAGGATCTTCCGGACGGTGTCCTGGACCTGCAGGTCGCGTTGCAACCGGACGGTGTCACCGCCGATCTCTCCTGGACCGCGGTGAGCCGGACCGTGGGCGGCGGGCCCACGACGGTGGTGGGATACCAGGTGCACGGCGCCACCACGATCCTGCCCCGGGGATCCATCTCGCCGGCGACGCTGCTGGGCACCGTCACCGGCACCGCCTTCTCGCACGTGTCGCCCGGCCCTGAGTTCTACTACACCGTGGTCGTGGTGGATAATCGTGGCGCCCTCAGTCCGTTCTAGCGCCTGCTGCGATAGGATCGAGATGGATGCTCTCGGCGCATGAGTCGACCTGAAGGAGGAGGTGTCCTGGGTGTGGGGAACCCCATAATCCCGAGCCGGGTGGAGAGCCCGTCTTCATCGGAGGAGGCTGGGCCCCGCTCCCTCGACGGATTGATCCGCCGCGCGCAGGAGGGCTATCGGGAGGCGTTCGATGGCCTGCTGCGACGCTACGAATCGCGCGCGCTCTCCATCGCCCGGCAGATGGGGCTCGGCCGTGAGGACGCCCAGGATGTCGCCCAGGAGGCGTTCCTGAAGCTGTTCCGCTATATCCGCAAGTTTCGCAACGGCGAATCCTTCACCAACTGGTTCTACCGCATCGTGGTACACGCGGTGTATGACCACGTGCGCCGCGAGCAGCATGACGGCGTGTCGCTGGACGGCGAGGCCCGGGCTCAGGCAGAGGATCTCGTGGACGGCTCGTTACTGCCGCAGGAGGCACTGGAGGTCCGTCAGAAGCGCCGGCAGATCCAGGCGTGCCTGCGCAGCCTGGCCCCGAAGGAGCGCGCGGCTTTCGTGTTGCGTGACCTGCAGGGCCTCGATACCCGCACCGTGGCCCGGGCGTTGCGGGTCAGTCAGGTGACGGTGCGGCGCCACGCCTCCAACGCGCGCCGCAAGATCCGCGCACGCCTGGAGCGCCAGTTCCCGGACCTGTTCGAGTAGATCGGGGTCGGAGCCAGACTTTGCACCTCGCTCTGCCGAGCCGTTGGAGGACAGTCGACGTTCGAGGTGCAAAGTCTGGCTCCGACCCCGATCTACTTGGCGCCCCGGCTCAACCACCAGGCCGCGAGCAGCACCAGGGCCGCCAGCGACAGGAAGCGCGCGTTGCGGCGCAGCGGGGTGTGTCCGAACGACACCTTCACCCTCTGCACACCGGCCGAGAGCGCAATGCGCAACGTGCCGTGGCGCGAATCCCAGCGGGGTTCCTGCTCTTTGTTGTCCACGTGCACCGTCCATCCTGGATAGTGGAACAATCCTGCCTCCATCACCGCAGGCTCCGCGCATACGGCGTCGAAGAAGTACAGAGTGGCCTGGCTGCGCTCTTGATCCAGCCGGCATCCTGGAGGTGGAGGAAAGCGCTTGCCGCTGCGCGGCGGCGGCAGCGACACCACCGTGCCCGGGCGAAACGATGCCGGCACGTCCCAGACCGGCTCCGCCGCCCTGCGTTCCCCGGCAGGCGCGCCGAAGTGTGCGCCCGCCGCCAGCAGCAGCGCCAGCGCCGGCAGGATCCAGCGGCCTGCCCCGTCCAGCCGGCGGCGCGTCAGGAAGGCGCCTGCGAGAGCCAGGCACCAGCCCAGGACCAGCCCGGGATCGAACCAGGTGCCTCCCCAGCCGGCCACGGAAGCATCTCCTGTCGCCGCTGCGCGGGGCAGCAGGTGGCTCGTTTCCCACCATGCCGGGAACCAGAAGAACGCCGCCACCGAGGCCGCGCCGGCGACCATGAGCCCCCGATCCAGCCCCGGCTGGAGACGCCTACGCAGGACGGCATCGACCAGAAGATAGAGACCCAGCGCAGGGCCCAGTCCGCGTGCGCTGGGAAGGTCCGTCAGGGGCAGCAGAGCCAGCGCCAGTGTGGCCAGGGCCGCGTACCAGGGGCTCTGCCGCCTGCTGAAGCGGTGGACGGCCCACAGGGCCAGGGGAGGCCAGCAAAGGGCCAGGGAGCCTGAGAGGCCCTGCAGGCGGCTCAGATGCCACGGCGAGAGCACATACAGCAGGGCCAGCAGCGCACCTGCCTGCGATCCCCACAGGTCCCGACCCAGGAGGAATGCCAGGCAGGCGGCGCCGGCCATCGTCGCCAGGAGTACCAGGGTGACCGCCGCGCCCGCAGGGACGCCCAGCAGGATGCAGGCTCCTGGCAGGAGATAAGCCACGGGGGGGTGGAAGAGGAACCAGGGGGAGCCGTAGCCCCGGGACAGGTCGGGCGCCCAGCGGGGCAGCAACTCGCCGGCGGACAGGCTCCGCGCGGCCTGCTGCGCCAGGATCGCATCGCGCTGCCGGGCTTCCGACGCGGATCCGTGCGCCGAGACCAGCGGCAGGGCCGCCAGCAACACGATGACGGCGAGGAGGCTCAGGGCCCAGCGGCTGGAATGAGGCATTTTGCTTGAACGCTCCCGGGCCGGCAAGGGTATGTAGGAGTGAAGGGGGGAGTCAAGAAAATGGACTCTTTCAAGCCCACATCGAGGAAGAATCACCCCAACTCAGGCAGTTCGTCGTCGGTGGCGGCCTTCCGGGACGCCCTTGCGGGCCCCGGCGAGGCCCGCAGCCTGAGCTCCGAGCGCCGTGAGGCCGTTCTCGGGCAGGCTGTGCAGGCCGTGCAGTCCGCGGCTCCCCGGTGGGGATTGGTGCCGCTGCGGGACTTCCGGGCGGCGCTGGGTGCTGCGGCGGCGGTGGCGCTGGCCCTGGTGGCCCTGGCCGTGTTGCCCCTCACCGGGCCTCCGGGGCCGTCCGCGGTGGTTCCGGCGGGCGCCGCGGTGGAGGACCTCCGGGTGAGCAACAGCGAGGGGCACGTGGTGCTGCAGTGGGACTCCGCAGAACCCGGTCGGCACCGGGTCATCCGTGCCACCGACCCGCGGGCGCTGTCCACCGCGCCCGCACAGCTCGTGGAGGGGAACACCTGGGTGGATCCCGACACCAACGGTGCCCGGCTGGTGTTCTACCGGGTGGAAGAGGCGTTGTAAAGTGAAGCGATCTGTCCCCTTTGGAGGACAAATCGTTCTTGCAGTCAAGGCCGTGCGGGGCCCGGTCCCCGCTGCGGCAGGCAGGGAAAAGTTCCTTGACACACCTAGTGTTTCGCGGTATATGGAGACAGTTACAGGCTGTTCCAATCGACGAAACACGATGTTTCCGAGGGCCCTCGCCGACACCGGCGATTGGCGGGACGGGGCCCCTCACGAGGAGGATTGTTCATGAGACAGGGTAACCACAGCAGCGCAAAATGGGCGTTGGCGGTGGCCACGCTGGTAGTGCTGGTTTCCGGCAGCATCGTGATGGGTTCCAACATGGGCTTCAAGTTCAACATGGCCCTGGTCCCCGCAGGACTACTGGGCCCTCCGCAGGGAGACAACGTCATGTCGCTTCCCTACCTGGTCCCTTATGCGAACCGCCAGTGCCTGTGCGATCAGTTGGGCCTCAACCCCGGCGCAACGGTCGTCCAGCAGTTCGACGCTCTCACCGGCGGCTTTAGCTTCTATCTTTGCGGGGCTGGCGGGTCGACCTGTGCCGCCCCCACTGGCAACTTCCAACTGGACACCAAGAATGCCGTCTGGATCACGGATAACGGGGTCCCCGCCAGCGTCATCGTGGTGGGCGCGCACGACCCGTCGGCGAACATCCAGTTGGCGTGCAAGCCCGCAGCCACACCTCTGCCAGCGGGTGACAACTGGGTCAGCGTGCCGTATCACACCACCTCGGTCACCAAGCAGGACCTCTGCGACGAGATCGGGTCCGTGAACGCGATCTTTACCAACGACGCTGCGACAGGCGCGTTCCCGTTCTATCAGTGTGGTAACTTGCCCAGCGATGGCCCGCTCCCCCCCAAGGGAGAGTCGGTGATCGTCGTGCTCGACACGGCTTCCGCGGCATGCACGGGACCCGGGGTGGTGAACTGGGTTCCCAATCACTTCTAAAATAGCAGGCCCAGGAGAACTTTTGAGAACAGGCTTCGGTCCAATCAAGGAGGAGAGGGTATGAGACGAGCAATCAAGTTTCTTTCGGTCCTGGCCACGGTTTGCGCCATGGCCTGGGCGGCGTCCCCGGTCTGGGGTGCCTGTGGTTTCAACATTCCGATACTGCAGGGTGGTCTTGCTACGCCACCTGCCGGCGCGCTTCTCAACGCCGGTGCCACCCACGTGAACGGTTTCTTCTGGGAACTGGGTTTCGGAGATCCCGTCGACGGCTCGGGCAACGACTGCCTGTCGGGTTTCTGCAACCATCCGGCGTTCACCCGCGCCGCGGTGCTTGAGCAGTGGATCAAGGGTGCCCCTGCCGCGCCGCACGTGGAG
>CBDVAL010000168.1:0-7824 GCA_965371955.1 uncultured bacterium | reverse complement strand
CTGCCGCAGCCATCACTTCCCTGCCGGCAACAGGGCGCCGCCCAGACCCAGCGCCTCTCCGGATTCGCGCAGCAGCCGCATGGCGTGCCTTCTCGCCCTGTGCAGCCGTGACATGACGGTGCCCAGGGGCACGCCCAGACGCTCGGCGATCTCCTTGTAGGAGAGACCGGAGAAATGCAGGCGTAGCGTGTCGCGATAGCGTTCCGGAACGCCCCGGAAGACGGTTTCCACGGCGGTGGCTTGCTCGCGCAGCTGTAACGCCTGGAACGGATTCACCGGATCACTGGGCGTGTCCGGCGCGGTCAGATCGGGTGCATCATCCAGCGTGGTCATCACGCGCTGGTTGCTGCCGCCGCGGCTACGCCAGGCGCTGATGAGGGTGTTCTTCAGGATGCGCGCCAGCCAGGCGCGGGGATTGGTACCCGGCCGGTACTGATGGAAGTAGCGCAGCGCCTTGAGCAGGGTCTCCTGCACCAGGTCCTCCGCCTCCTCGTTGTTGCGCGTCATGCCCAGGGCACGAGCGCGCAGGAACACAAGGTGCGGGAGGACCGTGTCCTCGTAGACCTTGTCGTCGACCCGGTTGCGTCCCGGAACCAATCGCAGCACCGGTGCGTCCGGTGCGGTATCATCGTCAAAATCCCATTGACGTGCGGCTGAAGTATTCATCGGTACCTCCAGGGTTTCCCCCTGAAATCACGTTCGCCTATTGAGTCGTCCAACAGGCCGCATTTGTTACGCCGTCGCGTGTAAAATGATGTAAACAAGTAGATGTGTTCGTAAACGCTGCATTCATGGAGGTAGGAGATGATCGAGGAAAGGGACGGCTGGTTCGTGGTGAACGTGAAGGACAGCAAGTGGGCGGCCAACCCGGCGTTCGGCAAGCGCTGTGTCCTGGAGCAGGATCGCAGGTTTCCGCAGACCGGCGTCGGCCTGCACGTGTTGGAGCCCGGGGTGCCGAACTGCCGCTACCATCGTGAGGAGGCGCAGGAGGATTTCCTGGTGCTGCAGGGAGAAGCCCTGATGCTGGTCAACGGCGAGGAGCGCCCGTTGAAGACGTGGGATTTCGTGCACTGTCCGCCGGGGGTGAGCCACGTCTTCGTGGGTGCGGGTGACGGCCCGTGCGTCATGCTGATGATTGGCCACCGGCCGGAGAAGCAGCAGCTGTGCTACCCGGAGAGCGAGCTCGCCCGGCGCTACGGGGCCGAGGCGCCGGAGCCCACGCCGGATCCGAAGGTGGCCTACTCCGACGTGACGCGCTGGGAGATGATCGACCCGCCGAAGTGGCCGCTCTGAGGGATCACATCACGGAAGGGCCACCAGCAACCGTCAGGGGAAGCCGGATGGTGCGCCGGCCGGAAGGCCCCTGGATCTCCAGCTCCACGCTGTCCGGGGCGCGGTCGTCCTCGTCGAGTTCCTCCAGGCGATCGCCCACGATCTCGAACAGATCGCCGCCGTCATCCACCGGCCTGCCATCCACCGAGAGGATGACATCGCCGGGCTCCACACCCGCGTCGGCCAGGGGCGAGTCGTCCTCGAGGCTCAGCACCAGCAGCCCGCGGTCGACGCCCACATGCCGTGAGATGCCCGGCTCCACCCGCTGGAACGAAGCGCCGCGGAACAGGGCGCCCACTTTGCGGATGCGCTGCGTTGCCTCGGATGCCCGCAACAGCGCCAGCCGGCGAAGGTCACGCCCCTTGACCGGCTCCAGCACGCGGCGCATCTGTTCCAGCACGAGTCCACTCTCCATCTCCTGCGCCCGGGCCCGCTCCAACGAGTCCTGCGCGTGGCGCAACGACTCCTCCAGCTGGCGCTGCCACTCCTCACCCTGCCAGGCCTCCAGGGCCAGGTCCATGGCGTGCTCCAGCTGGCGCCGTGCGGCGTCATCCGGCAATGCCGTCTGCACTTCCTGCAGCAGACGTCGCGTGGCGGACTCCGAATCGCGCACCTGCTTCAGGCTCTCCTCCATCAGCCTGCGTGTGTCCACATTCTCCATGGCCTCGCGCACGTGGCTCATGGCTTCCTCCATCTCGCGGCGCCACTCCTCACTCTGCATTGCATCCTGCGCCTGGCGCATCGCTTCCTCGGCAACGCGCATGGACTCCTCGATCTGCAGCCGCACGCCGGGATCGTTCAGTCGAGACAGCGCTGTCTCACGGGCTGCCGCGTGCTCGCGCAGCACGCGCTCGTACATCTCCCGGGCCTCCGGGTAGCGCGCCTCGTCGCGCGAGCGCAGGGCTGCCTGGCGTCCGTAGATCATCCCCTCCATACTGCCCAGGTTGGCCAGGGTACGCGCACGCCGGTGCGCCTGGCTCTCGGAGCAGGGCTGGGCCTCGAGCTTGAAAGTATGCTCTTTCTCCCCGGGGTCGCGCGCCACGATGCGCAGGACGTCGCCCGGCTGTACGGTCTGCAGGCGCACCAGATTGCCCAGAAAGCGGCCCTCGTCCCAGCGCTCCTGATCGAGCGACAGGATCTCCATGCCGGCCTTCATGCCCGCACCATCGGCCGGGGAGTCCTCCTCGACGCTCACCACGCGCAACGGGCTCTCCAGCATCACGTTCTGGCCATGCACCTCCACATCCGGGGGAGCCAGCACCAGACCGGTCCAGCCGCATCCGGAACCCGGTGCCGCCGACGCAAGGATCAAGGCCGTGACGGCCAGCAAGAGCTTCATAGTCTGTTCTCCTCTATTGCCAGGTGGCGGTTCGCTCCGCCTGTGCCTGGAGGACCATCTCGGTGAGCAGGTCCTCCCTGAGCGAGGTCAGTTGATCGAGGTTCTTGCGGAACTCGGTGTCCGCCGTGGCCGCCGGCAGCGAGCGGGCCGCCTCGATGAGCGAGTCCAGCGACGCCAGCTCGGCGCCGTAGCTCACCAGATCCTCGTCGCGGAACCGCAACGGCGGCAGTTGCTCGCGGTTCACCGCCGCAAGCACGCGCGGCCGCACCTCCGGGTCGCGCAACGCCGACGCCCTGCCGAACTCCTGACGCGGCGGCGCCGACGGCAGGTCAGCCCCCAGCTGCTGGAAAGCCCAGGCCAGCAGCGCAGCGCCCAGGACCAGCGAGGCCGCCCACGCCAGCATGGACCGCGGCGCGGGACGGGACGCACCCGGCCTATCCAGCCTGGTCTCCAGCCGCTCCCAGCCACCGGCCGGAACCGCTCCCGGCGGCAGGTCGCGCAGCGATGCCGCCAGGGAGCGTAGCTCCTCCAGCTCGCGCGGACACTGACAGGTGGCGCCTTCCAGATGACGCCGTACGGCCTGTTCCCCCTCCGCATCCAGATGACCATCGAGATAGTCGGAAAGGCTCTCGCTGTAGTTGCAATCGCTCATGATCGTCCCAGACTGCGGCGTAGCCGGCGTCGGGCTCGGGACAGCCGCGAGCGCGACGCCTCCGCGGTGATATGGAGCAGGCCCGCCACTTCGCCATGGGCCAGCCCCTCGATGTCATGCAGGACCACCACCGTGCGCAGGTCGCCGGACAACGCGGCCACCGCCCGCTCGAGGTCCACCTTCAGCCCGGGCCCGTGGCCGGTCCCGGCCAGGTCTTTAGCCGGTTCGTCGCCGTCCGGCACGCGCCTCAGGCGGCGCTGATGATCCAGACAGCAGCGCACCACCACGGTGCGCAACCAGGCGCGCACGCGCTCCGACGGCACGTCGGCATTGGCACGGGAGAACACCTTGAGCCACGCCTCTTGCACGGCATCCTCGGCATCGGCAGGGCTGCCGAGGACGCGCCGGGCCAGCCAGAAGGCGTAGGCCTCGTAGCGCTGGTGCAGCAGCCGGAAGGCGAGCCTCTCCCCCGCTGCCGTCCGCGCCAGCAGGTCCCCGTCGGAGGGCCCGTCCGGGCCGGTTTGCCTGTTCAGCTCGGGGACCTCCTGCTCGGACACGGACTGGGCACGGGATCTCAGTGGGCACCTCGCCTTTCGTTCTCTCATCCAGACCAAACGTCCGTGGAGCGCGGAACGTGACCCGACGAAATGCGCCGTGAACGCTCAGTGTAGCAGGGATGCGCCCTGCCGGGGTTCGTGGTATAAGGCCGTATCCCCTGGTTTCCAAGGGGTTTGGCCCACCTCGGGGAACAGGGATCGCCAGAGCAATCGATGAAATCCATGCTGCACCTATTCTGGAAGCCCTGGTGGGCCGCCGCTCGGGAGAGCCGGGCCGCCCTGGAGTCCATTCTCCTTGGCCCGCAGGGGGGCGTGCTGCCGCTGCTCCTGCTGGCCGCCGGTACGGTGGTGAGCTGGTTCGTCTACGTGCCGGTGCACGAACTGCTGCATGCGCTCGGCTGCCTGGCCACCGGGGGTTCGGTGACCCGGCTGGAGATCCAGGCGCTCTACGGCGGGACTTTGCTGGAACAGATCTTCCCGTTCGTGGTGGCCGGCGGACCGTACGCCGGGCGGCTCACCGGGTTCGACACCGGCGGATCGGATCTGGTCTACCTGGCCACCGACGCTGCGCCGTACCTCCTGACCCTGCTGGGCGGGTTCTGCTTGCTGCGCCTCGCCGCCAGGCGCCGCAATCCCCTGCTGTTCGGCCCGGCGCTGGTGCTGCTCATCGCGCCTCTGATCAGCATCCCGGGCGACTACTACGAGATGGGCTCCATCCTGGTGAGCGGCACGCTGGGCCTGCTGGGTGGTTCGCCCGCATTGCTGCACAACCTGCGCCACGACGATCTGTTCGCCCTCCTGGGCGAGTTCGAGGGGCGCTTTCCGGCAGGACGCGCCCTCTGGGCTGCTGCGGTGGCGGCATCCACGCTGGTGGGCTACGCGCTGGCCAGCCTGACCCTGGCCGGCAGTCAGGCCGTGGCCGGCCGGTGGATCGGGCCGCGGCGCCAGTCCTCCTGGCTGCTTCCTATTCTGTCCCATGTGTCGTCGCTGCTGGCGCACAGTTACTACCGGTTGACGGTGACCGGCGGCCCGGTACGGCGGCACGGCCCCGCCCTCCTGGTGGCCAACCATCCCAACGCCCTTCTGGATCCGGTGATGGTGTCGGCCGCCGCCGGACGGCCGGTGCGTTTCCTGGCCAAGGCGCCGCTGTTCACCGAGGGCACTCTGCGTGTGTTGATCCGCGCCTCGGGCTCCATCCCGATCTATCGCAAGATGGACGATACGTCCCAGACCGGGCGCAACGTGGAGATGTTCCAGGCCGTCCTGAAGGCGCTGGCCGACGACTCGGCGGTGGGCATGTTTCCCGAGGGCAGGAGCCACAGCGGTCCGTCGCTGGAGCCGCTGCGCACCGGCGCGGCGCGCATCGCCCTGGGCGCGTTCGCGCAGCGCCAGGAGACCTTCCCCATCATCCCTGTGGGGCTGGTGCTGCGGCACAGGAGAAGGTTCCGCTCCGAGGCGCTGGTCATCCTGGGTAGCCCGGTCAAGTGGGAAGACCTGGCTGCGCGCAGCGCCGAGGACCGCGAGGCGGTGCGCGAGCTCACCGACCGCATCGACGCCAGCCTGCGCAGGGTGACGCTCAATCTGGAACGCTGGGAGGATCGCCCCATCGTGGAGTGCGCCGAGGCCATCTGGACCACCGAGCATGGCGGCGATACCGATCCGGCGGCCACCGTGGCGCGCATGGAACGGGCGACGCGCATCCTGGGAGAGCTCCGGCGCCACGAAGGCGCTCGCTCCGAGGTGGTCCGCCAGGTGGACCGGCACCGCCGCAAGCTCAAGCTGCTGGGGCTGCAGCCCTCTCACCTGGGGCTCGACACGCGCGTGACCGCCGGCATGCGCTGGGCGGTGCGGCGCGTGCATCTCCTCGGCGCGCCGGCAGCGATCCTCGCGGTGGCCGGGTACCTTCTGTTCCGCATCCCGCATTTCCTCACCGAGAGGCTGGCGCGCCTGGGCCGGCCCAAGGTCGATCAGGTCTCCACCTTCCAGCTCATGGTGGGCGTGCCGGTGTACCTGCTGTGGGGGGTGGGCCTGTGCATCGCCATCGGCTGGCGCTGGGGCCCCTGGGCAGGCGTAGGGGCCGTGTTCTGGATACCCCTGGTGGGTTTCACCGGGCTCTGGATCCGCGAACGCTGGCAGACGGCCCTGCGCGACATGCGCAGCTTCTTCCTGATGCGCTCACGCCGCGAGCAGATCGCCGAACTGAAGCGGTGTCAGGCCGATCTCGCCGGGCAGCTCAAGGAGCTGTACGAGAGCTACCGGGATTAGAACCCAATCGCCTACTCAGGTAGGTTGCATCCCTGCCGAACTCGCCAAGCCGCTGCTCGTGCAGTCGGTGAAGCACCCCGGAGAACCCGGAGCGGTTCAGGCCCAACGGTTTACGAGATCTTGCGGACGAGCCAGGCCTCGCTCACGCGCATCATCCTCGATCGCCTTCTGAGCGCCCGTCCACAAAGAGCGTACGTTACAATCCACCCATGGCTGTCTACGAACCGCTGTTCAAAGCGCTGAACGATGCTGGCGTTCGCTATGTGATCGTCGGGGGCCTCGCCGTTGTTCTGCAGGGCCATGCACGGCTGACGGTTGTTGCGGATCTCATCGTGGATCTCGGCAACGAGCAAGCTCGACGGACCATTGACGCCTTGACGGGGCTAGGGCTACAACCGCGTGTTCCCGTGAGTCCGCAGGATTTTGCCGATCCTTCGATTCGCGAGGAATGGATTCGCGTCCGAGGCATGGAGGTTTTCTCCATGTATGACCCCTCGAACCCAATGCGGGTCGTTGATCTCTTCGTCGCACATCCCATCCCTTTCGAAGAGCTGTGGTCAAGGTCGGACAAGTTTGATTTGCAGAACATTACGGTGCACGTGGCGTCGATACCTGACCTGATCCACCTCAAACGCCTGGCAGGCCGGCCACAGGATCACGCTGACATCGAGCATCTCGAAGCGATCCTGCAAGCAAAGCAGCGAGGTGGAAATGAGTGAACAGCCCGACTCCTCGGGCCACTGGGATGCCACCTGGCAGGGGGCCCGGAGACAGCTCCTGGAAACCACCCTCGCCGCGACGCCCGCACAGAGACTGGCGTGGCTCGAGGAAGCGCTGGAACTCGCCTACCGCTCCGGTGCCCTCGCTAGAAGATCCGCCGATTCCGGAATCTGATACAGCCTCCCCTCGTCGTCCCCGACATTCCGGAGGTTCCTCCTGCTGCCCTTTCCCTCATGATGTCCTGAAATCTCGCACGATGACACACGATTCGAGTGCGGGAACAGAGTGAGCGAGATGGTTGGCGTCCCCAACGGGATTCGAACCCAATGGGGGGCAAAAAGCTAACTTGTTGATGGTGCACGACTTTCCGTTCTAACTGCCTGATAATTCGTTGCCTTGTGTACAACTCGTTGTCCCCTGGAGTCGTCCTGAGTCGTCCCCAGTCTTGGAGACATTGTGGAGACGGGCGTCCTTGGACACTTCTTGACTTCACAGGATAGACTCCCTCGGTATGCTCGGCGAAACCTTCGGCAGCTACGAGATCACCGGCCACCTCGGTAAGGGGGGCATGGGCGAGGTCTACCGAGCCCGTGATACGCGGCTTGATCGCGATGTTGCGATCAAGGTGCTGCCAGCGGAGTTCGCGGCGGACGCCCCGCGTCTCGCCCGCTTCGAGCGGGAGGCCAAGGTCCTCGCGTCGCTCAACCATGCAAACATCGCCTCGATCTACGGGCTCGAATCGCATCGCGATCGGCAGCACCTCGTGCTCGAACTGGTTGAGGGCGAGAACCTTGCCCAGCGGCTGGAGCGTGGACCGCTCCCCGTCGATGAGGCCCTGCCCGTCGCCTTGCAGATCGCCGAAGGGCTGGAGGCGGCCCACGAGCGTGGTGTGATCCACCGCGATCTCAAGCCCAGCAACGTCATGGTCGACGGTGAGGGCCGCGTCAAGCTGCTCGACT